>CAMNBC010000126.1 GCA_946532115.1 uncultured Treponema sp.
AAGGTCAATATAAAATATGTGTATTAAGCCTTAATGTAGGATGTGTTAAGCCTTTGTAAAATTGTCTTTGTTTGTAAGAAGAATTCCAGAAATAAAGGCGGTTAATGGAGCTGTCATTGCAAGTCCAAAACTTCCTGCAATTGTGTTGATGATTTCGGCGGCTACCACATTGTTATTCAGAATATTGTAAACTGGAGTTCCCTGAGCCATAAAAGTCATAAGAAAAGCGATGCAACTTCCAGAATATGCCAGCAAAAGTGTAGTTGTCATTGTTCCCATGGCGGCACGAGCAACTGCAAGTCCTGATTTTATGGCTTTTTTTGTTGAAATATCCGGACAATTTCGTACAACTTCAGACACAGCTGAGGTAATATCAACACTAAGATCCATTACAGAACCGCTGGCCCCAATAAAAACAGAGGCCATAAAAATCTGAGTTAAGTTCAAATCGGCAAAACCTGAATACAAAAGTGCCTCAGAATTTGCCATTACCGCTCCGTGAATATGAAAAGCTTTACTACAAATTATTGAAAGAATCATGGCAAAAATAATTCCGCTCATTGAGCCAAAGAATGAAGATAAAAGCCGTTTATCAAGCCCGTAAACAAAAAGAAGAATCACGAAAGTCATTATGGCAACTGCAACTAGTCCAACAAAAATCGAATTATAACCTTTTAAAAAGAGCGGAACTAAAATTTTCCACAAAACAAGAATCGTGATTACAAAAGACAAAACCGAGCGAAGACCAACACCACGAGCAAAGCAAATCAGAAATAGTGCAAAAGCAATTGCAAGAACAAGTTCGCCATCAAGGCGGTAGTAATCAATTAGATTGATAGAAATTATTTCTCCTTCGTCATGATGTACAACAGCCTGAGCTTTATCTCCTGGTCTAAAAAGTTTATCCTGAGAAAGAGAACCTCCCAGCATATTCCAGCCAAACGAGGTCTGTCCCTCAAATCTGCCAGTTAAAAAACGAACTTTGCAAATCTGTTGACCGGTGCGAATTAATCCTGTATCAATAAGGCTTGAATTATCCACCTCTTCAACAAGCACTTTGCATTTTTCAGCATCCTTAAATTGAAGAGCACCTTCAAAACCGGTAGGAAGAAATATTAATACTACAATAACTATCGAAATTCCAACCAAAAAAGAAAATCGATGTTTCATTCTCTCTCCCCAGTCAACGCAAAAATTACCCATT
Organism: uncultured Treponema sp.; assembly: GCA_946532115.1. GTDB lineage: Bacteria > Spirochaetota > Spirochaetia > Treponematales > Treponemataceae > Treponema_D. The sequence goes on from CAMNBC010000126.1 coordinate 1,205, forward strand.
CTGCAATGTTTGTAGCGTGATCACCGATACGTTCTATGTATTTTGCAATCAAAAGATAATCAAGAATTGTTTCTCCTTCTGTCGTTTCACGAATCTTTTCAACTAAGTCTTTTTTTATTACGTGGTACAAATCATCAATTACATCATCGTGAGCAATTACATTTTTTGCTTTGTTAAAATCTTTGTCTATGTATGACTGCACCGCATCGTGAAGCATTTTGATTATTTCAGAACTCATCTCGGTTATTTCATTCATTTTCCCATATTTACAGTCAGGAACATTCAAAACCAAATCTGCCACATCAGCCGCGTGGTCCCCGATTCGTTCCATATCCGTAATCATTTTTAATGCCGCTGTTATCATTCTTAAATCTGTTGCCATTGGCTGCTGCTGGAGCAAAAGCTTCATGCACTGAGCTTCAATTTCCCTTTCCATTTCATTTATGGCTTCATCATTCTGACCTACAGTTTTTGCTGCTTCAGTATCACGTCCCATTAGTGCAATCATGGAACTTTCAATGGCAATTTCTATCATCTTTCCCATATTGATAATAGCTGAGTTCAGCTTCTTTAATTCCTGTTCATATTTTTCTCGCATTTTTTTCTCCATCAACCAAAACGTCCGGTTATATAGTCTTCCGTCTTTTTCATCTTAGGCTTACTGAAAATCTGTTCGGTATTACCTGACTCGATAATTTCTCCCAACAGGAAGAAAACAGTTTTATCGCTTACACGAACTGCCTGCTGCATATTGTGGGTAACAATTACAATGGTGTATTTTTCTTTTAGTCCAAGAACACAGTCTTCTATTTTTGAAGTTGAAATTGGATCCAGAGCCGAAGTTGGTTCATCCATAAGCAGGACTTCTGGTTCTACTGCAAGAGCACGTGCAATACAAAGCCGCTGCTGCTGACCTCCACTTAATTCCAATGCTGATTTTTTCAGGTTATCTTTTAATTCATCCCAGATTGCCGCATTCTGTAGGGAAGTTTCAACAATTTCATCTAAATCGGCTTTCCGCTTAATTCCGTGAGTACGTGGTCCATAAGCAATATTGTCATAAATGCTCATAGGAAAAGGATTAGGTTTTTGAAATACCATTCCCACATTTTTACGAAGCAAGTTTACGTCGGTGGATTTTTCGAGGATATTCCAGAAAACGGAGTGTTGCGGGCTGTCCCCGCTAGAGAGGATAGGACGCAACGAAGTGTGGCCGTAAGGGGAAACTTTCCATCCATTTCTGATTAGAATCTCCCCATTGATTTTACATCCTTCCACCAGATCATTCATACGGTTTATGGATTTAAGCAAAGTAGATTTTCCGCAACCACTTGGCCCAATAAACGCCGTAATCTGATGCTCGGGAATTTCAAGATTTATTTTTTTAAGGGCATGAAAGCTGCCATAAAATAAATCAAGATTTTTAATTTCTATTTTATTCATATCGTCCTTCCATTATTTTTTGACTCTTTTTGCTATCACATTTGCCAAAGCATTAATCCCCACAACCATTGCCAAAAGCACAACAGCCGTAGCAAAGGCCTGCCCGGTATGAAGTCCTTCAGAACTCAATACATACATGTGAACTGCAAGCGTTCGGCCAGACCCAAACAGATTTTCCGGCACCTGAGCTACAGTTCCCGCAGTGTAAATTAAGGCAGCAGTTTCACCTGCAACGCGCCCGGTTGCAAGAATTACTCCACTCAAAATACCTGGCACAGCACTTGGCAAGATTACCTTAAACACCGTGCGTAATTTTCCGGCTCCAAGTCCATAACTTCCTTCCCGGAATGAATCTGCCACCGCAAGCAAAGCTTCTTCTGTAGTCCGCATAATTGTTGGAAGAATCATTATTGCAACAGTTGCGGCTCCAGCCATCAGCGAATATCCCCAGTGCAAAAATTCCACAAACAGCAGCATTCCAAAAAGTCCATAAATAATAGAAGGAATGCCTGTTAAAGTTTCTGTAGTCATGCGAACCACATTCACAAAGCGGTTTCCTTTACGGGCGTATTCCACAAGGTAGATGGCACTTCCAATTCCCAAAGGACAAGCAATCAACAATGCAAGCAGCGTCATAATCAAAGTGTTCACAAGAGCCGGCACCACCGAACAATTTTCCGAATTGTAGTTCCAGCTAAAAAGTGATGACGACAAATAAGGCACGCCTTTTACAAAAATGTAGACAAGCATATAAATCAAAACTGCAAAAGTGATTCCTGAACAAAAATAAACACCGGCTCTGACAAATCCAGATTTTGTTTTTATGGAAGTTGCGCCCGCAAGCGGTCGCCGGGCTTTCCGCACTTCGCTAACGCTCATCGTCCTCGCCTCCACTCCGTTCCGGCTGCGGTCGACTAAAGGTGCTCCAATCCCTAACTCAATTTTCATCATAAGCGTCCCCTATTTTTTACAAGATTAAAAGTCAAATTAATCAGCAGAATAAATACAAACAAAACAACACCAGTCGCAATAAGAGCTTCCCTGTGAAGGTCAGTTGCATACCCCATTTCAATAACGATGTTCGCTGTCAAAGTTCTTATGCCTTTCAAAATTGAATCCGGGATTCGAGCTTGATTTCCGGCAACCATAATAACCGCCATTGTTTCACCAATTGCACGACCAATTCCTAGAATTATTCCAGCCATAATTCCAGATTTTGCTGCAGGCAACATAGTCTTAAAAACACTTCGTTCATGGGTTGCACCAAGAGCACGGCTTCCCTCGTAAAAGCTTTGAGGAACAGCATTCAAGGCACTTTCAGAAACAGAAATAATTGTTGGTAAAATCATCATTCCGAGAAGAATACTTGCTGTAAGAATAGAAGAACCATTTCCTCCAAAAACATTTCGGACAGCAGGCACAATTACCATAAGTCCAAAAAATCCGTAAACTACACTTGGAATTCCCGCCAGTAAATCAATTGCAGGTTTAAGAATTTTATGCAGCCATTCAGGACAGAACTTTGACAGAAAAACTGCAGTCATAAGTCCAACTGGAACTCCAACAATAACGGCTCCTGCAGTTACATAAAAACTTCCCAAAATCATGGGAAAAATGCCATAAAGATCGTTTCCCGGTTTCCATTTAGTTCCAAACAAAAAATCTGCAACTCCAATTTTTTGTATAGCCGGAATGCCATTTGCAAATAAAAACAGACAGATTAAAAGAACAGCAAGAAAACTGAATCCCGCCGCCAGGAGAAAAATAATTTCCCAGAATTTCTCTTTAATTTTCATGGCTCTAATTTAAATGAAGATTGTTAAGATATAAGGAAGGATTTGTTAAAATTATGTTAAAAAAGAAAACCTCCAGTTTTTTAGCTGGAGGTTTTCAATTATTTGGGGGATAATTCAACGTAGTGTGCCTTGACTCGTCGTATTGCCTGGTGATTATTATTTTACTTCATTCCACTTCAAAGTTTTTCCAGTAAAAATCTGTTCTACCTGGGCTTTTGAAAGGTTTTCTGTTGGATTTGATTTGTTTACAATTACGGCAATTCCATCAATTGCAATTGTAACTTCCTGAACGCCCTTTGATTTTTCTGAATCTTTAAGACTGCGACTTGCCATTCCAATATCGCAGGTTCCGTTGATTGCGTTTGTTACCCCAGTTGTACTATCGGAAGTCTGAAGTTCGATCTTTGCATTTGGGTTTTCGCTTTTGTATGCTTCAATCAATTTTTCCATAACTGGTGAAACTGAAGATGAACCTGCAACTACAATTTTTCCGCTGGCTTTTGAAGAAATGTAAGACTTAGCTGCAACTTGAATATACTTGTTAGCAGCAATAACTTTTTGTCCTTTATCACTTAAAATAAAATTAACGAAATCCTGAGCAACAGGGGTAAGCCCCTCTTTTACTGCAATATTGAACGGACGACTAATTTTATACGAACCATTATTGATGTTTGAAACAGTTGCATCTGCACCGTCAATTTTTACGGCTTTTACAGAATCATTTAGTGAACCAAGTGAAACATAACCAATAGCGTAATTATCACCGGCAACACTTGCAAGCATTACTGCAGTTGAATTTGTAATTGCAGCTTCGTCAGTTGTGTAATCAACTTTTTTACCTGATGTATCTTTTTTTTCAATACCAAAAAGTTCAATAAAAGCACCCCGCGTTCCAGATCCGTCTTCCCGACTCAAAACTGTAATTGATTTCTTGCTGTTAAATTTTGGAGCAGCATAAACCGAACAAATCGATGTAGCCAAAATTGCTCCAAGAATCATTTTCTGTAGATTGATTTTCATAATAACTCCTTGAGATTTTAATCTCTTTATTAAGATGTCCTAAATCTACAGGAGTTGTGTTAAGTTCCAATGTAAAAATTGTTAAGAACATGTAAAAAAAAATAATAAAGAGTCCAGAGAACATCGGTCTTTGGCAAATAATCCAAAAAGACAGAGTCTTGTTGGCGGAGGATTAGAAAGGGCAACGTTGCCCTTCTCAGGTTTCCAAAGGGCAGAGCCTTTTGGTG
>CAMNBC010000127.1 GCA_946532115.1 uncultured Treponema sp.
ATATACATTATAGACGATGTATTAGCAAAATGCAAGACAAAATATACAAAGTATTACAAAAATATAAACAATAAATAAACAGAGTATATGCATAATATAAACAAATATGTATAAAATGTATATACAAAGTATATAAAAATGTAATACGCAAAATCGTCAAAAATCAGCTTCTATGCGTGCATCTTATACGTAAAAAATCCAATCTGGAGGGGTTAAAATTTTGCCTTTGTAACTTCTTGTATTGTATAGAATTACACTAGACAAAATATACAAAGTAAATACAAATACTATGCAAATAATATACAAAATTAATACAAAAACTATGCAAAATAGACATTGTAAATACGACAGTAAGATAGGGGAGGGGAGATTAAGGCCAGCGTGCTCAGCTTCCTTAGAACCTGTAATGAACACTGTTGGCTGGACTTGGTTGTGTATGCTATGTGTGGAGTCTGTATTCTAGGGATGGTGATGCAGATGGCGGGATAATTTTTGCAAATATCATTACATGAGAGTTCTACATGACTATATTATAGTTATGCAGGAAAGCGATGATATACTAAAAAAACTACAGAAATGGCGGTACGCACTAGAGAATCTGGAATATGACTTGTATCCTCAGACTACCGTTTTTAAGCTGGAAAAGATCTGGCTTTTGAATCATGCGCAAAAGGAGCTGTGGAAATGCGACTTTTGGAGATCAACCTTTTCTAAAGTATCGAATCGCCATAGTCTGCAAAAAGAATATTATCTACTGGGTAAGACCCCAACTCCTCAGGAAGTGGACCTTTATTTGTATAAGGTCATCAAAAGGCTTCGGAACAAATATGAATTGTCTTGCAGTAGATCTACCTTAAAAGACTTTGTTGAATTGAATCTTGGCTTAAGCTATTTAAGTTCCCGCCTCAGAAAAAGGCAGATAATAAATGCCAGTGAAATAGAGGTCTATATTGATGAGGATCAGATTACGGTAGGGCTGCTTCCTTATAGTAATATGGCAGTTAAGTTTCATATTGATGAATACCTTGTTGTTGAAAACTTACTTAATGACCTTTGTGCTGAACTCTTTGCTTCTCCCGCAAAAGAAATTCAGGATTTTCAGAGCTTTAGAAAACGAATACAGACAGAAGATAAAGCTCTAAATCAGAAATCAATAGAAATTGCCCGGGCCTCCATAAAGAGCCTTTTTGAAAAATTCCCGGAAGCAGACAAGAAACTTTTCAGCGGATATCTTTTCTCCAATTTGACAATAAACGGAAAGTCAGAAGTCATCCTTCACAAAGACTTTCTGGAAAATCCGCAGCTTCTGACCTCAAAATTACAAAAAAAGTAGTTGAAAAATGTCCATTCCGAATTTCAGACCAAAATGAGATTCAGAGCTATTATAAAGCCATAAAAGGACGTTTAGTGTTAGTTCTGAACTAAAAAATCTTTATTAAAAGCTCGACAACAGGTCGAGAAGGAGTTTATATGGCTTGGTTCAATCAGATTATGGATGAGCATGGTACAGAGGTCCTTAAAGGAATCTTCGAGGATGCAGAACGTTGTCACGGCCGCAAACCTACACTTCAGGAGATTAACCACGGTGTTAAATCTCCTACAGGTCAGAAGTACGGCGGCTGGACCGATTTTGCGGGTAAAAACAACCCCTACAAAAAGATGCCCAAGGACCCACGCCGTAAGTAGTTAGGATTTCCAAAGCAATCCATTTTTGTACAAAGAGGTAACTTCAAAATTGAAGTACCTCTTTTTTTATGAGCGTTTAGATTTCTTATTTGAAATCCATCAAATCAAGTGATAAAATAAAAATAAGTAAGAATGAGGTTACTTCAATGAAAATAAAGCATATCCATGTTAAAAATTTATTTGGCTTAGAAAAAAATAATTTTGATATTGAATGTTTCCCGAATGAGTATATTACAATTCTGTATGGTTTTAATGGTATGGGGAAAACAACCCTATTTAAAATTATAAATGCCGCTTGTAATGTAGATGAAGCTGAACTTAACGGTCTTTTATTTGAAAGTATAGAATTAAACTTTGATAATAATAAAACTTTTACAATTGTGAAAAAAGATAATGATGGCAAATTTGACTATACTTTTTTCAGTAATGAATCCCCAATAAGTTTAGATGAATTCAAAAAAGAAATGAATGTGATAAAATGCACCCACATTTTTGCAAATAAGGATAAGAATCGCACTGGTAAACAGGATTCATCAATTTATAGTTTTACACCAGATGATATTATTTATTCTCTAAAAGCTGAAATAAATAGAAACATTACTGAGAATTATGAAAAAGTGAATGATTTAGTACAATTACTTAATAAAGATTTTGAAATGATTTTCAAACAGCTTGCTATAAAAGATGGAGAATTGAAAGCGGTACCAAATCATCCTAAATATCTTAATGATCCAGAATTACCAATAACAAAATTATCCTCGGGCGAAAAAAAGCTAATAATCTTATTTTATGAACTTCTTTTTGAAGCTATGCCGGATTCAAATAAACAAAATTCGATAGTATTGCTTGATGAGCCTGAAAGTTCTTTGCATTTGGACTGGCAAAGGAATTTATTAAAAACAATTATGAAGATTTGTGAAGAAAAAGATATTCAAGTCTTAGTAGCAACGCATTCGCCTGCTATCGTAGAAGACTATTTCTGTTTACAGACCCCTATGATCAGTGCGAGGTATTCAGATGAGTGATAAACGAAATCCACCTCCATTAAAAAACAATGATACAGAAAATATATCTGACGCTATGATGAGTTCTCCACGTGAAGCACCGATAGAAGAAGCACTTGCTAAAATTAATAAAGCCTTAAATTCTAAAGATATACGTAATAATTCATGTCGTAATATCTTATTTGTTGAAAGTAATGATGACAGAGAGGTATATGTAAAGTTTGTAGATGAAAAAAAAACAAACGTACTTCCAATAGATCCTAAAATTCATCTCGATGTTCAAGATTATTATGAACTAAAGAAAACATTTACTGTCCCAAATTGTGGAAAGGATTGCAATACAAAGGATGCTATTATTTGTATCGTTGCAAGAAATGCACATATACACGTAAATTATCCAAGCTATCCAAAGTTACCGGCTACTTTTTATGGACTTGTTGATATGGATTTTGATAAAGATAAGCTTGAAATTGAAATTGTCTGCGATAAAATAAAGGAAGACAAAGAAAATGCTCTTAAGCAAATAACAACAACAAATCCTGCAAATGATCTGGAGACTTTGCTATTTAAATATAAAGACGAAGAAATAAAGAAACTGGTATTAAGTTCAGAACCTTCAAATACTCTACAAGAGTTTTTATCGGCTTATTGGATTAATTTGCTAGAAATGACAAAACGAAAGACTAGCAAATTAGGTAGTATGAGAAAAAAGGCTAAAAATAATCATCTAAATAATTGTATTAAGAAAAATAATAAAGAAAATCGTCCAGTTATAAAATTTGAGGATAGCTTTCGAAAAGGTCATCCTGAAGATTATCTATCTTATTTAAATTATGAAAATTCTGATGAAGATACATATTTAGATAACCTAGTGAGAAAAATTCTTACAAATAAAAATAAAGAAAGACAAAATGCAGGAAAACAGACAATAGATGTTGAGCAAGGGGTTACAAACTGGAAGGGAAAAAGGAATACCCCAGGAGATATATTTATGTATTGTAGGGGACATGACTTCACTGGAATTCTAGCTTGTTTAATTCAAAAAAATTTGGCACCAAAAGAGAAAATTGGCGAAGTAGAACATAGATTAATGAAAGATATAAGAGATTTAGTTAAAAAAAACGATTCTGTTTTTGATGGTGCAGATTTCAAAGAGTTTTTCAAAGAGAATGCCCTGTAATTAGTCCATCCCGAATGGACATTTTTTCTTACTCTTGAAATTTGTCGAATTTCTTGTTGACAAATACTCCATAGGATATTATATTCATCACTATCAGCGAAAGCTGATTGCAATTCAAATGATCTAACATCATATGATTTGTAGATAATGACCTAGGGGTTAATAACCCCAAACAGTTTGAACAACACTATGAGTTTCATAGTATCAAACTGAAACTACATTCCAAATCTTCTCGCAAACTGTACGTCTAATCTTTGGCGTGCATTGTCAGTAGTGTTTGGATACTTAGGAAGGTCATTGTCTATGAACACAAACACCTCAAAATCAATTTCATCAACAAACACATCTTCTCAGAAGCAGGTTAAGTCAAAAGGGCCTGTAGAAAACAATCCTTTTTGTATTAAACAGAACTTTTCGTATTCTTTACATGACATTGTTAGAGTAAAGGGCTTTTTAAAGGAGTCACAAGTCTATAAAGCAGCTGACATTCAGAAAAATACCTGGAGCGGAATTTATTCGGGTCAAGCTCGGCCAGATGAACTGACTGCGAGAAAGCTGGTAATTGGTCTTAGATGCTCTGTGGACGAGGCTACAGAAGTTTTAAGATGGTGCTCTTACTGTTGGGGCGAAACATCTTTTGATAAGTGTATTAAAGACTGTTTGGCGCTCGGTATTTACTCTTGGGATGATGTCATTTCCTACATCTATAAGCACGCGCCCGAATGGTTGGACGGGAGATTTAGGAAGCTCGCAGCATAAAAAATAACTTCCGGCAAGAGAGCTGGAAGTTTATCAACATAAAAATCAATTATTAATCATTTTTCAAGGAGGAAAGGAAGTTATGAAAGGATTGGTTTCGATTAAAGATCATCATCATTACAATGATGACGTTCGTCTTGATGATTTCAGGAGGGATGCTATTGTGAATGCTTTGTACAATCAGGATGTAAGAGGTATTTCAGATTTGCAACTAATTCTTGAACGTATCTTTGGAAAGAATGTTCAAATCAGGCAGTTCTTTCCGCGGGAAAGGCAGGCAACTATCCAGGTTTGTGGTACGCGTTTTACAATCTATTGGAAGAGTCCTCATTACAGACCTTATAGACCGAAAAACGGTAATAGATAGGTAAAGGATAGATGCCCGGGTCTAGCCCGAGCATGACATATTTGTGATAGACCCGAGCATGACAACATTGTCATTGTCGGGCTTGTCCCGACAATCTTTGCAGGAGGAAGTTATGGAAGAGTATCAGAAAAGAATGGTGCACGAGAAGTTCGAATCTTTTTCGGAGAATGTAAGTTCTAGAGACGTTTCTAGAGTGCTGGCAAACGTTGATGCAATTCAGAATAAGACGGCAGGCCCTTTGGGGCGATTTTGTAATGACATTAAGGACCTGTGTGCTTTAGTGAAAGCCTATTATAACGGAGAGTACAAAGGAGTTCCGTATAGAACTATAGCTTTTATCATCGGAACTTTGATTTATGTGTTTTCTCCAGTGGATATCATTCCAGATGTTGTCCCGTTTGTAGGGTTGCTGGACGATGCCATGATGATGGGGCTCTGCGTGACTTCAGTAGAGGGGGACTTGAGAGACTTCAAAAACTGGCAGTACCAGCGTAAGGCAGAAATTGAGGCTGAAATGTCTAGGCAGTATGAGCATCATTATGGCTACCGCAAATATCATAAGCCACATAAAAAATCATATAAGAAATATAGAAACAATAACAACGCAGCAAACGCTGCAAGGAGAAATG
>CAMNBC010000128.1 GCA_946532115.1 uncultured Treponema sp.
TTCACAGCATTCGCCATATTTTTTGCCCGAACCACAAGGGCATAATTCGTTGTTATTACTCATAATCAGTTATTTTAGTGAATTTACAGGGGTGCTACAAGATAATTATTCGGGCGGTCCCCTGCTGCCCGCTCCGCGTGCAGCAGGGTCGGGTGTTCCGCCATTCCGCTATCGCTCCAGCCGCTTCCTTCGTTCACTAACTAACGTTAGTTCACTCCGTCCAGTGGCCGCCTGCGGCGTGGCTCCATACCCTACCGCAAATTGCAGAAATCCCGATTTTTTGATATTTATATATGTATGACAACAAAGGAAAAGGTTTTACAATTACTCGTACAGGCAAAGGGCCAGGCTGTTTCTGGTGAAGTGATTGCGGCAGAGTGTGGTGTGAGCCGAGCCGCAATATGGAAGGCTGTCAAAGCTTTGCGAGAAGCTGGTACTTCCATCGAAGGCACGACTAACGGCGGTTACGTACTGGCAGATGATGATGTTTTTACCACAGAGCTTTTTTCTGAAACTTTTTCTAACCGCTTTCCAGAACTTTCTAATTGTCATATTGAATGCTTTAAGGAAATTGATTCTACAAACACTTATGCAAAACGTCTGCTGGCGGAATGCGGGAACCTCCGCGACAGCAATGGCCAGCTTACAGCAAGCGGACAAAAATATCACAAAGCTGTCATTGTTGCTGAAAGTCAGACTGCCGGCCGTGGCCGCCTTGGCCGCACTTTTGTTTCCCCTGAAAAAACCGGCATTTACATTTCTGTGATTTATGCTCCAAAAGGCGGAATTACAAATCCTGCAAGGCTCACTGCCAGTGCCGCTGTAGCAATTTGCCGGGCCATTAAAAATGTTCTGGCAGAGCTCCCAGAGGGCTGCACCATAGAACCTCAAATCAAATGGATTAATGATATTTTCGTAAGCGGTAAAAAAGTCTGCGGTATTCTTGCAGAAGGTGTTGCAAATTTTGAGAGCGGCATGATAGAAGCCGCCGTTGTTGGAATGGGAATAAATATCAAAAAAAATAAAACTGCGTTTGAAGGCGAACTGGCTGATGTTGTGGGCACTCTGGAAGATGCGCTTTCCCAGACTTCTCCAGATGCTCCGGCTCCCTCAATTTCCCGAGTCCAGCTTGCCGCAGAAATTGCAGGCCAGGTTCTAAAGATTTTCGAAGAAGATGCCTTAAGCCCAGAAGCCCACAAGGCAATCATAAAAGAATACAAGGAAGCCTCTTTCCTGCTTGGCCAGGAGCTCACAGTTTACCCCCTCATCGGTGACCAGAAATCAAGTTACAAAGCTACCGCAACCGACATCGACGAGAACGCGGGCCTTATTGTCACACTGAAAGATGGAAGCCTGAAAACACTGAGCTCTGGCGAAGTTTCTCTGAAATCAAGCTCTCTTGCAAAATAACTTTTACAATACGTCTTTCAAAACTTCGTACATCTGCTGGTCTTGTGTAACAAAGAAAATTGAATCATTCAAATCTTCGTTAGTTGACCAATAATCTGGATAAAGGCCTTTGCCTTCTCCATGAAAACGCTTATTTGCTTTTGCTGAGAAAGAAAAATCTGACAAAGAAAGCCTGCATTTTATTCCAGAATTTGGAAGATAATAATCACAAATATTTCCGTAGAATAAACAACCGGAAGTATTCTGACCAATCTGAATTACCTTATTTTTAAAAATAAGATCTGAATACAAGACGAAATCTTCTCCTGAAGAAGCAACATTTTTATCAGTTAATAAAATTAACTTTCCCTTAAACTCAGGATTGTCAAAAGAAACAGATTTTTTATTTTCTGTTTGAATTATTTTCTGAGGTTTTTTCTTTATTATTTTTTCATATTTATTTAATTCTTTCAGAACCCGTTTTACTTCAGGATTATTTACATCAGCCCATGCATATATAAGATATCTGAATGCCTGAATATTTGCATAAGAATAAATTTCTCTGCTTTCTGTACTTGGTAAATCATCCAGCTTAAATTTTTGGTTGTATAGTTCTGCAAGAAACTTCATTAAATAAGAATTATCTCCACCATAATTACCACGCAAATCAACAATCAAAAAGTCCTTATCCTTGTAATCTTTTGCAGAGTTTGAAAAGGCATATTGATAACTGAGCTCTGTGTCATTTCCAAAATCGCAGCGGTTATATTTCACATAGGCTGTCTTGTCTGTGCTTCTTACAAAATATAAACAAGGCTCATCAACTGATTCAACTTTTTTTACAGGAAGCGAAATTTCCTGATTATCAAATTTTATGCTGACAGAGACTATATCTTCTGTCTGAAGACATCCAATTCTATAAATATCCTCACCCTTTGCCGGATAGTAAAAAAGATACTTTTCATCATCATTAAACTTTGCATCAACCGGAATTTTTAACTGATTTTCATTTATCACAAAATATGAAGAATCCATTTTCTTAACATATATATCCGAAAAGAAAATCTGCTGATGTCTTATGAAATGACTATATATTTCATCATGATTCAGATTTGCATGACCATCCTGAATGTATGGTATAAAAGCAGCATATAAGGTTTCATAAAAATCATCTATCTGAATTTTTTCATCTTTATTATATTTGTTTTGAAATTGATTTTTTATTTCCTTTACGTCCATTCCTCGACTAAGAGCATCTTCATAGCCAGCATACGATGATTCAATAAGATAAATATAAGTATCCAGATCCTGCATCATTTCTTCAAATGACAGCTCTGTTTTATTCTGATATTTATTTCTATCATAAGTATAAGGAATCTCACGATTTTCAATTGGAATACTTGTAAGACTTTTTTGCGGCTCTTTTGATTTACAGAAAAGCGACAGGCATACCAGACTTGTTGAAATAAAGGTTAAAAACTTTTTGTTCATAGAATCCTCTTTTTAATTATTTTTTAAGATAATCTTAACGGATTCTTGCAGAAATTGCACGTGCTGAGTTATATGCCTGTTTCATGCCAACTGAGAAAAAAACTGGAAGCAAAACTGCAAACATACGCAGGGACTTTCGGCCTCCACGAGCCTTCCAGGCCCGCTCAGCCTGCTGCCAGTTTTTTGAAACCTGAGGAATAAAGCAGATAAAAAGAGAGACTGCCTGAGCTATAGGGGCGTTAGGTCTGTCATCAACAAGTGGTTTCAGATGAAGGCTTCTGCGAACTGCCAGCTCCATAACTTCCAGCCCTTCGCGGATTTGGAGAGAAGTTGAAGTTTTGAAAATCAAAGAGGCTGTCTGAATTACGCAGAACAGCTTGAGTAACAGCAGCCAGGTTTCCTTTTCAGAAACCAGAAAATCCAGAAGAACCTGTAGAAACACTGAGACCTCAAAAGATGCCAGCGAGCCCATTGAAATCGCTGCCAACAGATTTCCAATTATTTTTACAAAAATCAAAAATACTGCATAGTAAAAAACCGCCTTTAAATCTCTGACCTGCTCGCGCAGCGTAAAGTGTAAAAGAAAACTAACTAACGTTTGTAAGGCAATAAGAGCCACAACAAAATATGGTGGAAGATAAAAAATCCCTACGCTGATTACCGGAATCAAAATAATTTTTACCCAGGCAGGACAGCGGTGCAAAAATGAGTTTCCCTGTTTGTATGAAAATGCAGTTTCGTTTGTCATTATCCAATTACCCAGTCACCCCGAACTTGTTTCGGGGTCTCTTTTATAGATTCTGAACCCTGAACTAGTTTCAGGGGCAGGATGACTAAATTTTTCACTCCCAGATTAAATCTTCAACCTTACCATAAGAAACCAGCGGATTCCTGATATTCCAGGCTTCAAGATTATGGCGCAGCCCCATTCCCGGAGTTCCGTCAAAAACTTTTTTACCACGGAAAAGAACAACAAAGCGGTCTGCAAGGCCAAGACACTTTTCAATTTCGTGGGTAAGAATTATTACAGTTTTACCTTCTGCCTTGAGCTGGCGGATAAGCTTGTTCACCTGCTTTACTCCGCCATAATCCAGATTTGCATAAGGTTCATCAAGAATGATTGTCGGCAGCTTCATGGCAAGCATACAGGCAACAGCCAGGCGGCGCTTCTCACCACCAGATAAAAAGCGGGCAGGAAAATCAGCCTTTTCTGTAAGACCGGTCTGTTCCAGGGCCTGGCAAACTGCCGCCTGAACATCAGCTTTTTTCCGGCCAAGATTTTTTGGACCAAAGGCAATATCTTCTGCAGGAGTCTCGCCTAAAATCTGAGTTTCAGCTTCCTGGAAGACAAGACCTACACGGCCATTTACCTGAACAGACGCACGGTAGTTGAGTTTATCAGAAGCATCTGTAATTTCGCCTGACAGTCCCTCTCTGGTGGTTTCGAATGGCTCAACCACCGTGTGATTATCACCATCCTGCAGGCCCGCAATAATCGACATAAGCACGCTTTTTCCGGAACCATTCTCACCGCCGATTACGACGCACTCACCTTCATTAATTTCAAGGCTCACATTATCCAGGGCCTTTTTAGCCCCTGCAGAAGTTTGAAAGGTTTTACATAGATTAGTTATTTTTATCTGTGTCTTCATATAAATACTGAGCAAGAACAGGTCGCAGCTTTAAAGCAACCGGAATTGCAATTGCAGTTTTCAAAAGGTCACCCGGAATATAAGGAATTACACAGGCAGCCATTGTATAAGCCAATGTTGTTTTTTCAGCCGGAACTTTACCGTTAGCAGTAGCCCAGAAAGAAAATCTGATTACACCCGGAATATACAAAATCACCATACCAGCCAGAATTGCAAGACTCACACGAAGTGCAATTTTCCAGGTAATTTTTTTCTGCTCAACAGAAGGCTTTCCCGCAATGAAACCAGCCACAATAGCACCAAGAAAATAACCAGGCAAGAAGCCACCAGTTGGGCCCATCCATACAGCAAGGCCGCTAGTTCCTCCCGAATAAACAGGAAGACCAATCAACCCCGCAAGCAAAAATAAAGCAGTTGGAGCCCCGGCAAGCAGACCTCCCAAAAGTACACCACACAAAACGCAGAGAACATTCTGCAAAACAATTGGAATTACACCAATAGGAATTCTGATAAAACAACCAACACAAATAATCGCAGCAAAGAGCGCGATAAAAGAGATTTTTAATACATTCTTATTTTTCATAGATGAGAATATATCAGATTTGCCTTATATTGTAAACTGATTTATTATGATAAGTTTACAATATAATTTTTTATTAAAAAGACCTATTTCATTATAAAATCTGATGGGCGGAGCGGGAACGGGGGACGGACTGCCTCTGAACGTCTTTGGCGTTTAGCCATGAAAAGAATCCGAGGATTTTTGCTTGCAAAAACCGCAGGATTCTTACAAAAAAACGTGAAGCGAGCATGTCCGTACCACGTTACCGCGGGAGCCCATCAGATTTTATATGAACCTGAATTGTTTTAATTAATAAATGCTACCTTGTTCCCTTATCATAAGGAATACCCTCGGCCTTAGGTGCTCGAGATTTCTGTGAGGTAAAGGCGAGTACAACAAGTGAAATAATGTAAGGCAGCATTTTGTAAACATCACCTGGAACAAGATGAATCAATGCATCAAATGCAGAATAAGTATCTGCAACGGCACGGAAGGCACCAAATAAAAGGGCGCTGGCTGCAATACGCA
>CAMNBC010000129.1 GCA_946532115.1 uncultured Treponema sp.
GTCAGGAGCTTGAAAAACTGTAGTTCCCGTGTATTGGGAATAAAATAAATTTAGAATATCACTAAATGATAGTCCTGGAATTTATAATAAACTTGATTTTTGAAGAGGATTAGATATGTCAGTAAGAATTGATGGAAATTTGCTTTTAGAGGTTTTGGAAGAAACTCCTTCTACACAGAACATCATGCTCATGGGTAAGCACGGAATTGGTAAGTCGCAGATATTGGAAAAGTTTTATACTGCTAAGGGATGTAAAGTTGTGTCGTTGTTTTTGGGCCAGATGAGTGATCCTGGTGACCTTATTGGTATTCCTCATAAAAACGAAGTAACAGGACACACAGAGTTTATGCCTCCATACTGGTTTCCTACAGATGATACTCCTGTAGTTTTGTTTTTGGATGAGTTGAACAGAGCCCGCCCTGAGGTTCTGCAGACTATCATGGACCTTGCCTTGAACCGTAAGCTTGCCGGTCGTTCTCTTCCTGCAGGCAGTCGCATTATTTCTGCAGTCAATAATGGTGAAGAATATCAGCTTACAGATTTGGACCCAGCACTTGTTTCGCGTTTCAACATTTATGAATTTGTTCCGAGTGTTCAGGATTGGCTTTTGTGGGCAAACAAAAATGGAGTAGATGAGAGAATCACTTCTTACATTGCTGCAAACCCAAAGGCTTTGGATAACCAGTTGGCAATTGAAGATATGGAAAATCTCGAAAAAACTCCGGACCGACGTGCTTGGGTACGTGTATCAGAAATCATAAGTGGTAAAGAAGTTTTGAAGCAGAGTCACAAAAGTATGATTGGTGGAATTATAGGTGGGGTTGCTGCGAATCGTTTTTTTGAGTTTCTTGACCATAATCATCTTCTTACTGCGAAGGAATTACTGCAGGGAAATTTTGAGATGAATAGATTAAAGCTTGAAAGTTATAAGACTCCTCAGTTTGCTACAATTAATGACGCTGTGTTTGTATATCTAGAGAGTGATAAGTATGGGGATTCAGATAAGGCTGTGATGGCAGAGAATCTTTCTGCATATTTTAATTACCTCGAAGAAAAGAAACTGCGTGAGGCAATGGCCCACTTTGCGAACATGTTTAGTGGAACAATGTATCCAAATGCGCTGGTGTTCATAATTGGAGAGTGCCCGACCCTTTATTCAAAGATGACAAAGTTCGTAGCGGAAATTAAGTAATTATTGTCATTGTTGGACTTGATCCGACAATCTTTGATTAAAGATCCCCGGGGCAAGCCCGAGGATGACATGGGGGATTTATGTCTGTAAAAGAAAGCATCAGCAGCGTTGTAGATAAATGGTTTTTGTATGAGCCTCTTCTTTTTAATGTGTACTGCACCCACAAGCTGGAGGAGAATACACAGATAAAGTGTCCGTTCAGAACCGGAAAACGCCGTATAGAATACAACCCCGAACTTCTCAAAGATTGGTCCACCGAACAAATAGGTCAGGGTCTTAAGGTAGAGGTTACTCGTATTCTTCTTAAGCATCCGTATCAGCGGGTTCCTTCGTGTCCAAATAATTCTGCTCTTACAAAGGCTAGTGATGTGACTATTAGCGAGCATTGTTTTCAGGATTCAAAGCTCCACGATGCAAAGCATTACAATTTGGAACAGGGTTTGAGCTATGAGGAATATTACAGAAAGCTTTATTATATATGTCCAGATATAAAGCCATCCAATGGTGATTCTCAGGAAGCTACTAGTAATACTAGTTTGACGCCTGTATTAGGAGAAGGGGAAAACTGGGAATACGAAGCTGCTGCATCTGCCTCTGAGCTTTGGGAAGAGGATGAAGAGATGTCGGATTCTGTAAATCTTCAGATTGAAAAGGCACAAAAGACAAACCAGTGGGGTAGTATTTCTGGAATGTTCCAGGAGACCATTACGGCTTCTATGAAAATTCCAATGGACTACCGTCGAATCTTGTCTCAATTCCGTTCAAGTATAATCAGCCAGCGACGAAAACTCACTCGTATGAAGCCAAATCGCCGCTATGGATTTGCGTTTATGGGAAGTCAGTTTGAACCAAAGACACATCTCCTGGTGGCGGTAGACGACAGTGGTTCAATCAGTAATGAAGATTTGCAGCATTTTTTCTCAATCATAAATCGCTTTTTTAGTTATGGAGTTGAGTTTATTCAGGTTATTGCCTTTGATACTGAAATCAAACAGGAATTCGCGCTAAAAAAAGCTAGAAAGAACATCAAGATTCTCGGTCGAGGTGGTACGGATTTTCAGTGTGCAATAGATTATTACGAAAGCCATCCGGAATATCAGGGTATGATTATCTTTACAGATGGCTACGCCGATGTTCCAAAAATCCGCAAGAATAAGCAAACCCTATGGATTCTCACTGGCAAGGCAGAATACGACAATGCGATTTCATGGATAAAAACACTAAATCACAAGGCTACTTGGATCCCAAGTATAAGAAAAGGTGAATAAATGGAAAGAAGAGTACGTCGAATTTATGAAAGTTCAATATACAGAAACTTTGGCGAACAACCTCCTCTTTTTGAAATACAGCTTGGCTATGGCTTGCTTTCCCTCGTGAATCAAGCAGATGGAGCCTTGCTTTTAAAGGAAATTACATATTGTAAGAATCAAATTGACGCTGAATATGGAATTCCACTTCCTCATATCCACATCAGAGATAATATGACATTTAAGCCATATCAGTATTCAATCTTGTTTAGAGGTGAAGAGGTTGGAAAGGCTAAAGCCACCAAGTTAGGTAATTATTTTTGTATGGATTTGGGGAATGTAGAAAACGAATTAGATAACAGCTCCTGGGAAAAAATAAAAGAGCCGGCTTACGATCAGGATTGCTTTATCATCCCAAAATCTGAAGTTGAAGATTATAAGGATGCTGGTTATATATGTGTAGCACCTGAGAGGGTAATAAGAGAACATCTAGTTTCTATAATCAGAAAATACAGAACTAAAATTCTAGATCAATGTATGGTTAATAAACTTACTGAAAAGGTTCGTATTAATAACCCAGATGTATTTAGTGATGTCTTTTTTACAAATCAATTTTATACCTCCGATATGAAAATCCTGTTAAATAGTCTTCTTGAAGAGGAAGTTTCAATTCGCGATATGAATACAATTTTGGAGGGCATTGCTGATTATATAAAAGAGGAAAGAAATCCATTGCGGCTAGCGGAGAAGGTGCGTGGTCGTCTAGCTTATTCTTTCATACGGAAATATTCAGATAAAAAGAAGTTTTTACATGTTATTCGTGTATCACAAAAGCTAAGTGAACTATTAGCTGAAAATGTATATTGGCCGCAATCAGGTATAGAGCGTCCGTATTTTGCCTTGGATCCAAAACAAAGGAAACAATTAACAAAATGTGTAGATGAATGTATTGAGCAGTTATCGGGAAGTGATTATCCATGGGTATTTGTATGTGTGTCGAACTTACGATTACCTTTTTTTGAATATATACATTATCAAGTTCCAAGCGCACACGTAATTGCAGATACAGAGGTATACGCATTGATGGATGAGTTTAATATTCAGGTGGAAGCGGAGCTTATTTTAGATGAAGAATGATGAATTTAGAACCTGGTCTATTGATATGAGTAAACTTACTTGCTGCGATGTTATTTTAACAAATGGATTGGAGCATGTTGGCATAAAGTTGGATTATAATTATTCTGATGCTCCTTTTATTGCCAGTAAAGGTGCTTGTATAGTAACAGGGCCTGTGAGAAGAATCTTGGAAGAAGCTGGAATTCCTTGCGTAGAAAATAAACCTTTAGCAGGTTCTTTATTTCAGAATTATGAAATTGGAGAGCCGATTTCAATTGACTATTATAATGTGCTAGCAAAGCTCTATTCCAATCTAGTCAAAGATAGCGGAAATACCGATGAATCTGATTTTTTAGAGCGCTTAAATAAAGATGTGCTTTCTGACGTTCGGAGATTGGAAGAACGAATTTATAAAAAGGTAATACGAAGGTTTGAAAAGCAAGAAGGTGCATGCGCGGCGCTTTATGAAGGTGAAGCTGGAGAATATCTTAAAAATGAAATTCGTACACTTACAGAGTTTTACAAGCTAAATGCTCGATATTCTTATAATCCTGCTACGAAAAATCATGAGTTTTATCTTGAAACTTATATAAAAGAATATGACTTGGACTTTTGGCAGGTGATTATAGTCTCTGAGAAGGAGCAAAATATTTATGTTGGCTCACGCCATTTTATTAAGATTTTTGCATATAACGAAGTGGATACAGCTATAAAGTTTTTTAAGGAAATGCTTAAAGCATGTAATGGAGAGCTTAAAGAAGCTGCACAGGCTTATTGCGAAGAATATAAGATAAATCCAAGGTTGTATGAGATAGCCCTTAATTCAATAAAAACTATGTTGGAGATGAATTATAACAAAACTGGTTTAGATTATGTTATTCATTCTGATACGACTAGAGTCGGGATTCTCCTTAAAAAGAAATACTTGTTTGAAGATGAAACAATGAAAATGATAGCAACTATTAATGGAGTTAATATTCCCCCAAAAAATAGAATGTATGAAATCGTGATTACCTATAATGAGTTCTTAAGAAATCCAGAGCTGTTTAAGAAGTTTTTAGAAGATCCTAAACCAATGAAGAAGTGGAACTTCTGGTGCAAGGAAAGAAGATGCAATAAGAA
The DNA here is from genome assembly GCA_946532115.1 of uncultured Treponema sp. GTDB lineage: Bacteria > Spirochaetota > Spirochaetia > Treponematales > Treponemataceae > Treponema_D. The sequence continues at coordinate 4,678 of CAMNBC010000129.1, forward strand.
AATGAGTTTGAGAGACTAGTAATCCAAGGATTCGAAGAACCAATCAGTATTATCGTAAATAACTCGGGAGCTTTTGGTTTTAATGACCAAATCATTTTCCTTTATCAACTGAACAATTTCGAGCCAGTTATCTTCGTAATGAAAATATCTGTTATCACACAAGCCTTCTCCGCAAAGTCTTGTTTCGACATCTCTAGAAACTGTGTTCCAGGTATCAGACAAATCAGCATATCTGGTTGGATAATCGTTACAGCAGAAATGATAATCAAAGATTCCGTCAAGAATATCTAATGCGGCTTCATCCTCTGGTACGTCTTTTAAAAATAGGCTGTATCCCATATTTCTAAGTTTCTCGAAGGCTTCTACGGCATTATCAGCAATTACATAATTGTCTTTTTCAACTTCCTCGTATTTATATGATTAATATACGATAGGCAGACTATCATGATGAGATAGGCTAAAAATGAAGTGTAAAAAAATATTAATTATAGAGCATCTTTAATGATTTAAAATCTTGTGTGTGTTATATTAAAACCATACGAGGTCGTCAAGGTACGCTTCGCTTGCAGCCTGTGACAACCTCGTTTGCAGATTTTCAGTAAATTATAAAATCTGCATCAAGCGTTGAGATAACGCAAAAGTTGACTTATGTCGGCTTAGATTAAACAGGAGGTTCAGAGATGAACGCTATGAATAGTAACAATTTCAATTTTCTCGAACATAGCTTGAGTTCATGGTCAGAGCATAGTTTCTGGTCGGAATGTCATTTCTCTGAACATTCTTGGTGTGAGAATGAATGCTGGCATGAAAACAGTTCGTCGAACTGTAAGTCAATTTTTGTAAGCGGAGTTTCTGCAAATCTCCTGTAAGAAGATTTGCTTTCCTTTTTAGGCGTTGAAGCTCCGAACTGTAAGGAGTTATCAACGTGAAAACTA
>CAMNBC010000130.1 GCA_946532115.1 uncultured Treponema sp.
GAGAACAGTTAAAGATTTTGCAGATTTCAAGCGCCTTTTCCATCTCGGGATTTGCTGCATCTATTTCCCATTTTGAAATTGTCTGACGGCTCACGTTCAGCTTTTCCGCAAGAACTTCCTGCGTCATGTTCCCGCTAAGCTTTCTAAAATATTGAAGGTTCTTTCCAAAACTCATAACTGACCACGCCTCCTTGTAATTACAGATTAACAAAGATGCACTGCAACTTCCACCAAGCTCCAGTTGCTTTTTAGAGAACTTGTGCAACTTCAAGTTGCAAAGTTATTTTACTGGTGGTTTCCATGGTTTTGGAGTAAGTAGTGTAGTTTTACCAATATCAGGAAGAACATCATAGATAGAGCATCCCATTCTTGCTTCAAAATATTCTTTTATTTCAAACGCTACTTCCCAGCCCTTTATGTATCCTTCCATAATTCCGTATCTTCTAGTAACATCCACAAATCTTTTTTCAAGAATGACAAAACCATAATCAACAGCCAGAGAATCACATAACTGGATAAGTTTATCATAATCATCAGGTTCGCAGTTCATAATATAATCTTTAATAGCTTTCTCATTCTCACTTTCTGGTTCATAATCGAATTCTTTTTGCATTAAAAGATACGAATGTGTCATACAAATTCTTGCAACCTCATTCCAACCTTTTTCCATGCAATATTTATAACCTTCATAGACATGTGTCGGAATGTTAACAACGCCCACTCGTCTTCCTATATCATGCAAAAGTCCTATGATATATGCTTTTTTCGAATCCATTCCAGGAACTTTTTCTGCAATATTTTTAGCAGCGATGCCTGTGTTTATGGAATGCTTTACCCATGGTCCAGGGTTTAATTCTTCTGCAATCTTTAATTCCTTTAACGCTTCGTCTATTGTTGGTAGCAATTTTTTATCCTTTTTGTAGTTTTATAAATCTCCAAACCAAATATCTTCATAAGCCAGCGGCCTTGAAGTTGCTGTTGCCTGAGTTACAAAAATTTTGTTTTGCTCAGGGAAAACTGTAACAGCTTGGCCGCCATAGCCCCGGCAACCATACCAGCCTTCTCCTAACCACCACAAATATCCGTAGTTGGAATTCTGAGGAGATGGAGAAACCGCAGCTTCAATATATTCTTTTGAAATTATCTGCCTTCCATTCCAGATGCCCTTCTGCAAAAATAACTGACCTATTTTAAGCATTTCTCTTGCAGTTAAGGCTGATACAGCTTCCTCTTCTTTGTCTAAAGCAGGACTGTAATAAACGCCATCCGGACTTTTTATCCATCGTTCATTATAAATTTCAAGAGGCTTAAAAAGTTTTTCATTTATATAATCAAAAGCATCCCCGGTAACTTTTGAAAGAATTGCCGAAAGCAGGATTACATCAAATTCTTTGTAATTATAAACTGTTCCCGGAGTAGTTTTTACCTGACAGTCGGCAATATAATCAACCCAGTTTTTGGAACGGCGCATGGCATCCATCATAGGACAATGATAATGAACACCGCCCTGCCAGAATATTCCGGAACTCATTGTCAGTAAATGTTTGATTGTTATCATCCGATGCCGCAAGTCCCGCCCTTCATCGAATTCCGGTAAGTATTTTGAAATTTTATCATCAACATTCAAAAGCCCTTGGTCCTGCGCAATCCCGATTCCAATAGAAAGAATGCTTTTTACAACTGATTTTATATTGTGTCTGGATTCTGCAGTAAAACCATTAAAATAACATTCAGCCTGAATCTGTCCGTCTTCCCAGACAATAACACTGTTTAATTGAGGATGATGAGAAGATTTTACCAGTTCGTTTATTTGAAACTCTCTTTCATTCATAAATTGCCCTTACTTTGTTTTTAGACATTTTCCAATAATTGATGAAGGATTTTTTTTCAATTCCAAAGGAGATCCTTCTGCAATTACATAACCACCGTTTTTTCCACCAGCAGGTCCCATTTCAATAATCCAGTCACAGTTTGAAAGCATGCTTGTGTCATGTTCTGTAAGAATAATTGTGTTTCCCATATCAACCAGTTCATTCAGTAAATGCAGTAGTTTTTCACAATCATAAAATGACAGCCCGGTTGAAGGTTCGTCCAAAATATACAAAACGCCCTTAGCCGATTTTCCTTTTGACAGTTCCTTTGCCAGCTTAATTCTCTGACTTTCACCACCAGAAATTGTAGGTGTCTTCTGCCCAAGCTTGATGTAGCCCATTCCGACTCTGATAAGCACATTTAAAATATTTGCGATAACTTCATCTTTATCCTTAAAAAAATCATAGGCTTCTGAGACTGACATTTCCAGACAATCTTTTATGGTTTTTCCATCCAGATGAACCTTCATTGTATCTGCCACAAAACCAAAGCCATCGCACTTATCGCATTTCAAATCAATAAAATTGCCAAAACCAATATGACGATGAATAACTCCATCCCCGTGACACATAGGACAACCGCCCTTACTGTTCAAAGAAAAATAGCCTATGCCTAAACCTTTAGCTTTTGCCTCCTGGCATTCACTAAACAATTTACGCATACATATTTAATTACATAATTAACTAATATAAATTCTCTAAAAAGTTATGACTGTAAAGTAATTAACATTTACAATGCAATCATAATTTTATTAGTAGCCTGTTATGAGACTTATACTATTTTATATAATAAAGATCAAAAACATCTAGTGTATAAAGAATTTCACAACGAGGATTTAAAATACCATATTTTTCTCTGTAATAATATTCATATGTAATTTCTATTCCAATTTCACCTGACCAATAATATTTTCTTGTAAATTTATCAAAACCTAAACTATTATGTGACTCCTCAGCAATTTCGGGTATACCATATTTTTCTGTTAATTCTTTTATCTGTTTCTGAACTATAGTTGGAATATTTGAGTTTAGATTACTAGGTTCTTTTTCCTCTAATGTTAGATAAAAACACGATAATTCATTATCTGAAAATTGTAATGTAATTGTATCAAAATCCATAAAGTTATCTATTATATAATCTTTATTGCTACCATTTTTTTCAAAACGACAGTTAGGATAAAATAATAATAAATCAGTTACTGTTAAATCAAAAGTTATATTATTAAGATTTATGGAATTACGTTTTAAGTTAGGATAATTATATGTATATAACCCCTCAGTTTTAGTTTTTTCAATAAACCTATCACCAATACCTATGAATAATTGTTTACCATCTGATGAGAAAAATCCTATGTAATCAGTAATAAAGTAATCACTAGAATTAGTATAAAAAACTAAATTACTATTTTCATTAAATAAATTTACATAACCACATTTATGCCATTCACTTTCATCATCCAAATAGTATAAATAATTATCATCAGAAATTTTAAATGTTTTTCCCTCTGGATTTGAATTATTACAATAAATATTATTAATAATTTTATTTGAATTAGAAACAGTGTTTTCTCTAGTTAATACTTCCCCCTTAAAAAAATATAAATAATTACTATCTTTAAAAGCAAAATAATTATCTTCGTCAATAAGAAAAGAATATTTATTTGTTTGACTAAAATCTTCATACAAATTATTAGATAAAATTTTATTAAAACAGCCATATCGATAAATTGTAAACTTATCTTCTGAATCAATTAGTATTTTTGAAATACGCGTAGTATATTTATAATATCTATCTTTTACCGTATCAAAATTTTGGATATTTATATATTCCAAATTTTCACTAAATAAATTTATTGGGAAAAATAATAATAAGAAAATATATATAATTTTTTTCATAAAAACTCCAATTTGTTTGATAACCAAAATAAATATTTTTTGAGCGAACTTGATATTAGTATCATCGCAAAAAAAATAAAATTACAAATATAATTCTAAATATAAAATATTTAAATATAAATCAATTCCCTGTTGGTTCCACCCGTAACTACTCATATGTTTTTTTAGTAGAATCTAGCAATAAATCAAGTTCTTCGGATGAAGCTATTTTACAGGCTATTAGTCTTTTTAGAATATTCTTGTAATTAGGAACATCTTTATCAATCATATATTTTTTCTCATTTTGAAAGAACACTGATACTCCCATTGATGTAACCATGTATCTATATTGCATTTGTTTTTGTGATTTTCTAAAAAACATATAATAATTATAAATCCACTCTGTTATAAATAAAACTTTAAAGTTCAAAATTTCAGAACTTTTAACATAAAAACCGAACTTTTTACTGAATTTTCAAAACCGAATCAACCTTACAATTTCCCTATGATGATTCAGGGAAAGAGCTGCACACTGACTGTGGCAAAAGACGGTTACCAGCGGGGACACATACCTTTTGGAGAATTTTTTTGAAACATGGCCGCTTCCAAAGGTTCATCAAGTTCATAACCTTCGTCCATCACACCAAAGTTTGCAAAAAGTGATGATAACAATGCTTCGATTTGTGTGCGTGTAGAAACTGTACTTCGAGGATTACTCTGCCTGATAATCCGCTGCTCAACTACAACTGTTGGGGACAGCCCCCTTATATCATCAACAGAAAGTTCACTTTCCACCATAAGCTGAGTCCCGGAAAACATAAGGTACCGCTTACGGCCTTCTTCATAAAGAGTATCAAAAGCAAGACTTGATTTTCCGCTTCCCGAAACCCCGGTAATTACCGTCAGTTTATTTTTAGGAATAGTAACATCAACATTCCGCAGATTGTGAATTCTTGCACCTTTTATTTCTACGTTTTGGTTCATTTATTTATTTTAGCAAAGATGGGGTGTAAGTTCTACCAAACGACAGTAGCTTTTGAAGGATTGTGCAAGTACATTTTGATCTCTTGTGTTATAGCAGGGAATAACGGTTTTTGAATCCAATAAGTCAGAAAGACGTTCAATATTCGTCGGATTGATTTACTTTCTTAAGTGCAGCTACAAAATCGCAACCTTTTTCTTTCACAGCTTCTGGATTTATCGGATAATGGACATTATAAAGCACCCCTTTATCTCCGAACATATCCTCCAAATAATCCTTTTCTATATGGCCGCCTACGACTTCAAGACAAATCATAACATGATCATCACCGGGAACAATTTCCTTCTCCCACACATATTTGCACTCAAGGTTCATAAAACATTCAGCGACCATCGGTGCGTCTATCCACGAAGCTTTTTCCACAGTAAGCCCTGATGAAGCTATCTCATCCTTCTCGAACTGATTGTTCTGTATTGTCTTCATGCAGGCTTTGTATAAATCAGAAGACATGAAATTCAGCACTGCTACCTTCTTTTCATTCAGGCTCTGGTAAAGATGTCCGCTTTTATTCACGCTGCATAGAATCACGTAATATCCGCCTCCATGATTCGCACTCGTAAATCCTGCCCATGACTGCATCGTAGCATTTGGCTGCCCGTTAGATTTATATGTTGTGACAAGAAACATCGGGGTTGGTATTCCCATAATAAATTCTTTCCAATCAAACCCAAAGTTTTTTGAAAATTCTCCGTATGTTCCCTTCATAGATTCAGGCATTTCTTTGTATTGGTATTTCATCTTTATCTTTTCCTCTG
>CAMNBC010000131.1 GCA_946532115.1 uncultured Treponema sp.
TCAACAAGCTTATTATATGTTATGTCAAGCATTTCCTGTAAACTTGGATATGTCAGGTGATTATAATTATTGAAATCAAAGCCTTCAAAATATACAAAACCTTCTGTCTGACTAAAGTTGTAATAAACACGTTCAATTGGTTCATATGGTTATGCTATAATAATATTACGAAATAATACATTTATTAAAAAAATAATAATAAAACTAAACTTTCTTTTCATATTAAGATCTCCACTATATAGATGCAGAAAATAAATATACAAAGTAACACAAAATTATATCTTCTTTATTATTCGTGTTTGTTAATTCACATTTTTGATAAGCTCCACCAGAAATTGCTTCTTCTATGAATACTTGTCCTTCATAAGTATTTCCATTTTCTGTATATAAAGAAACCTTAAAAACTATATTCTTATTCATTGAATTAAATATTTCTTCTATCCCAAAACAGGTTCGCAATTTATCTTTTTCTGCGACATCTGCGATAATTCTTTCTTTATCAAAATCTTTGGGATAAGTATTTTTTGTGACACGGTTTGATTCTTCGACTGTCAGATAACATTCTGAACTGAAGTCTTCTTCAAAGTATATTTGTATATGCCACATTTTAATCGCCATTTGCATTAACATATTCTCTAGATAGTCACCTAACGAATTAAAAATACAACTTGAAAAAGCAAATATGCTTATTGTAAATATGAATATTGAAAATATCTTATTGAGTTTATTTTTCATTTTATCTCTCCTTTTACTGCTATTTTATTGCCCTGAATTCTTGACCATTTCCTTGGTTCACTTTTATGTCACTATACACTTCTCGGACAACCATCTTGTAACTATGGTTTTCATCTGATTTATTTTTGTATTTAATAATGGTTGTTAGACCTGTTTTAATATAATTCCCATTATCGAATAATTGGTATTCTGGTGATGATGTTGTAGTGCATATAATGCCATTTTCTATTTCTGAAATTATTTCTGTTTTTTTAAGTAACCCAGTATCACTATCATAGATTACCGTTGTAGAAAGACATTTTTCTTTTTCATTTTTTAAATACTTGGAAGAAAGTTCAATGCTTGTTTCCTTTGTTGTTTTATCATATGTTACTTCATAACCAGAAATTGCTGCTCTGAAAGATGATTTATCTATTCTACCGAAGTTATAGTTTTTAACAAGTTTATTGATTTTTCTTTGTTCAGCATCTAAATCAGATGTATTAATGTTACGGCTGATAACTTCTTCGGTTGATGTATTGATAATGACAGATTCCTGACCATCGCTAAGCACTGTTATTGGAGATGTACCATCAGTGCTCGGAAAATCCAATCTAATCATTTGTGAATCTTCTGATTTTTCTACATACATTTTGTAATCTGCGGTGATAATTGGAGCCTTATTTTCCTCCTCCAGATACACACGGACATTTGCAGAAAGATTTCTGATTTCTTCAACATCATTTCTAGAAAGCTTTTGTTTTGTTTCATTTGCACATGAAAAACAAATGCTTACTAAAAAAATCTCAATTAAGAATTGTCTTGATTTTTTTAAGAAGTTCATTTTCTTTTTTTCTCTTTATTAAATATAGTTTGGCTATGTCCGTAAAAACGGTTGATAACCTATTAGCTTTTTAAATTTCACTTACTAATTGATTACTATGAAGATTGTATTTGAAGGTTCAGAACTTAAAGAAGGTATTATTAAAGTAAGCTTAGACGGTGGTTTTACATACGCAGATTACGAAATCGCAAATGTAAAAGAATCTGGCATCCCCTTAGACGATTCACAACGTTATGATAAAATCAGAATCAAAGGTCCTGCAAACATACTTAAAAGCTTGGATATAGTTTCAAATGTAAAAGTTGAAGGTGAACAAACATCTGAAAGTTCAGATTACGAAGTTAAATACTATGCTTGGCAGCAAGCAAATGGTAGAATACTTTATACAAAAGTATGTTCTGATTCTAATAGCGTAATAGTTTACGAATACGATGGACGAGACGGATACTATGAATTTATTGGAAAAGCAATGCATTTCGAACTACACGGCAATGAATTACGCTGGGTGGACGAGCTTGCCGAGTCGTCTGAAGACGTAACAAATTACACTGTTTATAATCGTTATCAAGAGGGTGATGTCAAAGAACAGAAATCATTACCAATTACACCTATCTATTATCAACTTTATGACGGTGGTTGTGGTTATGGCTTTAGACTAAAAGAAGCTGGTTGTGGTTATTCACCAAATTATACTTTTAACCCAAAAGTTCTTTATGTTAAAATCAATGGTAGTTATACATCTTTGCGCAATCTTTGTGAATACGACGGAAATTTTAATGCGATGTCCTATACAAATACAAACAACTTTACAGGTGACCTTTATGTACATGCAGACATTCCTAGTTCGTGTCCTTATGAATCCTACTACATAAGAGTCCCATTTAGACTTGAGGAATGGAAATAAGATGGCTTCACCAGTTATCTTTAATTTTTTTGATTATCTAAAAAATCCTATAGCAGACTTTTGTGTTTCAAATTATGAGTCAAAAACGATTTATACACTTGATGACTTATTACCAGAAATACAAAAGTTGAACCATTCAAGGTGGGCTTTGGAAAAAGGGTGTAAATCTTACATAGGCGACCAGCTTCGGTTAAAACTTGCAACAGAAAACGATGACTTTTTTTATGCCGATGCAGATGTTTTTATTCCAAACTTGTCAGACATTACAAAACATAAAAATTGTACTGATTTTATTCCAGAACAAAACATAATAAATAATGGCACGTTTTTTTACACTGATAAAGATTGTAAGTTTAATTCATACTATCTTAATGTTTATAATCATTTACCGAAAGAAGACTACTACTTATGTAATTACAGTATATTTAAAAAATACCCGTTTGAATTGAAGTTAGAATCTAAAAAGTCAGCAGACATGAACCTTCTTGATAACAATAAAACCAGACACTTTCTATTAAACTTGTTTTATCGCTTCGCAGAAAGATACAAAGATTTAGAGGTCATTTATTATACCAGAAATCCTAATACCAAGCGACCTATCATTTGGCAAATTGAAAATTGCCCACCATACATTGGTGCTGAACATTCACAAGAATGGTCAGTCTGGTATTTTGATACAATTTATGATTTCATTCCACAAGATGATTTGATTAGGCTTTTTAAGGAACAATTGAACTATGCTTATCAGAAAAAATTGCGATTTGTTGAGGTATAGGTATACTACTAATTGGATATGATTAAGTTTACAGAAAGTGATTTTGCAGAAGTTTTTAATGATGCGCGAGACGGTTTTTCTAAACTAAAAGAGATTATAGTTCCAACAATAGTAAATGCTGTAATGTCTGATGTTGGTAGTAATAAGGAAAAATGTCCAAAAAAGTGGACTTCAACAAAAAGAGTATTAAATGGATACAAAAAACTTCATAACACTATAGTTCCATCACCAACAGAAACAGAGACATTCTATCGTCAAGACTGGTATGGAAGAACATCAAATAATTCCGACTCCGACATTAATCCTATAACATTCGCTGAAAATCTTATCGAAGCCTTAAAAGATAAGGGTATCAGTGTTGAAATCATCGAAAGATTTTTATACCTATGGTTTGGGGGAGAAGGCTTGAGTGAGTTTAATTATGATGCTATAGAAAAAATTATACACGGATTAAAGACAACAGGTGACCCTCACATAACAAATGAAGCTCGATTAATGATTGATACGAATAAACTTGATAACACATTTAAGGATTTGTATCCTGGAATTAAGTATTTTGACAAGTCTTATACAAAAAAATAATACTTTTACTTGTAAGTATTTACGCTATGCAAAAAGTTATTGATAGGAATTTCATTACAACCAACTTTTTTCATGTAGTGTAAAATACTGTTTTTATCCCTTTTAATAGCTTTTATGTCTGCGTAAACACCAACAAGTATTCCAGGTTGTGTGTTATAATTTTCCTTTCCAAAATGTCTTATACCATCAGAAAAGGTGTATACATCAAACTTCCCAGATTTACAAACATCATTCTCAATCTCATAAATTTCTGCCCATGTGGAACTGCCAAAGACGATAGCATAAGTTGCATTTAATTCTATTTCTGTTTTAAATGGCTTTTTAAGCCCTTTGAACAAAATCATTTAAATCCTCCATTTTCAATTTAAATATTATAACTTATTCTACTTTTACCCTGTAAGTGGTATTATTTCTTGGCGTTAAAGAAATTATTAAGTTCTTTTTTTCCTTTTAATGTAAGGGAGTTGCAAAGTTCTATGACATCATCAATTGAAACTTTAAGTCCCCCATTGCTAAAGAGTTTTTCAAATTTCTGTCTGTCATCAGTTTGGGAAAAAACTTCTGATGCATCATACCCATCTGATGCAGTGATGCTTGCTATTTTTTGTTCAAGTTTTGTATTTGCGTCAACAAGAGCTTTTTTTGCTGCCCAGATTTCTGATAAAAATGAATTGTCCTCTTTGTTATCTTTTGTGGGTCTTGAAAATAAAATCTTAATTTTTTGAAAAAAACGTAGGTTTTTCACTGATTTAATAACGTCTTCGATTGAGACTTCAATAAAGAACTCATTTCCTGTTGTATCCTTAGTACCAATTTTCATTAATAGATTCCCCATTCTTATAGTTTTCGTATAATAAAATATTAACTTGCCATACGTATCGGACAAGGATTTCTAACTGGGATGTTCTTACAAAGAACTTTCTTATCAGTTGTAAAAACAAAGTCAGCTAAAATCTGTTCTTTTTCCTTGTAGCTTTCCTTAGCGTAATTCACAAAGTTATTCCATACCAAATAGTTATTCAAATACTTGGTAGCTACGCCGTGGAAACGATTTATCCAGTTTTTCAAGTTGCTATGATAAGCATTGATGTGTTGAATGTGAAAATTACCAGATTTTGACTTTCCGGATTTCAACTGGATTAAGTCTAAGTTGTTTTTAGAAGCGAACTTCTTGTATGCGTTTGCTCCGTCGCAACAAAGAATAGAATCTGAAGCAATCTGATTTTTGAATGCAAATTCCAAATCCTTAGTTCCAATCCTACCAAGATTAGAAATCCTTGCAACAGATAAGCCAGTTCCGTTTACACCACAAGGAACGCAAACCTGTTCGTGTGACAATCCACGTGTATGAATGTCCTTTCCACGCTTATGTGCCTTTCTTGGCATAGTGAAAGTTGTAGATTTCTTGTGGTTGCCTTTGAATGAAAGTGCAAAAAAGGTTTCATCTGCCTCAACTACACCATTTAATTCTACTGAATTCTGCATGTTCTGCAATGCGTCTAAAACCTTGTGTCGCCAAATAAAAGCTGTATCCTTATTGACACCACAGATTTCTGCAGAACGACGAACTGTGAAGCTATTCATCATACATTCTATGAATTTAGACCAAGTTTCAAATGATTTCTGTGAATGTTCTGTAATTGTGTTGGTGCGAACTGTAAAAGACTTGTTGCAGTCTTTGCAGATAAATCTTTGAATTGAATT
>CAMNBC010000132.1 GCA_946532115.1 uncultured Treponema sp.
CCATGGGTAAGAAAAAGCTCGACGTTCTTATGAAAAAGAAGGAAGAGTTTATTGCGGGTGCCGTAAAAAACGGCCACACAGAAGAGCACGCCGGCGAAATTTTTGAAATTATGATTCCGTTTGCAGGCTATGGATTTAACAAGTCTCATGCGGCGGCATATTCGGTTCTTGCTTACCGTACGGGTTGGCTCAAGGCACACTACCCTGCTGAATTTATGGCTGCGAACTTAACAAATGAAATCACTTCTACAGATGGACTTCCATTCTATATTGAAGAAGCTCGAAAAATGGGTGTTCCTGTCGATGCCCCGGACGTTAATCGTTCCGACATTATTTTTGATGTTGTAGACGGCAGAATTGTATTTGGTCTAAAAGGTATTAAGGGAATGGGAGAAGCTGCAGCTCAGGCTATTGTAAACGAACGCGAAGCTCACGGTCCTTATAAAACCTTTATGGATTTTATTAAGCGTGTATGTGCCGTTGTAGAAAAAGATGAAGACGGACGCGAAAAAACTTTGATTAATAAAAAGGCTATAGAAGTTTTAATTAAGACAGGAGCCTTTGACCATCTCAAAGAAAAAGATGGAACTACACTAAACCGCCCGACTCTTCTTGCGAATATGGAAGCAGCCCTTGATTATGTTTCTGACTATCTTGAAGATCAGAAAAAAGGACAGGGAGATTTGTTTGGAGATCTTGAAGAAGAAGAAAAGAATTTCACTGATTTCCAGTTCAAGAAAATTCCTGACATTCCGAATATGGAACTGCTTAATATGGAAAAAGAGTGTATCGGCTGTTACGTAAGCGGACATCCTCTGGATAGTTACAGAAAAGCAATTGACCGTGCTGTTACAGTTCGTGCCAGCAATATTAACCGCATTGCAGAAGAAAGTAAGGCTGAAAAAGCTGCTCTCGAAGCAAGCGGTGCAAAATACTGGCAGATGCGCGATGCAGGAAAATCTTATGTTGCACTTGGAATGGTTTCCGGAATCCATCAGATTACTACAAAAAAAGGTGCACAAATGGCTTTTGCAAAACTAAATGATATGGATGGCCAGATTGATTTAACATTCTTCCCAAAGACATGGGAAACTATGCGAGGACAGATTCAAGACGGTAACGTATATGCATTCCGCGGAAAAGTTGACGGAACCCGTGACACACCGTCTCTTCTTGTAGATGCAATTGAAGATGTTGAAAAAATGGAAATGCATTCTGCACAGTCTGTTCACATCAGGCTTGATATAAATTTCACATCGGAACCACAAATTTCACAATTAAAAGATTTTTTATTTGATAAAATGGGGAATTGTTCAGTATATTTTCATATAGACACAGGAAATAATCCGTATGTCGTAAGAGCAAATGACCAGATTTCCGTATCAGCCAACGAGGAAACGCTAAAAGCGCTGCGTGAAATCAATTTTGTACGTGAAGTCTGGACTGAGTGACACTAACAGTCATTGTAAATTGCAATATTTGTCATTGTCTGGCTTGACCCGACAATCTGTACAGGATAAGTGTTATGCAGATTCCCGTGTCTAGCACGGGAATGACATAATAAAAAGCATTATGATGACGACTTTTGGAGGACAATATGATTCAAACAATTCTTTCAATTCTAGCAGGAGTACTTTCACTTTATACTCTGTTGTGTTTTATCTATATTCTGATGTCCTGGTTTCCGGGTGCAAAGTTTACAAAGTTCGGACATTTTATGACCGCAATCTGTGAACCATATATGGGGCTTTTTACAAGGATGGGCTTTCTAAGACTTGGAAACATTGATTTTTCGCCAATTGTTTCACTTGGAATTCTTTCTCTCGTTTCCGCAATTCTTGCAGGAGTTCAGCACACAGGAAGAATCTTCTTAGGTGGAATTCTTGGAACAATTATTTCTTCTCTCTGGGGAATTGCCTCTTCTATTGCTGGTATTTTTACACTTTTGCTTTTTGTCCGATGGCTTGTACTTCTCATCAACAAGGGCAGAACTTCATATGAATCTGGATGGAATCAGGTTGATATGATGCTGAATAAAATCTCATACAAGGTGGCCGGTACTTTTTCAAAGAAAGCTATGAGCTATCAAACCACTCTTTTAGTTTCATGGATTTCTTTTCTTGTAATTCTTGGTGCAGGACATTTCTTAATCACAATTCTTGTAAATCTCTGCTACAGAATGCCGTTCTAAGCTGATATTTCGAGGCATAGTGTGAAAGTTTCTGAAATAAAAACGCCGGTTTCTTCTATTGCAGGAATCGGCCCTCAGCTTACAAAGACTCTGGCAAAAGTAAATGTTTTTACTGTTGGAGATTTGCTGCAATATTTTCCACGAGACTATGAGGACAGAACACAAAAAGTAACTTTCCGGGAACAGTCTCAGCATTCCGGAAAAGTTCACACAGTTGCTCAGGTAACCGCCCACGAATGGTTCGGTTACGGCAAAATGAAAACCCTGAAAATTATTGTAAACGATGGAACCGGTTCTGCTGAACTTATATGCTTTAATCGTGCTTTTCTGGAAAAAAGTCTTATTCCAGGCACTCTCATTACAATAACTGGAAAATTTGAAGTTAAATACAACAGGCTGCAGAGTACATCATTTGAAGCTGTAAAAATGGAAGTTCCAGAAGAACTTCAAAATCATATAAAAGAATATCGTTTTGATGCAATCCAGCCGGTTGATTGCGGAGTTATTCCTGTTTATCCGCTGACAGAAGGTCTTACCCAAAAAGCTGTTTCAAAAGCTATAGGCCACGCTTTGCAGCAATATGCACACGGAATTGAAAATGAACTTCCAGAAAGTTTAATCGAAAAACATGGACTTTTACAAAAGCAGGATGCCCTAAGACTTATTCATCAGCCGCAAACTATTATACAGGCACAGGAAGCACGCAAAACGCTTGCCTATGAAGAGCTTTATCATTTTCAATATATAATTGCAGAGCGGGCTTATAAACGAAAAGGTTTTAACACAGAGATGCTGAAACAGGTTCAGCCTGACACAGATATAACAGAAGCTAAGTTTGCAGATTCGCTGTCTCCTCTTCAGCTTGATTTCTTTAACTCTTTACCCTTCCCTCTTACAGATGATCAGCGCAAGGTTATTTTTGAAATGGATGCAGAAATAGACCGTAGTTATATGGAACGCGAACGGGTTCTGAATCAACTGGACCGCGGAATGCCGCCTCCAACTACTCCGACTTTTACTATGGCCCGTCTTTTACAGGGTGATGTAGGTTCTGGAAAAACTTTAGTGTCGCTTTTTGTCTGTCTGCGCATCATAAGCTGGAAAGGACAGTGTGCATTTATGGCGCCTACAGAAATTCTTGCACGCCAGCACGCAGAAACCACGGCGCGTCTGCTTGCGCCCCTGGGAGTTCGCACGGCCTTTCTAACCGGAAATCTAAAAGCAAAAGGACGAACTCAATTACTCCGTGCCCTCAAGGAAGGAGAAATTGACATTGTTGTTGGTACTCATGCGCTATTTTCTGCGAACGTGGAATACAAGGATATGGAACTGGCTGTGATTGACGAGCAGCACCGTTTTGGCGTGTTGCAGCGACAGGCAATTATCGAGAAGGGGCGGCAGAGTGTTCATGGATTTACATTTGAACCGAACCTTTTGATGATGAGCGCAACACCGATTCCACAGAGTCTGGCACTTACTGTGTTCGGGGACCTGGACATATCTTCCATTCATACTATGCCGGCGGGCCGCAAGCCGATTACCACTTACCTTGTAAAAGAAGGCAACGAAATAAATGCTTACGAGGCTGTGCGCAGGGAGCTGGCTAACGGGCATCAGGCTTATTTTGTTTACCCGGCCATTGACAGCGATGAAAATATCAAATCAGCTGAAAGAGCCTTTGCACACCTCCGCGACCATATCTATCCGCAGTATAAATGTGCTCTAGTACACAGCAAAATTGACGAAGAAGAACAGGTTAATATTCTTCGGGCCTTTCGTGACGGGTCTATTCAGGTTCTTGCAGCTACGACTGTTATTGAAGTAGGAGTTGATGTTCCCAATGCCACCTGTATGGTAATAGAACAGGCTGACCGTTTTGGGATGGCACAATTACATCAGCTCAGGGGACGGGTTGGCCGTGGAGATGCACAATCTTTCTGTTTTCTCATATACAGTAAAGACATCACAGAAACCGGTATTGAGCGAATGAAGGCTTTGCGCCAGAGTACGGATGGATTTTACATTGCAGAACAAGACCTGAAAACCCGCGGTCCCGGCGAACTCAACGGTACTGTTCAGGCCGGTGAACTCGGATTCCGCATTGCAGATCTTTCCCGAGACATGAAACTGATGCAGCAGGCCAGAACAGACGCAATAACAAGTCAGCATGCCTAGCTTACCATAGTCATGTATCAAAATGACACATTAATCTCTTTCTTTTAAATCGCTGTGTCAAAATAATACATTTTATCCCCCTTTTTGACCGGGTGTGTCAAAATCACGCCATTTTGGGGCCTAAAAAGCGTATTTTTAACGAATTTTATGTTTTTTTTCTTGACGATTTCACTTGGCACATTACTTGCTATATTGTTAATGTATAAGGAGTAAATGCCATGAGAAACGACGAAAACATTCTTGCTATGTATCTTAAAGAAATCAACAAAGTTCCAATGATTTCTCACGAAGAAGAAATTGAACTCGCACAGAAAGCACAGGCTGGCGATAAGGCTGCAAAAGACAAGCTTGTAAATGCAAATCTCCGTTTTGTTGTAAATGTTGCAAAGAAATATCGCAATCATGGTCTTGATCTTACCGACCTTATCAGCGAAGGAAACCTTGGTCTTCTTACAGCTGTAGAAAAGTTTGATGCAACAAAGGGATATCACTTTATTTCTTATGCAGTATGGTGGATTCGCCAGAGCATTCTTAAAGCTATCTGCGAAAAGAGCCGCGCAATCCGTCTGCCTCTTAATCGTGCAAATGAACTTGTTCAGATTGAACATGCACGCAAGGTTGTTGGAACAAAGAAAACAGAACAGCAGGAATACGAAGAAATTGGCGCTATGCTTAATATGGACGCAAGCCATGTTCGCGACATGATTAATATCAGCCGCGAAATGATTAGCCTTGATGCAGAAACCAATGATTCTGATAACGGCCACGCAAAAGTTGGTGATTTCTTTGAAGACAACGCATTTGACCGTCCAGAAGAAAAAGCAATTGAAAAATCTATGCACGAAGAAATTGACAATGTTATTGATACACTTCGCCCTAACGAAGCCCGCGTAATCAGAATGCGCTACGGCCTCAATGGTGCTAAGCCGATGTCTCTTAAAGAAGTTGGCGAAGAATGCTCTCTCACAAAAGAGCGCATCCGCCAGATTGAAAAACATGCAATTGTACGCCTACAGCATCCTACACGCGCACGCCGCCTTGAAGCGTATGTTGCATAATTAGTGGCTCATAAAAAAGCAGCCCACGTCAAAAAAAAGACCTTGTCAAACGGGATGATGTTTGCCA
>CAMNBC010000133.1 GCA_946532115.1 uncultured Treponema sp.
AACCATCATCCCACTGTAAAACTTTTGTATATCTTTCCAAACCATTACAAGTTCGAAAAGTCAGCGTTTTTCCGCCAAATGAGAAGGTTGTATATTTATCAAAACTACTTAAAATTGCAGTGTTCATTTAGTGTATTATAAATCAATTGTATTATATTTACCACTATTTAAAATGTAGTACTGTATGACTCCATCTTTTCATCACATCTGCACCACGCGGATTGTTTCAATATCCTGAATTCGGATTTCGTGGCCATGTTCTATAGAAATAAGGAAGTCGCCCCAGTCTTCTGGCATGAAACAACCGTGGTCGTAACAACCACCATCTTTACGGCAGTTTACGCAGGGATTCTTATTCTGCAAATCAAGTTTTGAGACTTCTTTGACTTCGGTTTGGCCGTTTTTGAATTTGACTTCGAGTTTCATATCTGACTCCTTCTGACTTTTGCAGTTGAGGCCAGATGTAGAATTATTATCTAATTCTAAACGGGAAAACTGGAATTGTCAAAAATCTCTTTCTTTGATAGCAGTCTCCTACTTCACCTCATTCACAAGCTCTTCCCCGGCAGCAAAGGCCCTTACATTCTCCAGCGTTGTATCCGCCAGATTTTTTAGCGCATTTGTTGTAAGGAAAGCCTGATGCCCTGTGATTATGACATTCGGGAAGGTCAAAAGGCGGGCAAGGACATCATCTGTCATAATATCAGTTGACCAGTCGCTGAAGAAATATTTGCTTTCTTCTTCGTAAACGTCCATACCGATGCCGCCGATGTGGCCGTGCTTCAACGCGTGAACAAGTGCTTTTGAATCTATGAGGGCGCCGCGACCTGTATTAATAATTACCGCATCCGGTTTCATCATCTTCATTGTGTCGTGGTTTACGATGTGTTTTGTCTCTTCTGTGAGCGGACAGTGCAGACTCAAAACATCGCTCTGGCGGAAGATTTCTTCTTTGCTCACGTAGGTTGCCCCGGTCTCGTCTGCCCATTTTTCATTTGGATATGGGTCATAGGCAATAATTTTCATTCCAAAGCCTTTCATAATCCCAGCCATAATCTGGCCGATTTTTCCGGTACCCAAAATACCTGCGGTAAGCCCGTGCAAGTCGCGACCTGTAAGCCCGTCAATATTAAAGTTAGCAGTCTTTGTACGAAGATAAGCTTGAGGAATATGGCGGGTAAGTGACAAGAGCAAGGCAGCCCCATGCTCAGCAACCGCATACGGAGAATAAGCCGGAACGCGTACAACTTTTATCCCGGCTGCTGCTGCCGCCTTCAAATCAACATTATTAAAACCGGCACAGCGAAGCGCAATCAGCTTTATGCCGCATTTTTTCAGCACATCAATAACTTCCGCATTCACCACATCATTAACAAAAACGCAAACCGCATCAAAGCCCTGAGCAGTCAAAGCTGTATTTTCATTCAACTTAAAATCGCGGAAATCTATTTCATAATTAAAGCCGCCATCTGCATTCGCCCTTGTAAACGAAACCTTGTCGTAAGAACGAGTATCAAAAAAAGCAATTTTCATTTGCGCCTCCTGATTTATTGTCTACTTATAAGATAATATCAAAACAACATGAAAACAATCGAATTCAGCTTTTCAATTAATTTGTAATTTTCTGCAAATCTGCAATATCTCTTTTGAGCGTTTTATCGTTTGGAAATTTTTCGAGTCCTTCTTCGAGAACTGCGCGGGCAGCCTCCAGGTTCCCCGCATTTGCCTGTTTAGCAAAATTATTATGTATAAGAGCAATTGAATTATTGTAAAATCCATTTTGCATTGCCTTGATTTTTGTGCTCTTTGGAAGCTGATCCAATGCTATGCTAGCTTTAGCATAACCTAACTCAAAATCACGGGAATTCATAAGTGAATTAAGATATTCAAGCCAATAGCTTTCCAGATGAAGCTGAGCTCGTTTCTGGCGGATGAAATCTGCAAGTTCCTCTGATGAGAGCAGGCCATTGATTTTTGCAACTTTTTGCTCTGGAGTTAAACCTTCCGTTGCTATAATGATAATTATATCAGTTATGATTTCTTCGGATTTTGTAACTTGAGATTGAGAAAGCTTAGTTTTGTATTTTTCATAAGCTTCGAGTGCCAGCGGATAATTCTTTTCCTGAAAACAAAGCACAAGAAGATTTATGATGGAATCATCCAGATTTTTCTGAAGAAAGTCCGTGGTGCCCCAGCGGTCGATAAATGATGAAAACCAATCGAGTGTAGAATAAAAAGAAACCGCAGAGTCGGGCAGAATATTCACATAATTTGCCGCAAGGATATCAAATGAATTTCGCACCGATGTCACAGACTTTGCAGGTTCATTTTTTACAGCTTCCCATCTTGCAGCACCCAAAGGAACAGCCTTTTTGTATTCACCAGATTTTATATAATCAGCACATAAGTTGCCTGCAATTAATCCTGTAAAAACACCATCACTTACTTCCTGTCTGTTTGAATAATATTTCTTCGGAACTACATAGTATTTTTTTATCTGATTTTCATGTTCGATTTCTTCTTTGCTGCCCGGATTAAAGCCATAAGGATTTGTTGTTTCCACATCAATTCGCTTTGGTTTTCCTGATTTTTCATCTGTCACGTAAATTGAGCAAAATGCATGCTGGGTTGTACTTTGCCCGCGAACGTCAAGCTCCGCAGCCTTTGCAGCCACCATATATAAAACCGCAGAAGACACACAATTATAAAATCCGGTTTCAAGAGCAACATCAATTTTTGTCTGATTCAAACTGTAAGCCTTAAGATAATTCTGATAAAGATATTTCAGAATTGCACGCCCACGCTCTTCCTCCTCTAAATCTATAATTGATGAAGAAGCCATATCAGCTTTTATTGTTTCAAGTTTCTGCCAGCAGGATTTCCAGGTTTCGCTATTACGCTCACACTCAGAAAATAAAAGGGCCGCTTCAAAAATATCGTCGACAGTATCAATTTCTTTAATCTGAAAAAGCGGCTCAAAGGATGGATGTACATTCTGCGCTGAAATATTTCCAAAAACACATAAAATGAAAAGAATCGTCGCGACTTTTGCTTTGACTTTCATGCATATCTCCTGCTAATAATAATACTAGCAATAAATTGAAAAGCAAATTAAAAAAAGCCAGCCCGGAAAAATCCGAACTGGCTTTCATCAAAGTATTTCTGAGTTTTTAGCTGATTTTCACTACAACAAAACTCTTTGCAGGAATTGTGATTTCACCACCAAAGTTTTCTTTGCTGCAGGAATATGAAAGCTCTTCAGGGGCACGTTTCTGACAAACTTCAAGATTGCTCATTACCTCTGGTGAAACACCCTTTGTACCACCGGTCGTTCCGATTGCATCTGTAGCCACAACAACTTTAGCTTTTCCTGAAGCTGCGGCGAGGCGGGCAATTTCTGCATTTCCGGCCAGTGCTGAACCATCTTCTTTTGTAAGAACAAGACTCTGTTCTTCTTCTGAACCGTTTGCTATTTTAAGAATTTTTGCCCCGGAAGAATCTTTTACAGCAGAAATGTAAAGTTTATTTTCTCGGAGTGATTTTTCCTGACCAGCAAGTTCAAGAGCTTCACATCCTGCGTAGTCTGCAAACATCTTCTGGACATAGTAGCTTGGTGTGAGAACAACCTTATCTGCATCGAACCAGATCATATCTGGTGTCCACTGGGAATGTCCGATTCTGTTGAAAAGCGGTGCATAAGAAGCAAGCTGTACTACATCACCATTGCGTTCCATACCCGTCATCATTGCAGCTTCTGCTACTGCGCCATCAATGGAGTTTGAAAGATTTGCATCGTGGGCTGCGTACTCGCCGGCAAATACCAGAACATCGCGCGGGTATTCATCATAAAAAGCGACATTATCATAAAGCCATTCTGGAGCAACATAATAATGCTCATCAACGGCATAAGAGAAGGCCTTGTTTTTCTTGCCGGTGATACGGTAGAAATCCCAGGCATTCTTATGGAAGTCGTTTCCGACAAATGGTCCCGCAGTTCCAAGACATTTAATTTCCGGATACTGCTGGTGAATTGCTTTTTCAAAAGCGATATAACGAGGAGCAAGGTCTACGCAACCGCTTTCCCACTGCTCGTTTCCAATAGCAATCATTTCAAGATTAAAACTTTCAGGATGTCCCATTGCCGCACGCAGCCCACCCCACTTGCTGGTAACAGGCCCATTTGCAAACTCAATTAAATCAAGGGCATCCTGAACATACTTCTGGAACTCTTCTGAATCAACAGGAACTGTTTCATACGAACGGAACTGGCAGGCAACTCCAATGTTCAAAACAGGCAGCGGCTTACAGCGGCGTTTTTCAGATGATAAAAGCTCGCAAAGCAAAAAGTATTCATAAAAACCGATTCCATAACTCTGCATATAGTGACAGTCCGGAGTTTCCCAGGCAGAAGTTACGTTTCCTCCCTGAAGGGCCCAGAGGTTTGTATTGATTTTGCGGTCCTTGAGAGGGCCCACCGTATTTTTCCACTGGTAGCGGCGCATAATGCTTGTGCCTTCTACGATACAGCCGCCGGGAAAGCGTAAGAAGCCGGGACCAATGTCGGCGAGGGCCTGGAATAAGTCTTTACGGAAAACACCTGCAACTGCATCTTCCGGAATCATGGAAATAAGGTCGAACTCAACGCAGCCGGCGCGAGTAAGAGACATAATAAAATCTGCGCCACTTACATTGTCGAGTGCTGTAAGCTGACCTTCATAGCGCTGCCATTCAAGAGTGTCGCAGGTAACTCTGATTGTGTCCATCCATTCAGCAGGACGATTTTTTGAATTATTAAAATTGATTTCTGTCTGGCCGTAAAGTTTTCCATCTTTTTTTACGCTTACGGCAATTTTTCCTTCAGGATATTTCACTTCGCGGGCATAAAATGAGATTTTGTATTTAAGACCTTTTTTGAGGGAGATTCCGTCATAAGCCTTGTTTTTAAAACCGTCGCCGTCTTTAGCTGCAGTAAAACGCAGATAATGAGGATTGTTCTGACTTACAGGCTCATTACAGGAGATTTCAAGAGCATCTTCATTTCCCGACTTCTCAACATCCCCCGCCCCGCTTTCACCGTTAGCCGGGCAGGCACTCCATGCATAAAGATTATCTTCACGCAAAACATAATTATGACTTTCACCCTTGCTTTTTACAGCCTCAAACGAGCGGTTTTCTATCATTTCGGCATAAAGTCCGCCGTCTGCCGCAAAATTGATATCTTCAAAAAAGAGACCAACCATGTCCGGAGAAATTTTGTGTGCTGTTTTATCGGAAAGAACAAGTTTGTGTGATTTCATATTTATAAACCCCTTCAAAAGCCGGAAAGGCTATAATTTTAGTAAAACGTTTTACTTAATTATATTAAAACATTATCTCATGTTAGTAAATAGAAACTTAATGTATGTTTATTGTATATTTCCGTAAATTGCGGTAGCGCTGGGAGCCCCTTGCCGACCGCAGGCGGGACCGCCAAAATACATTGAACAA
>CAMNBC010000134.1 GCA_946532115.1 uncultured Treponema sp.
ATTTCACTGTCACCCCAGTCGTAATTCCAGAATGAAGTGTCACCAAAACGTTGAGGTGCGTCGCAACTTCCCCAAACATAACCGTATTTACCGGCTTTGTCTTTATACTCAGCAGATTTATATCCGCTTACAAGATATTCATACTCCTTATTCTGGCTGAAGCTGATTTGCGGGCGGAAGGTTAATTCAAATCCAAAGCCTTCTGCTCTGATTCCAGTTGTCATTGCAGTATTAAAGCCACGGCCCTGCCATAATCCGCCGTCATTTTGTCCGAAAGGAGCTGCAGTATTATAACTTGAATAATTCTGCGGTGAATAGATTCTAAGCGAGAGCTTTTTATTGAGCCCATTCAAAAACCAGTTTGAACCAAATGTATCAAAATCAAAAAGCTCAATATCTGTGTTCAGCTTTGCATCTTTCCAAGGATGATTTTCTTCAGTCCGTGGAAGATATACCGCATCAGAAAGTGTTTTATAGGTTAGGGTAGGTTTTTCTACAATTCCATATAAGGTCAGAAAATCCAGATATTTATTTTCTGTGCTGTTTAGAATTTCCTGAGAAAAAAGAAAACCTGTAATTAATAAAGCCTGAACAAATAATAAAAACTTTTTCATTGTAATAATCGGGTTTTATAGCGGATTGAATCTTTCACTCTTAATAAACTTTTCAAGACTTGTCTGCCACTCCGGAATTTTAAGTTTAAGAGCTTTTGAGATTTTTTCCTTGCTTAAAACTGAATATTCAGGACGCTGAACATTTGCTCCGTATTCTTCTGTTGTACAAGGATTTACTACACAATCCTGAGTTACGCGTCCATATTTACGGCCTAAGCGATAGATTTCAGAAGCGAACTCGTGCCAGTTTGTCTGTCCTTCATCTGTAAAATGATAGATTCCATATGCTGGTGCACTGTTTTTTCCGAAGAATGATTTTGCATTGTCGCTTTTATCTATGATTTTAAGAATAGCTGCAGCCAAATCTGGAGCATAGGTTGGGGTACCTTTCTGATCGTTTACTACACGAATCTGGTCGTGGCTGTTCATAAGTTTTGTCATTGTGTATACAAAATTACGTCCATCAAATCCATAAAGCCATGCAGTGCGAAGAATGTAATAAGTGTTCATCTCCTTCATAATTGCATCTTCACCGGCAGCCTTTGTTTTTCCGTAAACTCCCAGAGGAGCTTTAGGCATATCTTCGGTGTATGGTTCTGTGCCATTTCCACCAAATACATAATCTGTAGAAATATGAATGAGTTTTGCACCGTTTGCACGTGCTACGCGGGCAATGTTGAGAGGTCCTGTTGCATTAAGTTTTTCTGCAAGTTCAGGTTCTTCTTCTGCCTTATCTACATTTGTATAGGCTGAACAGTTAATAATCCACTGGATTTTACGTTCAGCACGGCGCAAATCAGAAGGAAAATATGCGGCAGTTTCAATTTTATTTGTAAAATCAAGAAGTGCCTGCGGGTCGGTAATATCAACCTCGCGGTCTGTTCCTACCCATGGTAATTTTTTTTCATCGAGCTGCTTTGCCACCTCACTACCAAGCATTCCCTTGCAACCGATTAGCCAAATCATATTATCCTCCCAACATATTGTCATGCTGAACTTGTTTCAGCATCTCTGCAAATGAGATTCCGAAACAAGTTCGGAATGACAGTGCATTAAAACTTCTTAAATATAAATGAACAGAATGTATTAATTCTGTTTATGAATGATGTTTGAATTCGCTCTGTAAAGAACGGAACGCGTGGGGCATTTACACCACCAATTCCATAAAGTACCCAATTGTCTCCATCCCGGAACAAAAGAATGCAGATTTTCATCTTTTTAGGCCAGATACAGTCAAATTTGTCGAGATATCTCAATTTATTTGTGTTCACAGCACTATAAAGAATTGCTTCAGAAGATTTAGTAATCTCAATATCTTCTTTTACAACATCAAATGGCTCCATCAAAAGGTCAGCCCTGATGGTTTTTGTATCGCCATTTTCAATAACTTCTTTTATTTCAGCTGAATCATAAAGATTATACCAGGCTTCTGCGCGTACTGAATAATATGGAATACCAGCATATTCAGGAACATTGTTCAAAATTGCTTCTAGTCGCTGTGGTAAATCTTCATTTCCCTTGTATGGTTTATATTGAATTACTTCTGCAAGATATTTTGGATTAAGATGATTGATTTCTTCCAGAAGTTTATCTCCAAGCGGATTCACACCCTTTTTAAGGCAGATATTCTTTTCGTAATTGATATTTTTAATGATGATTTCGCCTGTTGAAATTGTTGCACGTTCATCTTCCGTTAATTTACTGTTAAAAGGATCTGCAAAAATTGAGGCAATTAAAATTGTTGAAATAAAGAAAAGTTGAGTAATCTTTTTCATAAGTATCCTCCTATTATATTCTAAAACACATAACTATTCAATTAATTACACTTAAATCTAAAACGTCATTGCGAGCGTAGATCAATCGTCATTGCGAGCGTAGCGAAGCAATCTTTTTGCAAGTCTGCTCAACATGTGCTATAATTATCTATTATGATTTCACAGAAAGTTAAAGCAATAGTAGAAAGTCCTTCGAACGGAGTAATCCGCAAGATGTTTGAAGAAGGTGCCATCTTAAAACAGAAGTATGGTGCTGATAAAGTTTATGATTTCAGTATTGGAAACCCTGATTTAGATCCACCTCAAAAAGTTGTAGATGCCGTTCGCGAAGTTGCCGCAGATACAACTCATTTGCGCCACGGTTATATGCCAAATGCCGGTTATCCGGAAACTCGTGCTGCAATGGCTGAAAAAACAAGCCGAGAACAGGGCGTTCCTGTTACTGCAGATTGTGTTGTAATGGAAGTAGGTGCGGGTGGTGCACTTAATGTTGTGCTTAAGTCTCTTCTCAATGCCGGTGAAGAAATTGTTATTCCTTGTCCGTATTTCGCAGAATATAATAATTATGTTCATAATCACGAAGGAGAAGTTGTTCCTGTAAAAACTAAGCCTGATTTTTCTCTTGATGTTGATGCTATAAAGGCCGCCCTCGGCCCAAAAACTGCCGCTGTCCTCATCAATTCTCCAAACAATCCAACAGGCCGTATTTATGATGATTCTGATATCATTGCCCTTACAGACGCATTAAAAGAGTTTGGCGAAAAAACAGGCCGCTATCCATATCTGATTTGTGATGAACCATACCGCGACATTACATATGGCAAGAAAGTTGCCACAGTTTTTGATAAATATGAATATGCAGTAATTGCAACTTCTTTTGCAAAGAATCTGAGTGTTCCCGGCGAGCGTGTTGGTTATGTCTGTATAAATCCAAAATGCCCGGAAAAAGCTGATTTTATGGCCGCCGCAATTTTCTGTACCCGCGTTCTTGGATTTGTAAACTGTCCGGCTTTTTTCCAGAAGGTAATTGCAAAAAGCTGGGATGCAGAATGTGATTTTTCTACTTACGAAAAGCGTATGAAAGAAATCTGCGAAGTTATGGATTATGCCGGCCTTAAATATGCAAAACCTGAAGGTGCCTTCTATCTTTGGGTAAAATGCCCGGATAAATGGAATGATGATGATATGGCTTTTACCAATCATCTTAAAAAATACAATATTTTGTGTGCCCCGGGCAGCGGTTTTGCCGGAAAAGGCTGGTTCCGCATTGCCTACTGCTGCTCAGAGCAGAGTATTTTGAATAGTCGAGAGGCTTTCTATAAAGCCGTTCACGAAGAGTAAAAAGAAATGTCATGCTGAACTTGTTTCAGCATCTCTTTTAACAGATCCCGAACCCTGAAACAAGTTCAGGGTCGGGATGACAATAGGAGTTTATATGAAAATCTTAATGGTAACATCAGAAACTGTTCCTTTCGCAAAAACCGGTGGACTTGCCGACGCTGTTTCTGCCCTGGCAATAAATCTCAGAAAGCAGGGGCACGATGTTCGAATCGTAATGCCCCGATATTATAAGATTGACCGAAGTAAACTTAAGGCTATTGAAGCTCCGCTGGCTGTAGCTGCCGGAACTATAGAAACCTGGGTAAAAGTATACGAAGCTCCACTCCCTGGAACTGATGTTCCTGTTTACTTTATTGACCACGAGCAGTGCTTTGGTCGCGATGGTATTTATGGAACCAAAGCTGAACCAGATTTTCATGATAATCCTTACCGTTCTGCAGTTTTGTGCCATGGTGCTTTTCAGCTTTGCCGTCTTTTAGGCTGGTATCCTGATATTATGCATGCTCACGACTGGTTCTGCTGTATTGTCCCGGTTCTTTTAAAGCACGTTTGCCGTAACGGTTATTTTGCTCACACAGCAAGTGTTCTTACAATTCATAATCTTGGTTATCAGGGCTGGTACGGAAAAGATTCATATCCTGCTTTAGGATTAGACTGGAATCTCTACCATGGTGCAGGCTTTGAACGAAACGGCAGCATCAATCTTTTGCAGGCCGGCATTTCCTGTGCAGATATGATTACAACAGTTTCTCCAACTTATGCAGGCGAAATGCAGAGTGCAGAAGGTGGCTTTGGCTTAGATGGATTGCTTCGAGTTCGTTCAGATGTAGTTCGCGGCGTACTCAACGGCTGTGATTTGGAAACCTGGAATCCAGAAACAGATAAACTTCTTCCAGCTAACTTCAGCTATAAAGACCTTTCTAATAAAGCAAAGTGTAAGGCTGAACTTCAAAAGAGAATGGGGCTGCCTGTAAAAAAAGATGTTCCATTGATTGGTATTGTTACACGTCTTGCAGATCAAAAAGGTATTGCAGAAGTTTTTGCACCGGGCTACGGCAGCATTTACAGCATCTGTGCAAATATGGATGTTCAGTTTGCAATTCTTGGAAGCGGTGAAAAATGGTGTGAAGATGAAATTAATGCACTTCAATCAAAACTTCCAAATCTTCGCGCTTATATCGGCTATGACGAATCTCTCTCACATCTTATTGAAGCTGGTTCAGACTTCTTCCTTATGCCTTCACGCTACGAGCCATGCGGCTTAAATCAGATGTATTCAATGCTTTACGGAACTCTGCCAATTGTTCGCCGAACGGGCGGTCTTGCAGATACTGTAGAACAATATAATGAGTTTAGTGGAGACGGAACTGGTTTCCTCTTTGATGCATTAACTCCAGGAGCAGTTTACGATACTGTAGGCTGGGCAGTCTGGGCTTATTACAACAAAAAAGAACACATCAAAAAAATGCAGGTTCGCGGCATGCAGAAGAACTTCAGCTGGGATACAAGTGCACAAAACTACGTAGGAATCTACTCAGATGCACTTATGCGTGGCTGCGGAATAAACACCGCTGACTGGAAATAACTGTCATGCTGAACTTGTTTCAGCATCTATATATTAGATCCCGAAACAAGTTCGGGATGACAGCAATTTTAGAATTCATACCACTGGTCATCTTTTGTAAGA
>CAMNBC010000135.1 GCA_946532115.1 uncultured Treponema sp.
ATTCCTGCCTCCTGAAGCTGGCGTGCCGCAGCATCAAAGGTTTTCTTTCCAAGAGAACGGCTTGGCTGATAGTTAATTTCTTCAAGAAGAGCGGCATTAAAATCCAGGTCTCCGGCAACGAGGTCATTTTCAATCTGGAGTTGAGCGGCTGCTCTTGGCTCTGCTTCTACATAAGCGGCTGCCTTCTGTAAAGCGCGTGTAATTGCAGCGGCTCCTTCTGGATTTTCACGTAAGAGCTTATGAGTTACAAACTGCTGGCAGCAATATTCTTTTACAAACTTTTCATCAATTCCTGTATCCAGAATCTTTCTAAAGCCGTATGCAAGTTCACCCTTTGTTGCAACTGGGTCATGAGCTCCAATTACGTCAACAGCACCGTTGTTTAAAGCAATTGCAAGGTCTGCAGAAGCATAAGCAATAAATTCAACTTCATTTTTTTCTGCTGTAACACCAATACCAACGTCCATTAATTTACGCTTAAGATTCATAACTGCAGAGTCTGCAAGTCCTGGAACGCCGATTGTTTTGCCACGAAGATCTGCAACCGACTGAATGTCGCTGTCTGCACGAACATAATACTTTGTACAACCAATATGGATTCCAGATGTAAAGGAAATTGGAAGTCCATTTTCAATAGCCTGGAGCTGAGTTGCATAAAGACCGTAACCAGCATCAACCTTACCAGATGCAATCATTTCTGCAAGTGTTGCACCACCTTCGACAACCTGAACATATTCAGCCTTCTGTCCGATTTTTGCAAGCTCTTCATCAAAAAGTCCGAGCTTCCATGCAACATGAACTGGAGCACCACAAAGGCTTCCTGTCTGAAAGTTGATTCTAACAACCTTCTGTTCAGGTGCGCTGCTTGCTGCTGTTGCCTGTTTTTTTGAGCAGGATGTTAATGCACCTGCTAATGCAAGTGCTCCAAGTGTCATTCCCACAATTTTTGATAAATGTTTCATAAATACCTCCAGTATTATTGTTCATATAATATGGACAATACTAACTTAATTACCTACTATCTTAGTATGTTATAACAGAAAAAAAGGAGGCTGAATAATATTTATTTCTTATCTTAGCTATAGGAAAAATCTATATCCGATTACCAAAATGTAGAAGGATACCAGAATCTGCTGCCATCAAAATAGGTGACAAATAAAGCAAGACCTGATAAAAGAATTGTAAGAATTATAATAATCCAATCCGAAGACTTAAGTTTTTTTGCAGAATACCAGCTGCGGCTTTTTTCTTTTCCAAAACCACGAAGCTCCATGGCATTGCTTACAGAATCTATTTTCTCCATGCTGCTGAAAATCAGGGGAAATAAAATTGCACTCATATTGAAGAGTCTTGAAAAAATATTAGCCTTAGAAGACATTTCAATACCGCGTGCTTCCTGGGCATTTTTGATTTTGTTGAAATCGGACTGAACGTCAGGAACATATCGTAAAGAAATTGCAACTGAATAGCAGATTGTGTATGGGAGTTTTATTCTGTTCAGACTTGCCGCAAATTCACTTGGATTTGTAGAGGTAATAAACATAAAAACAGAAGGCACAATCGTAAAGTATTTTAAGATTATATTCAGTTCATAAAAGAGCTGTTCGAAAGTTATAGTGTAATTTCCTGCAATATGAAAAAGCTCTGTTCTGCTTCCATAAATCTTACAGCCCTCATAAGGTGAAAAAAGAAAAATTGCAAGTACATTTAAAATCAAAAAGACAAGAATAAAAATAAAAATTGAGCGCACCTGTTTCCAGTCGGTTTTTGAAAGCTTAAAACAGATTATGCTGATTACAAGCATTGCAGCCAGAACTCTGGTGTCATAAGTGAGCATGCTGGTAATTGTCCACAGAAGAAAGAAAATCAGTTTTGTAAGGCCGCTGAGCCGGTGAATAAAGCAATCTTTTTCAACGTAAGAAATTATTTTTGCCATGAACTTATGCCTCCTCGTTCATAATAAATAAAGGCATCGACCAGACTGGAAGGATTTTCAAAATCACATTTTACTGCTAAATCATAAAGGCTTGTTTTTTTAAGACTTGCCTGTTCTGTAATTTTTTCGTCTGTAAGAATTTTAGAACTCTTGTCATCAGCAATTATGTGACCGTTTGAAAGCACTATTGCGCGGTCTGTGTATTCGAGCATAAGGTGCATGTCGTGAGTAATCATGATGATTGTGATTCCAAGCTCGCGGTTTAATTTGCGAAGGAACTCCATGATTTCTGTGTAATGCGCGTAATCCTGGCCGGCAGTTGGTTCATCAAGAATAATCACTTCCGGATTCATAACAAGAATTGATGCAATTGTGACACGTTTTTTCTGACCGAAACTCACTGCATTTACCGGCCAGTTTCTGTAAGGATACATTCCGCAGATTTTCAAAGCCTTATAAACTTCTTCTTTAATTTTGTCTTTCGGTACTTTTCGCACGGCAAGACCAAGGGCAGTTTCATCATATATTATAGATTTGCAGATCATTTGATTCTGGTTCTGCATTACAAAGCCGATTTTTTCGCCGCGTTGTTTAATAGAAAGATTTGTAATCTCCTGACCGTTTAAGAAAATCTCTCCGGAATCCTGTTTGTTAAAACCGCAGATTAAAGATGCTATTGTAGATTTGCCGGCACCATTTGTTCCAACGATGCTGACCATCTCTCCCTTGTGAATTTTAAAACTGATGTTTTCGACAGTATTCGTTTTTGATTTATCATAAGCAAAGGAAACATTTTTTAATTCAAGGGCAATTTCTTCTGATGGTTGTGATGCCGGAATCTGAATCTGCTGGAACCATTTTTTTAGATTTTCTTTATAAGGCTCAAGATTCATTGTTTCAATATTTTCAAGATTATCCTGAGCGTGAAGTTTACAGCCGGCGTGTTTGAGGGCGGCAATGTAAAGAGGTTCTCTGATTCCTTTTTGAGGGAGAATGTCTGTACTCAAAAGTTCGTTAGGAGTTGTATCGATGGCTATCTGACCGTCTTCAACTACAATAATCCTGTCGACCTTTTTGTATAAAACATCTTCGAGGCGGTGTTCAATTATGATTACAGTTTTATCTGTTTGGGCATTGATTTTATCTATAAGTGAAATAATACGTTTTCCGGCTGCTGGATCAAGATTTGCAAGAGGCTCATCAAAAAGAAGAACTTCTACATTGTCCACAAGAATACCGGCGAGTGAAACACGCTGTTTCTGACCGCCGCTTAAAGTAGCCGGAACTGCTTTTAAGAGCTTCTCTACATCAACAGTTTTTGCTGCTTCAAGAACTTTTTCGTGCATTTCTTTGCCAGGAACGTTGTCATTTTCAAGTGCAAAGGCAATATCTTCTGCAACGGTAAGACCAATAAATTGTCCGTCTGTATCCTGTAAAACTGTTCCTACGTGTTTTGAGATTCCAAAAATTCCAGTTTTAGCCGGATTTTCTCCACAGACAGAAATTTCGCCTTCGAGTTTTCCGGCATAAGTTGATGGAATGAGTCCATTTATACATTTAGCAATTGTTGATTTTCCTGAACCGGAAGAACCTATAATTAATATTTTTTCACCTTTTTTGATTTCGAGATTAATATTTTTTAGAGTAGGGGTTGATTTAGTCCGATACTGGAAACTTACGTTTCTAAAACTAATGATGGATTCCATTTTGGAATGATTATAACAAGATTAAGATGAAAAAAAAAGGTCGTCTTCCAGAAATCAGGATGACGACCGTATATAAAAACTATTCTTCTTCTTTCAATGAACCGGATTTTGTTTTGATTTTTGAATAACCAAAAGCAAGAAGGCTTCCGAGAATTGCAACAATTACAAGGTTTGTGATTGCAGCTGTGATTCCCTGAATGAAAACTTTGTTTGCAGGTTCCTTGTAGATTACAATATCAAGAACTGGAGCAATCAAAGCCCATGCAATTAGGTTTGAAAGAACCTGAACAAGATTGAATCCGAGGCACTGTTTAAAACCGAATCCACCTTCTTCAATTGCATATTTTTTTGCAAAAAGACCAACGAGCAAACCAAAGATTGCATCCGGGAAAACCCATGACCACCATACACTTCCATAGAAAAGTGCATCTCCTAAAGCATGTCCAATCAAACCTATTGCAAAGCCTGCTACAGGGCCGAATACTGCTGCAAAGAAAGTCAAAACAGCGGCACGTACCTGCAAAGCTGTATTAGGAACGAATCCGATTGGAATCTGAACTGTTGTCAAAGCAACAAAAATTGCAGCACCAATACCGATTGCTACAACCTGACGAATAACTGATTTTCCTTTGTTATCTGCCATAAAACACCTCTTTTATTTTTTATACCTACAAAAAGGTAGGTAAATTTAAATTGCGTATTCTGCTTCCTGAACCTTTCCTGCATAATTCAGAATCTCAAGAATCTGTGTTCTGTATTTTAAGAACACGTCTTGTCCACGTGCACGCGGATGGCTCAAATCAATCTTAATGATTTTTTCTACCTTTGCCGGGCGTGGTGACATTACTACTACATAATCGCTCAGATAAACAGCTTCGTCAACATCATGGGTTACCATAACCATTGTTGTATTGTGCTCTTTCCACAGGCGGATTATTTCGTCCTGCATGGTCATGCGGGTAAAGGCGTCGAGAGCGCCAAGCGGTTCGTCCAGCAGAAGGATTTTCGGGTGACCTACAAGTGCACGTGCAAGACTTGCTCTCTGATTCATACCGCCAGAAAGCTGATGTGGAAATGATTTTTCAAATCCTTCGAGGCCAACAAGTTTTATGAACTCATCAACGTCCTTTTTACGCTCTTTATATATGTGACGCGCCTTTAAGCCAAAGGCCACGTTGTCGCGGATTGTGAGCCAGGGAAAAAGATTTGCCTGCTGAAAAGCGAAGCCGCGGTCGCTGCCTGGCTTTGTGATTTTTGTTCCGTCAACCTGAACTTCGCCCGAGGTGGGTGTTTCCAGGCCTGCGATACAGCGGAGCAAGGTAGTCTTTCCACAACCGGATGGGCCAATCAGTGAAACAAAGCTTCCAGCCGGAATTGTAAAGTCAACTCCATTGAGGGCGGTCACTTCTTCGGCTTCTCCCTGATTAAAGATTTTTGTTATATTCGATAATTTAATTTCTCCAGACATTGTATTCTCCTTTTTTTAGGTTTCAGGTTCTAGGTCCTAGGGATAAGGGGGAAGTCTCCCCCTCGCTCCAACCGCCTATGGCGTTTTCCGCTCCCCCCCTCTGCGGGCTCAGACGCCGCCCTGCAATGTTTGCGTAGCAAACTTGGTTACAACGCCTGCTGAAAAGTATCGTGCCAGCACCTGTAACCTAGCACCTAAAACCTATAACTTGACTTCTCTACCACTTAATGAGTCCTTTCTGCCAGTTGAGCAGCTTACCTCTTATCTTAAAG
>CAMNBC010000136.1 GCA_946532115.1 uncultured Treponema sp.
AGCATTTTTTAGGCTCATCGAAATAATGGCTCGGAACAATTGATTGTTCCGCAGCGGGCTCGACCCGCTGTCGGCTACGAAACTTTGTTAGGTTTTGTTACCATAATATCGAGATAATTTTGAAATTATTATTTCTTCAAAATTCCTTCGTCCATCGATTATTGTGTGAACTATTACTTTATTACCTGAGATTTCATAAACGATTCTATAATATTCTTGAATCAATTCTCTATATTTTGTTATACCCTGACGTTCCAATTCGGGAACAGTTCTTCCACTTTTAGGATGTTTCTGTAGAGATACTATATTTTCTTCAAATTCTGAAATTATTCTTTCAACATAATCTGGACTTTGGGAATAATAATAAGATGCAATTTCATCCAAATCTGTTTCAGCAAATTCTGAAATTATAATTTCTTCAATTTTTTCATCTTCCAAGATTGTACTTCCTTCTTAAAGTTGAGAAGACTTCCTTTGCTGGTTTTGTTCTTCCAGCACGTACATCCATTTCGGAGAATTGAATGATTTTCAACAAATTGAACGCATCCTTCATTTCCTGATATGATTCGACATCGATTAATACTGCTCTTGATTCACCGTTTTGTGTAATAATCAACGGTTCTTTTTTGTCATTTACAAAATTCATCATGTCTGCAGCGTTTGTTTTTACATAGGAAATCGGTTTAATACATTCTTGTACATTTGTAATCATAAAAACCTCCAGTCTTTATATGTTACCATATTAGGACTGATTTAACAAGAAAAAAGGCGGGCTCTGAAATACTTAATCCCACCAGCAATCGCCTTGTTCTGCCATAAAATCTGCAAGTTTTCGGTAAGCAGTTTTTCTGTCTTCTTTATATAACTGTTCTGCCTTTTTATAAGCAAGTATTTTTTCTTTCTGAGATATTTCATTCATTTTCTCATTATTACGATATATCCTTGTGTATTTTTTATTCATGTGATCAATCTTTTGAATATTCTTTATAAGGTGACGAAGATGTAACAATTGAGTCAGGGTACGTCTATTTCCGCGGACAAGTTTTTTTGTTTCTGGAGAAAGCTTTCTATAATCAGGCATTGAAATATAAAAACTCTGCTCTCCAGAAATAATTTCATCTATGATATTAGGGATTAGAATTTTATTTTGATTTATCGTGTCCTGAAGTTTATGCAAATCTGAGAAAGGAGAAGTTCCAAAATTAGCAGACAATTCAAAATCTTTCGTAAAATCTTTTTTTCTATATTGAGGTGCTTCTTTATGTATGCCTTTAAGAAAATCTTCTTTATTAAAGTCATAGAGTTTTTTATCTTTTGGAATTTCATTTGGAGGAATCTGGATATCAGTTTCGTGTGCGATATAAAAAATCCTATTGATTATTTTATTCTCTTTAAGAGATGAAGTTCCCTGACAAATTAAATAGTAATGACAAAGACCAGAGTCTGAATGATTTTCAAAATCATTTATAACAGATGATGAATCTTCTCTATCATATTCTTGAGTGTATGTATTTCCAATCCAGAGCTGTGATTTCCAATTACGTGTCTCATGACATTCTTCAGAGAAAGAATGATTCCAGCTTAAATACTTTGGTTTGATTCCAGAAAAATATTTATTAAAAATTTGATCAATTGCCCATTTCCTATCACTATCTGGTACAGCTTCTCGATATTGTGATTTAAGGTTGCCAGAATCTAGATAAAAATATGCCTGATTACCATGCTCTTTGAGATTCCAGAACATATGTTCAATTTTAAGGCGCATTATATCAAGAATATCATTTTCACCATCCCAAGTTCGTGTAAGCCAGTCACGTGCAGGAATCTTCTCATTTAATGGACTATAGATGTTTTGTTTATCGTCGTACCAGAAACTTGGAAGTCGGCGGAAGCGATACCAGTATTCTGTTTCAATAAATTGTGAAATTACTCGTTTGATTTTTCTGAAAAGTTTCTCACTGCGCATGCTTGCTCTTAATTTTGTTTAAGGATAATGCAAATTGCGAGAAATTACATTAAAGTTCTAGTTTAAAAAATCGAGGTCGTAAGAATACTTACGACCTCCGTGAAACACTCGCGATTAAAGGCGAGATTTCCTTTTAAAGACTCCACTTATGGTAGGACTCACCATATGTCATTTTTTAATTCTTCCCACATTGCATTCATAGAAGTCCTTGACATGTCTTTTTCTAATTCCGTAGAATCTGCAGGTTCTGCTTCAGGAACTTTTGGTAAAACATATTTAAATTTTTCTACAGAAACTTTTTTTGCTCTTTGTTCGAGATATTTTTTTTCATTCATTCTTTTACCATGCGCCCCAGTGCGGGTGTCCACATAACAATGAGTTAAACCGCACAGTCCTTGAGCCTGTGTCGGCTTTGAACTTCTTGTTAGGCGAAATACTATTAATCTTCAAATGACTCTAATGAGTCAAGACCAACATTAAGAAGCATTTTTACAAATTGCTTTCCATCAATTAAAAGTATATTGTTTTCCTTTGCAAGATTATAACTCTTTTCCGAAAAACTATCTGAAGAAGAAATAACCCAATACTGTCGGTTATATCCATCAGATATTGTTTCTTTTGATTTAGCAAAATCATTAATTTGATTTATTGCCCAATTAGATGTCTCTCCTTTATAAAATTTAACTTGAACATTTATTATTGTCCGCAAATTCTCAAAGTTTGCAATTACATCTACATCTCCGACTTTATCAATAGTATTCTTAGGAGGAATATATGCTTCTGTTGCACCAATTTTCCTAAAATACCATCGAACAAGCTTTTCATATTTATCTGGATTAAGTTCATCAAGAATTGTTTTATTCCAAATATCAACAGAATTTTCTAAAAGATCAGCTTTTAGATTTATTGGTTTATTATTTTTAAATGATGAAATAGATTTTTTTATACTTTCTTCTAAATCTGAAATATCCGCATTTGTACTTCGTATTTTCATTCGGGAGGTAAGTGCAGAATCAGCGAAATCTGAACGTGAAATATCTTTACAGACTGTTTTTACTTTCCATAGAAAACCTATATCTAAATCTTTTTTTTCATAATCGAGCTTTATAAATCCCGTTTTCTCATTTCTATGGATTTTATTTCCGCTCCAATCTTCTGTCGGCAAATCTATATTTTTGTCCGTAATCATAAGAGGAAGATTGCCACAAAGTTCATAAACAGAAAATGTGCCCCAACTAGGAACAACAACATAATCACCTTTTGACATTTCCGCTAAAAAACGCCACAGATTGTATCGAATTCTTGGAATAAATCCCCAAACTTCGTTGAAATCATTTTCCATATAATTCCAATCTTGTTTTTCTGCTACACTATAGAAAAAATCATCATAACAAAAATCAGAGAAACCAATTGAAAGATATCCTTTTTCCAACAATGGATAAGATACATTTTGTAAATAACCGATTCTGTGAAGCCAATATTTCATTCCATTTTCTCCAATAATTTATATAAAGAGCGACGTGAAGTCGCCCTTTATGAGTAATTTATTTTCTATAATAGTTCCCAAACATGCTTAAAACCTGTCGCTGGACATTTTGAGCCAGAACTAGGTCTTTTTCCTACGTACGAAGAAGGATGGGAGCCACAATGAATACATTGCCATTTATTTGAAGTTGTTGGTCCTTCTGGAATTCGCATCCATACATGATTATTTCCTGCAGGACATCTTCCATTTGTTGATGGTGTATCACCAACAAAAGAAGATGGGTGTTCCCCACAATTTCTACATTGCCATTCTGAACTATTAGCCATAAAATCCTCCTATGATTTTATTTTTTTTGAGAAAATTTGTTGGAGGACTTTACTTATTAACAATAAGCGGCTCAGTGAGCCGTCCGCCTAACAACTGGTTGTACCGCAGGCGGCTTGACCGCCTGTCGGCTACGAACCTTTGAAAATCATTAAGGCCCCAGGTTTATCATGCTAAGATAGATAAGTCCATCAGGGCACAATATCCTAATTAATTCGACAGGGGGACCTTAATGAGATTCTATAAGAACCAGCATCAATTTTACATTGGAATAGACCTTCACGCAAGAACGCGCTCCATAAATGTCGCGAGCAATTTTGTTGAAAAGCCTAAAAAATGCATTGCATTTTTTTTAACGGCTTTTTTATAAGAGCATGTACATCTGTGTTATCAACAACATCGGAGAAACTGTATTCCACAGAAACATGGAATGTTCCAGAGATAATCTGGAGCTTGTGACCAATACTTTTGGAAAGGACATTGTTGTTGGAGTTGAATGCATTTTTACCTGGTACTGGGTTGCAGATTTCTGTGCGGAGCAGGGAATCGATTTTGCACTGGGACATGCCTATTACATGAAATCAATCCACGGAGGAAAAACAAAAAGTGATAAAATCGATTCAGAAAAAATTGCAAACCTGCTTCGCGGTGGAATGTTCCCGATTGCATATGCATATCCAAAAGCAAAGCGTGCAGTACGCGACCTGCTCAGAAGACGGCTCTTCTTTGTCAGACAGCGCGCCGAACTTTCCGTTCATCTTCAAAATACAAATCATCAGTACAATATAAATGAACCCCTGACATCTTCCCGAATGAGGAGTGAAGTTTACAGAAATACAATTCCACAGAAGTTCACTGATCCGGCAACCTTAAAAATGGTGAATGCAGATCTTGCCATGTTCCAGGCTTACCACGACATAATCACAAAACTTGAGTTTCAGATTGAGGACTGCATGGAAGTGCAGGATCCTGTTTCGTACAGCATTATCAATTCAGTTCCGGGCCTCGGCTTTATACTTTCCCTTACAATTCTTTACGAGATAGATGACATCCATCGTTTTTCAGATGTAGGGAAGTTTATCTCTTACTGCCGGCTTGTAAAGTGTTCCCATGAGTCTGCCGGTAAGAAAGAAAAAGGCGGACATAATAAAATCGGAAACGTCCATCTGAAGTGGGCATTCTCGGAAGGTGCGGTTCTCTTTCTCCGCAATAATGAACGTGGTCAGAGGTTGCATGATAAGATTGTGCAGCGTTATGGAAAAGCAAAAGTACGCTTCGCTATTGAGTTTTGTGCTCTATTTTATAAATAGAAGTTCACAAAACTCACCATGAGCATCATTGCACAGAAACTCGGGCGTACGGTTTATTACATGCTCAAGCGGAAAGAAGCTTTTAATCCCGATAAGTTTTACGGGGATAAGAAAATTGAAAATAAGGACAGTGGCGGCGAGCATCTCGCATAACTGAAGCGTATACGGCGGGACTTTTGAAAAATGAAGATTATATGCGGCTTAGACCGCCTTTCATTCTTTCTGTCCCGGATGCCGTGACTTCTTGAGCTTTGAATAGACGCTGCCACTGCGCCTTTTTAT
>CAMNBC010000137.1 GCA_946532115.1 uncultured Treponema sp.
GTCATATTACACAGCACAATAACCCGCTTTCCAGAACCCCTAAAATAATTGGCAATCTTTACATGATTTTCACTTGAAACACAAATTATTACAGTATCATAACCTGCAGCAACACCCGGCAGATTATCTAAAACCCACTGAGTTTCATTAGGACCGGTTTCGTAAGTATAATGGAATTCTCCGGCATCCGGGTAACGCTGCTTTCCGGCTTTGAAGAAGCTTGTAAGCGAGCCCATCAAAAGCACGCGACCAGCCTTATCTGCCTTGAGCGGCAAACTTCCCTGCTTTTCTACAGTCACAGAACGACAAGCCTGCTCAAGGAAAAACTTTTCGCCTTCGCGGTCCGGAATGTGAGAATCAATGGCATCTGTATCCGGATAAAGAGGCGCTGCATTGCCAGACTTAAAATAGTCGAGTTTTGCTTTTATTACACGGCGGGCTGCATCTTTTACGCGCTCGCGGAATGTACTGTCAGTTGTCATAAGTTCAAGATTTTTGAGCCATAATGCCTCATTTAATTTTGCCGTTGTAGAAGAAAGAATAATATCGTTCCCTGCTTCAAGAGCCATCTTAAACGCATTAGACATTGTTCCCGCATAAACTGTTGCACCAACCATCATCATATCATCAGTTATAATAAGGCCTTTGTACCCCAGCTGATTTCGCAAAAGGTCGGTAAGAAAATAATGAGAAAGTGAAGCCGGAGCTCCTGATGTTTCAATAAGAGGAAAACTTAAATGACCTGACATAACAGCTGGTACATTTTCTTTTATAAGATAAAGATATGGTGTAAGTTCGCGGTTCTTAAAAGTATCAAAGTCAATATTAATTACAGGAAGCTTACCATGAGAATCGAGACTTGTATCACCATGCCCGGGAAAATGTTTTGCCGTAGCAAGCACCCCTGCCGCTTCTGAGCCGGAAACAAAGGCTGCTCCAAGAATACCAGTTTTATCTGGATCATCCCCAAAAGACCTTGTGCCAATAATAGACGAATCATGATCTGTAAAAAGATCTACAGTTGGCGCAAAGTTCATATTGATTCCAAGAGTTTTGATTTCGCGGCTGATATAATAAGCGGTATACCAGGAATCTGAAGGGTAACCACCTGCACCAATTGCCATGTTTCCCGGAGTAATTGAAGTATCGCCCTTTACGTGACGAATCCATCCGCCTTCCTGGTCAGTTGCAACAAATAACGGAATCTGAAAACGTCCTTCTGCAGATTCCCGCTGCAGGCTTGCAATCGATTTTGAAACAAGATATATATCGTCCGTATTCCAGCCGAAAACCTTTACGCTGCCAAGTCCACGCTCCACCCACTGGTACAAAAGCTCAGGAGGTTCGGCTCCTGCCCAGCCAAACATAAAGGTTTGAGAGAGGAGCTCAGAATCTGTCATTTCATCGGTAATTTTTGCAGCAAGCTCATCGTTTGCCATACGGGTCCAGAAATTAACCGTAGGAGTCTGCTGAGCAGACAGCCCCAAAAAGAGACTGCCCGCAAGAATTAATATAGTAGTAACTAACTTTTTAACTTTCATCATCATCGCCGGTCAAAATTATTTATGCAAAAACTCGTAAGCAGAATGAGCGGCAATTGCTCCATCAGCAGTGGCAGTTACAACCTGACGGAACGATTTACTGCGGACATCTCCGGCAGCAAAAAGGCCAGGCATAGAAGTTGCCATAGTTTCATCAGTTACAATGTAGCCGTTTCCATCTTTTGGAAGCATGTCTACAAGTTCAGTCTGAGGAACCATTCCTGCAAAAATAAATACAGCATCGCAGGCAAGTTCGCTCTGTTCACCAGTCTTTACATTTTCAATTACAAGGGATTCAACTTTCATGCCGCCCTTGATTTCTTTAAGTACTGTATCATATACAGGCTTTACACCAGCCGCAAGCATTTTGTCTACAACAGCCTTTTGAGCGCGGAACTCGTTTCGGCGGTGAATGATTGTAACGTCTTTTGAAAGAGTTGAAAGATAAACCGCCTCACTGCAGGCAGAATCGCCGCCACCAACTACAACAATTTTGCGGTTGCGGAAGAAAGGACCATCACAGGTAGCGCAGTAAGAAACTCCGCGTCCTGTAAATTCAGCTTCACCAGGAACCCCAAGATTTTTGTGGAATGCACCAGTTGCAAGACATAAACAAGGTGCCTTAAAGATTTTATGTTTTGTAGTAACAATAAAGTCGCTGCCTGTTTTATCTATGGAAGTAACAGTAACAAGTTCGATTTTTGCACCAAAGGCTTCTGCCTGATTGCGCATGTTATCCATAAAGTCTGCACCGTTTACAACCGGATACACTCCAGGATAATTCTCCAGTTCTGCAATCTGAAGTGCCTGTCCACCAGCTCCAGCAGGATCAAGAACAACAGTATTCAAACCACTACGGGCTGCATACTGAGCACTGGCAAGACCAGCAGGACCTGCACCAATAATTACATAATCGAAATTTAAGGTTTCTAAGTTTTCCATAGGATACTCCAATTGTAACAAATTTTACGCTATTACTCTAGCATTTTTCTAGCCGGCTGATTTGGAGTATATAAATAATACAAATTAGTGTCAATAGATTGTATACAATTTAATTGTATTACACTGCTTATTTTCCGATAACAAAAATTGCAGGGATTTTTCCAAGCTCAGGAATTTTTTCTTTTTTCCACTCAGCAACCGTGCGGGTTTTGATATATTCTTCTGCACAGGTAATTCCTGCTGCAATACAAAGCTTTGTTTTTGGATTGAGTGCATTCAAAATTGTTTCAATCATTTTTGCATTGCGGTAAGGAGTTTCAATAAAAAGCTGAGTCTGATTTTCGTTCTGTACTTTCTGTTCCAGTTTTTTAAGAGCCTTGATTCTCTGCGGAACTTCAACAGGAAGATAACCATTAAATGCAAAACTCTGACCATTAAAGCCACTTCCCATTACAGACATTATAATTGATGACGGCCCCACAAGAGGTACAACTTTATAACCTCTCTGCTGAGCAATGGCTACCACGTCGGCACCAGGATCTGCAATTGCAGGACAGCCCGCCTCACTGATTATTCCAACCGGCTCTTTACGTTTGAGCGGTTCCAGATATTCGCCGATAAACTTACGGTCTGTGTGGCGGTTCAGTTCGTAAAAAGTAAGAGTATCTATGTCTATGGATTTTTCTACCTTCTTTAGGAAACGGCGTGCCGAGCGGATATTTTCAACGATAAAATGTTTGATTCCTACAATTATATCGTGATTGTAAGCAGGCAGAACCTGAGAAATTTCTGTTTCACCCAAAGTTACGGGAATAAGATAAAGTGCTGTATCCATATTTTCTCCTTGTGGGGAAAGCCTTCCCCTCGGGCGCATTTCATTGCGCCCTACCCCTTCTAACGGGGCTCTGCCCCGTAACGCCCCGCCTGTCAG
Organism: uncultured Treponema sp.; assembly: GCA_946532115.1. GTDB lineage: Bacteria > Spirochaetota > Spirochaetia > Treponematales > Treponemataceae > Treponema_D. The sequence continues at coordinate 3,415 of CAMNBC010000137.1, forward strand.
TTCAACTTTTCAGCAGCAGCTTCCCAGGCTACTGTTGTTTCGTCTATTTGTGCAGCAAGCTCGTTGATTTCGCGCTGAACCGCTTTTGCTTTTTCGCCATTGGAATATACAGCCGGGTCGGCCAGTTTATTTTCCAGCTCAGATTTCTTTTCTTCAAGTTCAGTAATTTTTGATTCAAGCCGTGCAACTTCTTTTTCTATTTTTCGTCGTTCGGCATCAAGACGTTTCTGCTCTTCCCAGGAAAGCGCCGCATCTGCGGGGGATTTTAAGGGGGTGTCCCCCTTAGGAGAAGGGGCAGCGGAAGACGGCTTGCCGGCTGAAGCGGGGGGAAGACATTCCCCTCCTTCTTGAGTCTCAAGTTTTGCCAGCTGTTCCATATAGAACTCGTAATTTCCAGGATAGTTTTTAAACTGACCAGGTTTTAGTTCGAGGACACAAGTTGCAAGTTGTTCTATGAATCCGCGGTCGTGGCTTACAAAAATTACAGTGCCACCAAAATCGCGGAGAGCTGTAAGGAGCACGTCTTTTGAATGAATATCAAGATGGTTTGTAGGTTCATCGAGAACAAGAAGATTTACAGGGCTGAGCAGAAGCTGCAAAAGTGCAATACGGGATTTTTCACCACCGGAAAGAACATCGAGAGATTTATAAACATCGTCGCCACGGAAGAGGAAAGCCCCCAGCATATCACGCAGTTTTGGAATTAGTTCCAGTGGAGCACGGGCTTCGAGGTAATCTAAAATTGTTTCCTTACCACGGATAGTCTCAGCATTATCCTGAGAGAAGTAGCCGATCTGCACGCCAGCACCAGGCACAACCTCGCCTGTAAATGCGCTGTCCTGACCGGCTATAATTCTAAGCAGTGTAGACTTACCAGCACCGTTACGTCCTGCAACAACAAGTCGTTCGCCATTTTCGAGTGTAAGTTCCAGTTTGTCGAGAACATTAAACTTGCCGTCGTAAGACTTGGTTATATCCTTAAGCCGCATTACAAGGCGGCCACTGTGCGGAGCCGGAGGAAAAGAAAAGTGTATTTTCTTGAGAGATTCTGGAATTTCAATTCGTTCCATCTTCTCAAGTTTTTTCATGTATTCCTGAGCCTGTGCTGCTTTTGTTGCTTTATAACCAAAACGGCGGATAAAATCTTCAAGTTTATTTATCTCTTCCTGCTGCTGTTCGTAAGCGGCAATAAGAGTTTTTAATTCTACTTCGCGAACCTTTTCATAATGACTGAAGTTTCCTGGATATCGCTTGAGGTCTCCGTTAAAAAGTTCGTAGACCTCGTTGATTGTAACATCAAGAAAATAGCGGTCGTGACTTACAAGCAAAAAACCGCCTTTAAAATTCTGAAGGAACTGTTCGAGCCAGCTGCGTGCTTCAATATCAAGATAGTTGGTAGGCTCGTCTAACAAAAGGATATCCGGCCCCTGCATCAAAGCCTTTGCCAGTGCAATACGCATCTGCCATCCGCCGGAAAATTCTGCTGTATCCCGCTCAAAATCAGAACGAGAAAAACCAAGACCAAGCAATACAGATTCTGCCGCAGCCTCTCGCCGGTGCCAGCCGCTGTCTTCCAGTTTCTGAATAAGCTCTGACTGTTGAATTACAAGAGCATCTGTATTGCCCTCGCCTTTTTCGAGCTGCAAGCCGATTTCGTCTATGCGGCGCTGCATTTCGTAACCGAACTCAAAAGCCTTGTCGGCTTCTTCGCGCAAAGTGCAGCCATGATGTGTAAGCCCGCTCTGAGGCAGATATGCAATGCGGCACTCTTTTTGCACTGCACGACTTCCACTATCCGGCGGAACAAGTCCTGCAAGAACTTTTATAAGAGTTGATTTACCGGCTCCATTGGCACCTGTAAGTGCAACCTTAGAACCGGTCTGTAAATTAATTGTTACGTTTTTTAAGATGTCGCGGTCACCAAA
>CAMNBC010000138.1 GCA_946532115.1 uncultured Treponema sp.
TTGTCAGGCCCATGTTTACCATTTTAAGGTAAAAGTCTTCCTTGTTCAGGCAGCGGGCCAGTCCTTCCTCTACATTTGCTCCGGCAGTTTTAAGGGATTCTACAGTCATCATTTTGCCTCTCCCTTGTCATTGCCGGCATATTTTGAAAAATCCTCCGGCGGAAGCGGCTTAGAAAAATAATAGCCCTGAATGATGTCGCAGCCGGCTTCCTTCAATAGCCTGCATTCCTCCTCAGTTTCCACCCCTTCTGCAATTACAGGAACTCCAAGAGTCTGGGCGATTTTCAATACCAGATTTACCAGCTCCATTTCCTTATTGCCCGGCTGGATATTTCGGATAAAGGCCTTGTCCATTTTAAGTGCGTCTATCGGCATGGATGTGAGCATGTTAAGGGAAGAGTAGCCAGAGCCAAAATCATCCATTTCTATTTTGTGTCCAAGGGAGCGTAGCTTTTCTACAACCTCAATAATGTGATTTGAATCTGAAGTGTAAGCAGACTCCGTAATTTCCAGCATGTAGTCCTTTGCTTCCAGTCCGTTTTTCTTTACAATCTTTGTGATAAAGTCGGTCATGTCGGGAGCGGCTATGTCTACGCGGGAAACATTTACGGAAACAGGAATGGTCATGCCAAGCTCTTTTTTCCAGAGGGCAATCTGTTTTGCGGCTTCTTCCCAGACGTAGCGGTCAAGCTTGGTAACAAGGCCGTTTTCTTCAAAAAGAGGAATAAAGAGGTCTGGGCGTACAAAGCCAAGCTCCGGGTGAATCCAGCGGACAAGGGCTTCTGCAGAGCATAGCCTTGGGGTGTCGCCTGTGATGTTGAACTTTGGCTGATACTGAACCTTAAACTGCTTCTGTTCTATTGCGGCTTCAAAATCTTCCAGCAGGTGGGCGTTGAAAACTTCGCGCTCTGCCATCTGATTGTCATAAATGCAGATTTCTTCTCCGGCCTTATTGCGGATAGAATTGCAGGCCTGAATGGCATGATCAAAGCGGAGGAGAATCGGAAGTGATTTTTCCGCATCCGTATAAACTCCAAGGCGCAGTCTTGTCTCCGAAGCCTTGAGCAGGGAAGAAAGCTTTTCGTTTATTTTTTCAATAAAGATTTTATAGTCATCAATATGAGGAATATATGCAAAGAAGGTGTCTGCATCCTTGCGGCCTGCAATACCGCCGGTCTTTAAAAGCGTACTGCGGATTCCGTCTGCCATTGCCGAAAGTATCTGGTCTCCAAACATGCGTCCTTTCAGCTCATTTAAAAGATGAAAGCGGGTAAAGTTAATTACTACTGCATCCATTTTCTGCAAGGGATAACGCTGGTCAAACTGGGAAGCGTATTCAAAGAAAAAATCCTGGCTGTAGAGCAGGGTAAGCTTATCAAACTCTGTAGCATGAATGATTTTTGCATTCTCAAAAAGCTCAATGGAATGACGTACCCGGGCAAGAATAACCTCCGGCCTGTCATAAGGCTTTGTAAGGAAGTCTGCAGCCCCAAGTTTAAGGCTTTCAATTTCTGATGATTTTTCTGACGTAAGGACAATTACAGGAATTTCTGTAATCAGGCCTTCTTCATTCATAGCCTTTAAAAGTTCATTGCCGTCCATAACAGGCATAAGCAAGTCAAGTAACACCAGAGAAATTGAAATGCCCTCAGATTGTATTTTTTCTAAAGCTTCTTTTCCATTTTCTGCGTAAATAACTTTGTATTCAGACTGAATAATATTACCAAGAATTTCGCGGTTAATTGCTTCATCATCTACAATAAGAATAGTTCTTTCAAATAAATCTTCCATATATTACATTATATATCGATTCGGTTCAGTTTGCGATATTTTTTTTAATAATAAATCTTTTCAATAAAATTATTAATGTAAATAAAATTATTTGTTATTTTTACTTGTTTTTTCATACTTTTAGATTTAAAATATATTTTATAATTGCTTATTGGAATTAAAGATATGAGAAATATGAGATTTATTCAATTTTTTCTCAGCTTGACCATCCTTACCTTTGTGCTTGTAATGTCAGGCTGTTCATCTGAAGCATTAAAAAAACGTAATAACAAAAATCAAAATAACAATGTAAATTCTCATAATACTCACTCGCAAGACGGTTTTAATGATTCAAGTGTTATAAAAGAAAAAGTCCTTGATGTTTATAACCCTAAAAATCGTGAATATAATTTTTATTTTACCTATAAAATAGTCCATGCCTGGTGGGATGCCGTAGCTCTTGGCATGGAAGATGCAGTCCGCCAGTACGAAGAAAAGGGAATTAATATAACCTATGACTACCGGGCTCCGGATGCAATGTCAGCCTACGATCAGGTTCAGCGAATCAAAAGAGCAGCAGCCCTCAATGAATATGATGTAATTGGTGTTGATGTTGCAGATATAGATATTGTTACCCCGGTTATAAATCAGATTATTTCTGAGGGACATAAGGTTATGACTTTTTCAAGCTCAGATTCCGGAAAAGAAAATGGCTGTAACAGAATTGCTTATGTAGGAAATACTCATAACTATAAAGACGGACAGGACCTTGCAGAAGCTCTTTGTTCTTATTTGAAATATAATGGACAGGTTGCAATGCTCGTTGGTAATGAAGGGGCTCCTTGTCATGAAGAGCGTGCAAGTGGAGCAAAAACCGTTTTTGATAAATATGAAGGAATAAATCTTATTGATGTAAAATATGATGAAGACAGCGATGTAAATGCCTATAATCTTACAAAAGAATTTCTGGAAAAATACCCGGACCTGGATGGAATCATCTGCTGCAATATGAGTAATCCGGTAGGGGCAGGACGAGCTGTTGAGGAAGCGGGAAAAGCAGGCAAGGTAATTATTGTTGGAATGGACCATGATGAGCGGGCAATAAAATATCTTCGCGATGGAATTATTTATGCCCTTGCCATTCAGGACTGCTATTCAATTGGTTTTGATACAATTACAACTGCAGTAAAAATTGCTGATGGTGTAAGCCCGGGAAGTTTATATCCTGAAAAAACAGAAGAAATAACTAAAATCTTTTATCAAAATGATGCAGTGGGTCTGCTTCACTCGCTTTATGGTGTAATGGAATAGGAGAGGCAGCTATGAAAAAACTTACTAAACGTATTATTCATATATTTACAGCATCATCGATGGTTCTTCTCCTTATTCTTCTTCTGATTATGTCATTAAGAACAGCAGATACTACACAAGAAGTTACAGATAAAGCAATTGATAAAATCAGTCATTTCTATATTGAGGAAATAGCAAAAAGCCGAACATCTCTAATCTCAGATGAACTTGATAAAAAATATAAGTATGTAAATAATGCACTTGATATTATCAGCCAAAAGGATCTGGAATCCCCTAAAGCGCTTAGAAGCTTTCTTGGTAAAATGCGTAAGCTTTATAACATGGACACCTTTGCCCTCGTTGATGAAAATGGACTTGTTTATACATCGCACTCAACCTGTTCCGGAAAAACCCGATATCCTTTCCTTGCTAAAGCAATTACAGAACCAATTTATTCAACAGTATTAAATTATGGTGGTGATAAACAGCTTTTTCTTGCAGTTCCGGTTTCAGGAATTTATTTTAATAATTCAAAAATCACAGCCTGTTTTGTCGAAATTGATATTAATCAGATGATGAGGTCTATGGCCTATCGTTATGAAAATATGGAAACCTACTTTAATCTCTATTACAAAAATGGAGAAAGTCTTACAAATACGGATTTTGGAAAGCTGCCTGCAGGTTTAAATCTTCTTTCAGCAATTTCTGAGAGCGAAAAGGATTCTAAAAAAGTAAGAAAAGTTGTAAATGATTTTTCTTCAGGTGGCTCAGATTTAATAGAAGTTAATTATGATAACGAAGAGGCACATCTCTTTTATATTCCTGTAAAAAACACTGGCTGGATTATGACAATTCTTGTTTACGAAACTGTTATTAATGAGCAGGTAAGTACAAGTATTGCTTCTCTTATGCATCAAACAAGAACTCATATTTTCTTTACCTTTGCTTTAATTGTATTGCTTTTTATCGGGTTAATTTTGATTATCCGAAATGCTTCTCATTTTAAGCTTGAGCAGGAAAAGATAATCAGTCAAAGAACTCAGCTGGCCTATGAGAAGCTTAATAAAGAAACAAATGCAATGCAGATTATTCACTCAGTTCTTAATTCTGGTCCTTGGAGAATTGAGTTTGACGAAAAGGGACAAATTCTAAAATGTGACTGGTCAGATACTTTCCGTAAACTTCTTGGTTTTAATTTAGAAGAGGAATTTCCAAATACACTGGAAGCCTGGTCTGACAGACTTCATAAGAGTGATAAGGATGCAGTTTTAAAAGCCTTCTGGGATACTGTAAATGATACCAGTGGTAATACAGTTTACGATGTTGAATACCGCCTTTTAACAAAGAACAGCGGATATAAATGGTATCATGCAGCAGGAAATATTATCCGTAGTGCCGATGGTAAGCCACAAACTTATGTAGGACTCTTTACAGATATTGATGAAAACAAAAGAAATGAAATCAATCTTATGGAGCAGTTCAATATTGTAAATGCTCTCAGCCGTGATTATGCAAATATTCTTACAATCAATCTTACAACAAGAACTGTAAAACCTATTAAGCTTGGCGGTTATATGCCTGAATCCTTTATGGAAAATTATTCTGCAGATTCTTCTTACGATACCTTCTTTAAAGAATATATTGAACATCGTGTTTATACAGAAGACAAAGCCTTTATGAATGAAGCAATTGCACTTGATACCATAATTAAAAAACTTAATGAGTCTGATGAATATTCTTCCAGCTATCGTATTGAAGAAAATGAAGAACTACATTTTTACGAATTCAAATATATGAAATTGAATTCAGATACAATAATTGTCGGTATTATGAATATCGATAAAATTGTAAATGATGCAAAAGAAAAGCAAAAGCTCATTATACTTTCTGAAACAGATCGAATGACAGGTTTATTGAATCGTGTAAGTGGCGAATTAAAAGTTGAAGATAATCTGAAACAGGGAAATGGAGGATTATTTATTCTTCTTGATGTTGACCATTTTAAGAACTTTAACGACACCTACGGCCATGGAGTGGGAGATAAGGTAATTATAAATGTTGCAAATTGTCTGAAAACCGCTTTCCGTGAACATGATATTGTTTTCCGCTTAGGAGGAGATGAATTTTCTGCTTATGCAGCTGAAGTTCATGACAAAAAAATTGCTTTATCGATAATAAATCGATTTATAGAAAATCT
>CAMNBC010000139.1 GCA_946532115.1 uncultured Treponema sp.
CGGGTTGGAAGATAGTCGTTTACTTCCATGTAACGGATAGCAATAATTCGGTTGAACCAGGTATAGGCTGTCTCTTCCATAACTTGCTCAAAGCCGATTTTATTTATACGCTCAACAAGATTCTTTCTTTGCTTAATTTTGTTTCCAGTAATGGTATAGTCAGTTCCGGCAGCAGTTTTATAAATTTCAAAATCTGCACCTTTCTGTACTGCTTCAGTAATTTTATCTTTTGTAACGCCAACAAGACCGGCATTATCAATAGCCATCTGAATCAGGCGTACACGAGCATCAATTGCAAAGTTCTTTATAAGCGTTTTATTCATTTTATTTAGTCTCCGTTACCGTTTTTATTTATCCTTTTTATCCGGAAATGTCTAAAAATGTCTAAATCCGGAAGATTTTATCTGTTCTTAGACATTTTTAGACATTTTTACTTTTTGCATAAAATCCACTCTTTACCTTGTGGTTCTATAATTCCATCTCGTCTTAAGCTCTGAAGAATATTCTTTATCTTATTTTTCTTCTGTACTTGAGTCATAGAATCACCTAATTTTTCAAGGAGTGTTTCTTCTATATCAGACTTCTTGGCTGTTTTAAATTCCTTGATATAATCAATAATGATTTTTTTACAATAGTCATCATTAATTCCACGAAGTTTCATATAGTCTGATTTCTGATTTGTTTTTTCAGCGACTGTTGAAGAAATGAAATAATTATTTCGTTTTCCTTCAATAAGGCCTTTTTCTTTTAGAAGCTTATATTCTTCACTTGAAAGCTTTTTGTTTTTTTGAACCTTGTCCAGGAGCATAATTTCAAAAAGAGACAATGATTTATCTACTGCAAGCTTTCTTGCATAATTTAAATCTAAGACCTTACCAGTTATAGTTACTTTTACCTTATGATCAGATAAATCATATTCTGGTAATGGGAAAAACTTATTTCTTTGAATATTGAAAAGACGCTTTATTCCACTTCCTATAGTATCAATCATATTAAGATTTACCATTGCATTTGCAAGGAAGGAATTGCGATATCTGTTTTCAGGTGCATCAGATTTAATAACATCTTCAACAGAACTTGGAATAAAATCTCCTGAATTAGAGAAAATCAATTCTCCATCCTCTTTTTCTACAAGAATGATTTTTCCGCCTAATGTATAGTCCTGATGTGCAATGCAGTTATTCAATGCCTCACGTATTGTATATGGTTCATATTGTTGTACTTCATCCGGGAAAAGAGTACCTTCTGCAATATAGCGATATTTGATATTGCGGATTTTTTTATAAACCTCATCTATTGAAAAAAGCAACGGGCATGTAAAATGCTCATAGTCCTTTTCGATCCCATCTTTATCTTTTAAAATCCATGTAATTGTGCTGGTTGCAGGATTTATGTAATGTTCCGATTCAGGCTTACCTAAGAGTATTATTGCTGTATTTGTAATTTTTCCATTAATCAGGATTTTAGCTTTATTCAAAAAGGTAACATCATCCCAAGAAGGTACTTCATTTTCTAAACGAGGATTTTTCTTGATGTAAAGTTCTCTGGCAAATTTTATTGCTGCTGGATCTAAATCATCTATAGTGGCAGATTCAATTACTTTTGCACTCCAGTCAACTGTTTTACTCTGTGCTCTTATTCTTTCAATTTCTTCAATCCCTAAACCAACAAGAGATTCGCCATCGCGACCATAGTACATTCGCTTAAATGCAATAGGAATTCCTTTTGGTGCTGCTGGTATTTGAAAGAGCAGGATTCTTTTATCATTGCCATCAGCGTCTTTTCTATAACATTTATAAATTTCAATAAATGAGAGATTTTCAGTTGTTTGTTTAGCAATCTCTTCTTTTAGGCTATTAAGGTCTTTGTCATTTGTTCTATAAGTTGTTCCAACAATAATGTGCTTTTTATCTTCTACACCAAAAACAAGCCAAGCACATTCCTTGTTATGAAGATTTGCTTCATTACTAAGAGCAGAAAAGTATCGTCCTAATTCATCAAAAGAGAAAGAATTTTTTGCCTCTTTGAACTCTGTAACTTCAGTTTCAAATTTTGAGGCAATTAATTCATCCAGTTTTTTCTCTATGTCACTATCATTAAAATAAAACATCATACATGTTTCCTTCTATAATAATACCGTAATTCCACCAGGATTATTCTTAAGCTGGTCTTTTAAGGCTGCTGCTATCTCTGTGGTAAACTGTGTAATATCATCGTCTGTATTAATCTGGACAACCTTGTTAGAAACAACTGTATTAAGATGAACTGGCTTTGAAAGTTTTGGAGCCTGGCCTGGTTCTGCCGGAGCTGCTTTTACAAGACTCTGAGCAATTTGAGCAATCAAACCGCTTTTTACAGTTGCACTTTCTGACGAGAATGATTTTACCTTAGCAATATCATTTGATGCTTTTAGGCGAGTGATAATATCATCATACTTAGTCTGGATTCCAAAAGTATCCGTGCAGTTATTCTGTGTAAGATATTCATTTACACTTGCCAAATCTGCCTGAACTGTAGCTTCTTCATCTGATTTTGCTTTACCAAGCAATTTTGTATACTCAGTTTCGAATGTACTGTTAGCCATCTTGAGCATTGGAATAGAAGACCATGGATTCTTCTGCTGCAGAATGGTCTGCATATTTGAAATCTGGTTTGTTAAGACGTCTTCCGTAATATAATTCTTGCTGCTTTCGTAAAGAACTTTAAGTTCGAGTGCCTTTTTGAAGATGACTTTTTGTTCACCCTTATGGAAGTCGATTACATCTTTTGAATCCTGAGCATAGTCCATTAAATCGTCGTAATGCTTTTCAGTATAGTCATAAAGCTGTGTGTATATTGTAAATGAACAGATTTTCTCCATGAAATCTTTACCCTGTTCAAGAATATCTTTTCCAGGGAGACTTGGATTATAATCATATTCACGCAAGTAATCTTTGATTGAATCTAAAAGTTTTCCAGCTTCTGTTCTAAAATCTGAAGCAGCTTTTTCGTCATCATCTGTATTCAATGAACATGCAAATAGATCATTCATCAAATCCTTTAGAATCTTTGTCTGCTTTTCAGAGATATGCTTTTTAGGCTCAATAATTAATCTATCCTGATATTCACGTTTTGTAAGATAATTCGTAAGTTCATCAGGTTTGCTATCTAGTATTGAGACAGCTTTATTTGAAATAGAGAATGCTATTTTATTATCTTTGAAAAGACTTCCCAAAAGCCATCCAATATCAAGCTCTGTAAATCCATAAGGAGCAGCAGTATATGTTGCAATTATGCTTTTGAGCGTCATTCTGGAACTTGAAGGATTATTAGTGATGTATTGTTCCATATCAGAAAGGGCAAGTTTATTAACTCCACCGGAGCCTCCTGTAAGTCCTAACTGATTTGACGAGGTAAAGATCGAAGTAATTGAAGCAACATTAGGTTCGCTTTCCATATAGCTTAATTTATAATAATTTGCTTCAACTTGCTTTTTTAATATTTCATTGAGCTTCTGGTCTGCATCCTGTGCTTTTGAAACATAATCATTTCCATTAATGTAAACATCTGAATCACTAATTGCTTTTTCTACAAATGTAACAATCCTGCGACTCTTCTCAGAAAGTTCCGCAGCTTTTGCATCGTGAATAACTCTATGAGAATTTAAGAGTTCACTAGCATTTTTTGTCATATAACGCTGAAGTTTTATGTGTTCTCTGATTTCGTCAAGGAATGTAACATCTTCTGGAAGTCTGATAATTGCATCAGAAGCTCCCATAGAAAGCATTCGCATTGCAGAATCATCTTTTGCATCTGAGTAATATGGAGTAATGAGTCTGAGACCTATAGATTCACCATCATGACGAACAACTCCATCTACTTTCTGATTAAATTGGAAGAAATACCTTGATGTATATGAATAGCGAGCAGATTTAATAATGCTAGAAAAGACAATATTACTTGTAGCAGCAATTACTTCACTTACATCTACAACTTCGTTATTGATAGCTCGGTTTATTTCCTGTTCCTCGTTTGTAAGGAACACATATTCATCGCCATTTTTCTGAACAAGAGTTTCTGTAACTAATCGCTGGAGAGATTCTTCAACAAGTTTTCTGAGTTCAACTCTATCCTGATCAATATGAGAAACAAGTAATGTTGTAAGATTTTCGATATTGCTTTTGATTGTTTTTACATACTTAATCATGAAAAGAACTTTAAGCAAATCAGTATCAAAAGGATTTTCAAGATGTTTATTTTCTAACGCATGATTAATTACAATACTGTTTGAATGATCGATAAATTTTGCAAGGGCATCATAGAATTTATTGAATGGAATTAAAACTCCTTCCGTTTTTTCTTCATAGGCCATTGCAGATTCTTTGAACAAAGCAATCATTGAACGTTCACCTTCTGCAAGATGCTTACCGGAAGAGCTGTGTTCTCGTATTGAAGTCAACACATCACCCAACAAATTGAACTGATATGGAATAAACGGATATACATCTGCAAAATCTTCTGCATTTTCATATAGACGCTTATATACAGGATCTGCAAATGTAATCAAATTCTTAATGATTGACTCTTTTGTAGTATATAAATTTTCCAGCACACTTTTAGCTTCTGTGTTTTTAGCAAGAATACGTTTACGGATAACTTCATCAACATTCGAACTTGAAAGATTTAGGCGAGTATCAAAACGTCCCTGGATTTTCGAAAAGTCCTGTCCTTCAACATGAACGATGCTATCAATATCCTGCTGACTAGTAACAACAATCCATGCTTTTCCGCCACAAGCTGTACCTAAATCTTCTGTTACAGTCTGGAGGTTTAACATGAGTTTTGTATTACCCGCAATATACTGTCCAATTTCATCAACAAGGAAAACAACATGATGATTGTTTCCTTTCTTTTCACAATATTTCTGAACAAGTTTTCCAAAATCTTCTATACTAATATGATAGTCTTTTGATTCTTCGTTATACCATGTGCGTGTATCTTCTTCACTCATGTAATCTAGTTTGTTTAACGCATAAGCTATGTGTTTAAGAATAAAAGCTCCGCTCTGGCGTTCTTCATTCCAGTCTTTCTTTGAACTTTCATTAAAATACTGTTTGAATAAATCGTATTTGCCTTCATCTGATAAACGACGTTCAAGATCAGCTATATAAGGACGTGAACCACAGAAGCCCTGCATTTCATTGAAGACTTTCAAGAAAACACGGACAATTGCATCTGGTAAAGATTTTGAGTTTGAATCACTTTTAGA
>CAMNBC010000140.1 GCA_946532115.1 uncultured Treponema sp.
GATCACAAAGCTTATCCGGGTGACCTTCACCAACAGATTCAGATGTAAATAAATAATGATTGTTAGATAAGATAGTACTCATAACGAGCCTCCTATTTAGCAAGATTTTTCTTCTCATACGAGAAGATGTCCGCCCTGCAATTTGGATAAATCGACGGAATACAGAAGAATGTAGGGTATAATCCCTAGATAATGTACAATAATATATTGCATAAATGATAAAAATGCAATATTTTTAATATAAGTAAGGGGAATATTTTTTGCCACAACAAAGGCGTACACAGGAGTTTATTAATGTCATTAAAAAAAACTTTTTCAAAAGACAAAAAGACCTGCACTGTAACATTTATTGTATCTAAAGAAGCTGCTCAGGGTGCAAAAACAATAAATCTTGCCGGTGACTTTAACAGCTGGAGCAGTACAGACACCCCCCTTACCCCTGGTATAGACGGAAGTTTTTCAGTAACACTTGATCTGGCTGCAGACCGTGAATATCAGTTCCGCTATCTTTTAGATGGCTGCCGCTGGGAAAACGACTGGAAAGCAGATAAATATATTCCGGCTCCTTTTAGTAATGCTGATAATTCTGTGGTAGTAACCAGACAGTAGATGCTGAAACAAGTTCAGCATGACGCGTTCTTTGTCATCTTCAACATGACGCGTTCATTGTCATCCCGAACTTGTTTCGGGATCTAATCCGCAACTTTATCATCCAATTTAAAATTTACAAGATTTTCAAGACTCTCAATCTCTTTTGTAAAATCCATCAGGTTTAATTTGTCCGGCGCTTTTGATGTAAACACCAGTTTTGTCTGATTAAGTGGTTTATCAAATTCAATGTTCATATCATGAATTATAAAGCCGTAGCGGAGCATGGTTTCTGTAAGAAAGCTTTTTGGAATGTCAGTGCCGCCAAATGTAATTGTAAGAATCTTATTTTTTGCCGCAGGGAAGATTTTCTTTTCCAGACGATTCATAATGAAAAGTACAACAGCAAGGGCAATCATTGTAAGAAGAGCCGGAACATAAAGGGCGGCACCGCAGGCAAGACCAACTGCAGAGGCGGTAAAGATGATGGCCGCTGTTGTGAGACCGCGGATATTAAGGCCGTAGCGCATGATTGCACCACCACCAATAAAGCCAATACCGGATGCAACTCCTGCAGCAATACGGGTAGGGTCGCCTGTTACATCAAAGGTTTCTGCCATATAAACAGAAAGAATGGAAAGAAGGCACGAAGATATACTGATTAAAACTAGAGTTCTGATTCCAACAGTGTGCTGGCGGGATTTACGTTCAATTCCCAGACAAAAACCGCATGCGAAACTTACTGCAATGCGTATGGCGTAATCAATATAAAGTTCCAGATCCATAGTATCTCCAAGATCGTCATTCCGAACTTGTTTCGGAATCTCATTAATAGATGCTGAAACAAGTTCAGCATGACACTTATTTATTTAAATAATGAAAAGCCGGTTGAAACCTTTGAGCCGACCTTGTTCCAGGTGGTTGCCTGTTTTACAGTCTGCGGGTTTTTCATCGTTTTTACAGTATTAAAAGCAGAAATGGTCCATTCGGCAATGGCATCTTCGTTTTTATATAGGTCGTTAGAATAAGCGCATTTTGCAAGAATAACTGAAAGATAATCACGGTCGGCAACATTGGTAGAGAAGCTTTCCGCAAGCGCACAGAACGCAGCCTGTGCCGCGCTCACAATTGTACTTGCCGGCACAATCCCCGCCGCTTTAGAGGAAATCAATTCATATTTAGAAGGATATTCTTTTACGAGGAAGACAACAGAAACCCGTTCCTTACGCTGGTCAAGCCGCTTGAGCAGTTCGTTAGTGGCAAACAGATAGCCGTTGAGCATAGTATCAACAGCGTTCGAGATGTCTTCAGTGCGGTCAATTTCAAATTGAGTACAGAAATTAGCCGCATCAAAATAAAACACAACCTCGTCAAAAGTTTCAAGTCTGGTTTCAGCACGAATAATTACCGAATGAGCAGAAACTGCAGAAGACTTATTCCAGGTAGTAGCGTAAATCTTTTCCGAATCAAACTTTGCTGCGTCGGCTTCAGACTTAGCAATGCCAAAAACCGAGCGACCCGAATCTGCCAGAACCTCGGCAAACCCAAGACCATCCGGCAAATCTTTCCCCAAAAACAACGTATTAGACATGGTTTAATTATAGCACACTATTGCAAGATTTTATAGAGCAGCTTTTCTGGAGTAAGGTCGTAGGCAGTGGCACCAAGCTGCTGGGAAAGCAGGGCGTGATGCTCGGCAGCAGTAATTGCAGCGCTTTTTGCAGAATATCCCTGGGAAAGCAAAGCTGCAGTGAGACCTGCAAGAATGTCGCCGCTGCCGCCCTTTGCAAGACTCTGAGCGCCGTCTGTAATGATAAAGACTTCGCCGCCACTTGCAATAAAGGTATTTGCACTCTTCATAATTACAGTGGTGTTTGGAAAGCGTTTGTTGAGAGCTTTTCCAATGGTAATTTTTCCTTCGGGATTTTGTGCGAGCGCGGCTGTCTGGCAGAGTTCCTGCGGCAAGTCAGTACAGTGCTTCAGCATATTGCTGAGTTCCGAAAGGTGAGGGGTTATTACAATGCGTGCGTTATCAACTTTGTTGAGTTTCTCAAGTAAATCGAGAGTTTTTTCAGAAGTGAGCATTCCGGCATCCAGTACAACAGCTGGAGATGGAGTCTGTTCAAACCAGTTTATAAGAGTTTCGGCTGCATTTTCTGAAAATTCAGAAAAACCGGAACCAATTGCAAGGCAGCTTGTTTTTTTAGGAATGCTGTCTGAAATCATAAGGGAAGGGGAAACCTTGAACTGTGAAAGTGGAATGCGGGAAACCGAAAGGGGTGTGAAATCCGGTTTTTCTACAAGGCTTGTGAGACCGCTTCCAAAGTTCATGGCGGCGGTTGCTGCAATGATAGCGGCACCACATTTGTCGCCGCACAAAACTGCAGTGTGGCCGAATTTTCCTTTATGCGCAGCGCGGTTTTTGCGTAATGGTAATTCGCGGTCGTCTGCTTCTATCAAAAAGGCGTCCGGCGCAAGAACTTCTTCAAAATGTTCTTTTGAAATGCCTAAGTCTGCAACTGAAATGCTTCCGCAAACAGATTTTGCACTATCAGAATAAAGCTCAAGCTTTTGAGTGCCCATTGTTATTGTGTATTCTGCGTTAAATTCTAATGCGGAAGGAATGTCACAGGCTATTCGTTTTGCCCGGCTTCTGTTTAAGGTTTCTATGATTTTTTTTGTTTTTTCCGAAAGTTCACCGTGAAAACCGGTGCCATAAATACAGTCTACAATATAGTCACTGGAACTAAGAGACAGGCTGAATTCTTCAATATTATTTATTGTTTCAATGCCAAGCCGTCTGCACATTTCATACTGGGCTTTTGCTTCAAGAGAGGCAGGTTCTTCCAGAACGGCCAGGTATACATTCAGGTTGTTCTGCAAAAGACGTGCAAGTGCATAACCGTCACCACCATTGTTGCCTTTTCCACAAACAATCAAAACGCTCGCTGAAGGCAAGAAGAATTCTGTCATTGCCCTTGCTGCGTTTTCCATCATCAAAAAATCCGGGATAGCATATTTCTGCTTAGCGGATTTTTCCAGTTCGGATGCGTGAGCGCAACTGTAAATCTTTTGCATATACCCTCTCTTCTATATTGTTTTAATTGAAGATATCCTTAAAAGTATCTCCTATTTCTTTTCCGGCATTTTTAAGCTCTTTTCCTGTAGCTTTTGCGCCATCTTTAATTCTTTCCTTATCTTTTTCTGCTTCCTTTTTAGCTTTTTTCTTCTTTTTGTCCAGTTTCTTTTTTGTTTTATCTATTTTTTTTGCCAAAGCAGCTTCGCTCATGTCTGAGTATTCGCCGATTCGTGTTTTCATTTTTGTAAGTTCAAGTTCAAGGGCAATTATTTCTTTATTCAGTTCTGCATCAACTGCATACATTACCGGCTGAAGGCACATAAAAACTGAAAGTGCAAGTGCGATTTTTTTGGTATTTTTTTTCATTAGTTTTTCCTCTTTTTTGAAAGTCTATATCCGATTATTGCGCATATTACGGCAAATGTCATCATTAAAAAACAGAGTATCTGTCCGGTTGAAAAATTAAGCAGTGAAGTGTTTGTGTAAATTGGGGCACTTGCGTCTTTTGCAATTCTGTAGCCTAAATCTGCATCTGGTTCACGGAAATATTCTATAAAGAATCTCATTAAGCCATAACCGCCTGCATAAACTGCGGTGAGCATTCCGTCAAATTTCTTGTGCTTTCTAAGGGTCCATAAAATGAGCCACAGGACAATTCCTTCGAAGAAGGCTTCGTAGAACTGGCTTGGATGGCGTGGAAGATTTACCAAGCCGCTTGCAGGGAGTTCCATGCCGATTTGTGCTGCGAACTCTTTTACCCACGGAAGTTTTGCAGAAAAGCGTTCTGCTGCAGGGAAAACTATTCCCCATGGCATTGTTGTAATGCGGCCGTAAAGTTCGCCGTTCATAAAGTTTCCTAAACGTCCAAAAGTATAGCCAAGTGGAATTGCGCAGGCCATAGCATCAACCCATTTTAAGACTGGTTGTTTTTTGATTTTGCACCAGATAATCATTCCAAGAAGGCCGCCTACAAATCCTCCGTGGTAAGACATTCCTGCAAGCCCCGTAAATTTTCCGTTAGCATTAAACGGCCAGAAAATTAACCATGGTTTTGCTTTATAAAGTCCGCTTGTGTCATAAATCAAAGTTGAAAAGATTCTTGCTCCAATCAAAAGAAAAAGAATGCCTGTAAAAATGAAACTGTAAACATCGTCCTCTGTTGCCTTGTACTCTGGAGAATCCAGTGCTCCTTCCTTGCGAAGTTTTTGCAATAGAAAGTATGCGGTTGCAAATGCAAACAGATACATAAGACCATACCAGCGCAAAATAGAAAGGTATTTTACGTTTGGGAAAATCTGATCATGTATCCATGATGGAAAGTTGATATATAAAAACATTTTGCTTAAACCTTAAATCCTTGCTGTGCAGCTTTAATCAGTTTTGACTTAAGCAGATTATTTTCCTTGCGCAGCTGTGTGATTTCGTACTGCTGTGTTTTTATCATTTCAGCAAGTTCGCTGATAGAAAGTGAACCACCGGCAACAATATCATCAATTCCAGAAAGGCGGAAGTTGAAGTCTTCATTTGCATCTTCTTCTGCTTCCTGGAAATTAT
>CAMNBC010000141.1 GCA_946532115.1 uncultured Treponema sp.
GAGCTAAGCAACCATCCGGTTCATTGCTGAACGTGAATATTAATATATTGAAATCAGGCCTGAGTGTCAATAGATGTTGCGAGAAAATTTAATAAATTTTTCATTTTTTTGAATCGCTGGAATATACACGGGCTTGCGGGACTGGAGGGAAATATTCCATTATCTCAAGATAATCCTGGACGGTGGCAGTTTGTATCCAGTTATATTCTTCGAGATACCAGACTGCATTGGTTGCGGTGCCAGTGAGTTCAAGGCCTCTTTGCATTAAAAGTGCGGTGCCTGTGTCTGAGCCAGTATCTGTCATTTCTTTTTGAATCCAGTTGTTTTTGATTTCGCGGATGATTGTTTCATTTGCCTGTAGACGGTTCATCTGGTCAACCATTTTCTGGATGAGGTTTTTATATTCTGCATCAAGTTCACGGGTGTGTACTACATTTTGAATTGTAATTGAACCTAGCGGAAGGTTATTGCGTGGAAACTGTACTGCTGCAGGGTGTGTTTTGGAAAGTTGTGTACCTAAATAACTGAGTATTGCGTTGTATAATGCAGCCTGTTTTGTACAAGGTTCCGGGGCATTACCTGCATATATTACAGGATCCAGGAACTCTGTGGTTGGAATGAGGACTGCGGGTTGTGGACCTGCTTTTTCTGCCGGGATGTCGGTGAGAAAGGTGTGTCGGACTTTTGTTGTGAGAGTGCGTGTTTTTGAAAGGTTAGGAGTGCGCAATGGTTGTGTGGTGGCATATTGTGAGGGTGCGGCACTTTGTGCGGGAGAGTCTTGTTCGGCAAGCTGGCCCAGTGTGTCTTCGAGCAGCGGGGCGAGATCTGGCGGCAATGCCCCGCAGAGTATTACGGTGTAGCGCGAGGCGTTTAGCATGGCTGGGTAGGCGGCGAGTATTTTTGTATAATCTGTGTCCTGCAGGATTTCGTTTTGTGCTTCGAATATGTTTGTGAGCAGTTTGTCGGAGAACGCGCGGTCAATCAGTGTGCTGTACATTTGGGTCGCGGCGGTGCCGTTTTCGAGGCGCTTTCTGTACTTGCGTGAGGCTACTGCACGGTCTGCATCTGCCGGTGCGATTTCGCCGTATACAATGGCATCTGCTATGGCATGCAGCACGGCAATGGAATCTTCCACATCAAACTCCACGATAATCTTTCCGGTGCTGAGTTCCATTTCGGAATTTACATAAAAAGCTCCTGTTAGCAGACCTGTTCTTTGAGCTTCCGCTAACTTCTTTTGAATCAGGGTGGCAGTTAGGTTTATCATAACCTCTTCAAATCCATTGTCATCAGCTGAATTATATTTTCCTCCGTTAATCGACAAAACAAGAGAAGTTTGTTCAGAAAGAGGATTTTGTTTTGTAATAATTTCAATTCCATTAGAAAGGGAAAGTTGTTTAATTAAATCTAGATTTTTCTGAAAGTAACTGTTATCAGTGACATTCTTACTGATTGTATAAAGCTGATTCTGCATAACAGGTTCTTCTCTCATTTCTTTGAACATTGTCTGAACATACCACGAGGCATTTTTTTCATTGATTTCTTCATACCCTGCTGCTGTATATGCTTTTTTGTTAGCTTTATAATCTTTACTGTTTATAATTACAAAAATAAAAGGGGCTTCGGTTTGAAATTGAAAAAGTGTTTCGGAAAGATTTTTTTCGAGAAGTTTTTCTTCGCGACTCATCATGGCCTGTGCGGTTCGTGAATTATATTTTTCGCTTTCTTCTTCTTTCTGATTTGCATATGGCTGTACTGCCCAGAATGCAGAAAGATTTTCCATTAGAGGCTGGCTTACCCCTGCCGTTCGTTCCAGGCTGTAATTCAGCTGTTGTTTTGCATATTCAAATTCTTCCTGCCGTACAATATGGGGAATCAAATCGAGTTGTTTTAAGAAGAGTTCTGTTTGTTTGAAGGAGTTTGTCGCGGCTGCCTTTTTTTTATTTTCCGGTGGTTGCAGAAGAGTCTGAATTATAAGTCGTGAACTGTCTTTTTTGTGCGCAGCAGAAACGTTTATATATTCGTCGCCAGGAATGTTAAGTTCATCAAAGCTCAAAACCTGCTGCTTAAATAGAGAATCTTCATAGCCAAGCGTAAGGGCAAGTAAGTCTGCGGTTTCCATATCAAAAATTGTATACTGAATTACCAGCTGAGTAAGGTCACTGGAGATTTCATTAGAATGCAGTACGTATTTTCTCTGTCTGTTAACAGGTACTCCTGGTTTTTCTATTGGTGTCCTGAAGTTTGAATAAAACCTTCCAAAACTGTTGCGGAGTATAAGCATGGTACGTTCTGTATTTATATTTCCACTGATAAAAATGGCGCTGTTCTTTGGAGTATACCACTGTTCGTTAATCTGCTTGATTATTGTGCGTGCAGTTTTTTCAGTTGTTTTCTTAAAAATAGGCGGATAGATTCCGGAGTCGTGCTTCCAGGGCGCATCAGAAAAAACTCTCGAATCAATTGCCGCATTTATATAAACAGACATTGTATCAGCATTATTGCTTACTTCTTTTTTTAGAGTTGTAAGTTCAGAGCGTAAAACTTCATCAGAAAAATTATTTTCAAAAATAGCATCAGATAGTTCAAAAAGAGTGTTTTCAAGTTCTGCGGGGCTGACATCAAGAAAATATCGCGAAGAATCGGCATTACATTGAATGTCTCTGAAACTAATAGAAGGATTTGAAGATTTTATGAGTCTTGTATATAATTTAAAAAAACCGCATGTACTTTGTGTCTGCGATGAAAAACCTGCACGGCATGTATATTCAACGTGAATCTGTGCATCACTGGGATTTTCCAGTAGAAAAACCTGCATGCCATTTTCCAGAGTATATTCCTGAACGGCATTTACCGGGGCTGCGCTTACATTCCCCCCGCAAAATAAAACAATGCCGCAGGCAATTGACAAAATCTTCTTGTTTTTTATAATCATCCTTCTATTTTATCATAATAATTTTTTACTTTCCACTTTTTGAAATATAGGGTACACTGATACGATATGGTAAAACTTGATTTTGCTGCTAAAGATGAAAAAATAAAAGTTCCAGAAGAACTATTAAAAGGCAAACGCCATCTTACAAAAAGTGAAATAGAAATACTCGAAAAAAACTTGAATCATAATGAGGATCCAGCCTGGGAGAATTTTTATGTAGATGATTCAGAAGATGGCTTTGATCCAAGTAGAATACATCTTTCCTTCTTTTCCGGTTATGTGATTCTTGGAAAAATCTCTAAAGTTACTCTTCAATATAATGATCTTCGTCTTGAATGTGGTATCCGTCGTTCCCGAATCAGTAACTGTATAACCGGCGATTATTGTGTAATCCGTAATGTTTATTATCTTGATAATTACCATATTGGTAACAGGGTAATGCTTTTTAATATTCAGGAAATGTGTTGTACAAATCACTCTAAATTCGGAAACGGAATTTTGAAAAAGGGTGAACCCGAAGATCATCGTATATGGATTGGAGTTGCAAATGAAAATGAAGGCCGAAAGATTCTTGCTTTTGAAGATATGATTACGGCCGATGCTTATATCTGGTCTCATTACCGGGATGACGAAGAACTTTTAAACAGATTTGTCGAACTTACAGAACAGGGGAATACCGGCGAACTTAATACTTTTGGTATTGTTGGTGATGATGCCGTTATTAAAAATTCAAATATTATTAAGGATGCTAAGATTGGTGCGGCAACCTATATCAAGGGTGCGTTTAAATTAAAAAACATCACAATCCTTTCTTCTGAAGAAGAGCCTTCGCAGGTTGGTGAAGGGGTTGAAATGGTAAACGGAATTCTCGGTTATGGCAGTAAGATTTTCTATCAGGCTGTTGCAGTCAGATTTGTGATTGGACGTAACTGTCAGATTAAGTATGGTGCCCGTCTTTTGAACTCTGTACTTGGTGACAATTCAACTGTTTCTTGTTGTGAAGTTTTGAATAACCTGATTTTTCCATTTCACGAGCAGCATCATAATTCTTCATTCCTCATTGCGACAACAGTTATGGGGCAGAGTAATATTGCAGCCGGTGCCACAATCGGAAGTAATCATAATAGCCGGAGTCCTGATGGTGAAATTTTTGCCAAGCGAGGTTTCTGGCCTGGCTTGTGCAGTGACTTTAAGCATAATTCCCGTTTTGCGTCTTTTGTACTTGTTTCTAAAGGAAGTTATCAGTATGAACTTGATATTCCTTACCCGTTTGCACTTGTTGCTCCGGGACCAAACGGTGCATCGGAAATCAGTATCATTCCTGCGTGGTGGTTTATGTATGATATGTTTGCCATCTCCAGAAATAGAAATAAGTTTATAAAACGTGATAAACGTGTAAAGAAAATTCAGATGATTGAAACCGATCCTATGGCTCCTGATACAATGCAGGAAATAATGTATGCCATGGATCGTATTATCCGTTTGACGCTTGCACATCTGCAGGCTACAAATAATGAATGCCTTGAAGGAAAGACAACTCCGGAAGAGCAGTTCCAGGCAGCAAAAGATTATCTTCATCAGAATCCGGAAGAAGAATTTACTCTTTCTGACCCGATTTGTCAGAAGAAGTATGGTGCTGTTATTTACAAGCCGGTTCAGGCCTATAAAATGTACCGCAAGGTTGTAAAATATTTTGCAACCAGAACTCTTATGAACTTCTGTCAGGATTTGAAGCAGGATATGCTTACATTTGACCTTGTAGCAAGAATCCGTAAACTTCCTCTTTATACAGAATGGGAAAATGTCGGTGGACAGATTATGCCGTCTGAAAAAGTTCAGGAACTGTTTGCCTCAATCAAAAACGGAAGCATTAACAGCTGGGCTGCAATCCATCATTTTTATAAACTCTGTGATTGTGCTTATGAGCAGTATAAGGTTCGTTATGCGCTTTATCTTCTTGAGCAGCTTTACTCACGTCCTATAGAAGAGTTCTCTGTAGATTTGTACCGCAATATTACAGATGATGTTACTCTTGTAGCTTTTGATATTTTTACAGCATCATTAAAATCCCGCGAAAAAGATTATACCGATTATTACCGGAATATGGTTTATCGCAATGAAGAAGAAATGAATGCTGTAATAGGACCTCTGCAGGATAACGCCTTCCTTCATCAGCTTAGAGCGGATACTGAGGAATTTGCAACTAAAATCCGTGAAATTTTTGTTGGTTTGACTAAGTAGGGGATAACCATTAAAATAATAGGATATGAGTGATAA
>CAMNBC010000142.1 GCA_946532115.1 uncultured Treponema sp.
GAATTGCTTCTTTTGTTTTTACTGCAGAAATATACTGAAAGCAGGCTTTTACAAGATCTGCCTTTTCTTCATAAGGGTCATTCAAAACTTCCACTGCGTAATCTTCAAGACACGGATCTTCCTGCTGCTTAAAATATGAAAGAGCTTTCTGTTTGATTACAGTATTTTTTGAAACCTGAAAAACATCGTATATTTCTTCTGTAAACCGGGGATCTTCACTTTTGATTAAATCATCAATAAGAGTTGAAATTTCTGAAGGTACACCATACTTTATTGTATTTGATTTATTTTCGTAATCTTTTTCTGATTCATCTTTTTCCGCAGCCTTTTCAGCCTTTTCTTTATCAATTGGCTTCGGTCTTTTTGATGCAGGGATTTCTGAGATGCCACCTTTTGAAGCTTTGATTTCTTCATCTGCACTCTGAGCATATAATGAGAAAGAGAAAACAAAACATAATAAAAGTAAAAACCTTTTCATAATACTCCTTCATATGGATTGCTTTGCACGCAGTGCGAAGCAATCCATTATAATATTTATACTCCCTGGTGGAATTTCTCCAAGAAATCCTTGCGGTATTGTTCAAATCGGTCTTCATCAATAGCCACGCGGATTTCCTTAAGCATCTCGTTCAGGAAATATAGATTATGATAGCTTGCAAGAATTGAACTCAAAATCTCCTGTTCCTTAAACAAGTGTCTTAAATAACTTCGGGAATAAGTACGGCAAACTTTACAGTTACATTCAGGATCAATAGGACCAAAATCATGAATCCATCGTTCCTGCTTAATACTAAGCATACCACGTCGGGTAAAGTAAGAACCGTTTCGAGCATTTCGGGTTGGAAGCACACAGTCAAACATATCAATTCCAGCCTGAACTGCATCAAGAATATACTCCGGAGTACCAATTCCCATAACATATTTTGGCTTGTCTTCCGGAAGGAACTGGACTGTATAATTCAAAAACTTTGTAAACTCAGCAGGAGGCTCACCTACACTTAAGCCGCCGATTGCAATTCCCGGCATATCGAGGGATGAAACAAACTCGGCACTTTTTGTACGAAGGTCTTCAAAAAAGTTTCCCTGAACAATCGGAAAAAGCATTCCCTGATATCCCTGTTCTCTCTGACGTTCCCACTCACCTTTTGCACGAAGCAGCCAGTCACTTGTGATTCGCAAAGCTTTTTCCGCTTCCTTACGTTCAACGCCCCAGCCTGAACAAACATCAAGCTGCATCTGAATATCTGAATTAAACTTTGTCTGAGTCTGAACTACATTTTCTGGAGTAAACATGTGGTAACTGCCGTCAATGTGGCTCTGGAAGCGAACTCCTTCATCTGTAATTTTACGGAGCTTGGAAAGGGAAAATACCTGAAAGCCACCTGAATCTGTCAAAAAGTTTTTCTTCCACTGAGAAAAGCCGTGGAGTCCACCAGCCTCTTTAATTAAATCCGGTCCCGGCCGCAAAAATAAATGATAAGTGTTTGCAAGAATAATGTCAAAATCAATTTCTTCAAGAAAATCCTTTGGCATTGCCTTAACAGTAGCATTTGTACCTACGGGCATAAAAACCGGAGTGCGGACATCACCATGCGGAAGGTGCACAGTTCCAGTGCGTGCCTTTCCATCAGCAGACTTATGCTTTATATCAAAAATCTTTAAAACTTCACTCATAAAAACCTCATTAAGTGCGGGCAAAACGCAGCAGCACAATACTAATTATAGTAAAGAAAATTACCGGCGACCAGGCACCGGAAAATGCAGAAATGTATCCATGCTTAGCAAGAACCATTGTTACCATCATTGTAACATAAAATAGAACCGATGCAGAGATACAAGATGCAAGACTTATCAGCAAAACATTTTTTCTGGTTTTACCGGTAAGTCCGATTGAAAGAAATACAACAATAAATACGATAAACGGAAATGCGTATTTTTTATAATACTCCGAAAGCTCTTCGTTATATGGAAGACCTGCCTTTTTTAAATGCTCAACATAAATTTTAGCTTCAGCAGCAGTTACAGACTGAACATCTACGTTTGTCTTTCGGAAGATTTCATAGGATTCTGTAAGTTCTGCTACCAGATCCTCTGAAAGCGGTGTTATTTTCAGGGTATCACCAACCATCTGATACTGTACTGGCTGTTCAAGTTCCCAAAGATGTAAATCAGCATTCCACTGAGCCTGAGAACTGTAAATGATTGCATCAAGAGTTCTGTCTTCATTGCGGAACACAAAGTAACAGCCGCGAAGTCTTTTCTGACTTTCTATATATCTTGAAGCTTTGTAAATAATTCTTCCATTCTGAGAAAGAACAATTACATTTGAATTGTTTTCATTTTTTTGTTTTTGGAGTAAAACATCCTGCAGAGCAACTTTTTTTTCATAAGTCTGCACGACAAATTTATTTTCAAAAGCAAATAATCCCAGTGCCATAAGAAAACTAACAATAAGCAGAGGAACTGTAAATCTAAAAAGTGAAACTCCAGACGCAAGGAGTGCCTGTATTTCGTTTGCCGCATACATTTCACTAAGTACATATGACGATGAAAAAAGTATCGCAACCGGAACTGCATACCAGATTGTTTTTGGGACATAGTATGCCATAACCATAAGCATGTCTTTGAGTGTACAGTTATTCTGAAGGTAGGTTGCAATGTTCATAAACAAATCAACAAGATTCAGAACGAGTGCAAAGAAAAACATTGCACCAAAAAACAGAGGAATGATTTTTTTGAAAAGATAAATTACAAGCTTCACCTCATTGTCCCTATTTTCTTAAAAGTACCAGCATGAACACAAAGCCCACCACACCAATTACAATATTCGGTGTCCAGATACACCAGAATGAATTAAGTCCAACTTTAGTAACCATCAGCTGTCCAATAATCTGAACTGCCCAATACAGTACACAAATTACAATTCCCAGAAATAGTCCAATCATCTGGCCGTTATGTTTACCAAACAAAAATGCCAGAGAAAATGCAAGGAAAGCAAAAAAGATTGAGCCGAATGGTATTGCAAATTTTTTGTGCCATTCCATTACCCACAAATTGATTTTTCTGATTGTGCCCGGATTATCTGTTTTTTCCGCTTTCATGTCTCTGATTGTTCGCGTAAGGTCGTAAGTTGTCATTTCACGTGCAGAACGTGAATAGTTTCCGAGGAATGCTGCATCAAAAACATTCATTACGGTACGTCCGGAACTAAGAACGTCATAGTTACTGCGATTGTTTGCATCAATAGAAAGCATTGCCGCATCGTTCATATCAAACTGCATAAGAACGCCTTCTTCCTTTGCACCAATGAGCACGGATTTGCCTGCAATTATGAGTCGATCCTTGTCTTCTTTTGAATCAAAAATCACTACGTCAGAAACGCTGTTTCCATCTACTTCGCCAATTACAATGCTCGAAGTGTCGAGCCGCTTAACACTGTTAGATTCCAGTTCGATTGAAGGCGTAGAATTCATAATCTCGCGCATAAGCTTATTGTATTTTATCTGACCAAGTGGAAGCAGATAGTCATTTACAAAAAAAGAACCAACAGAAATAAAAAGTCCCAGAAGAATTACCGGAACAAATATTTTAAAAAACGAAAATCCCGCAGCACGGAAAATCAAAATTTCATTACTGCTCATCATGCCGCCAAGACTCATCAAAAAACCAACGAGAGTTGCAAACGGCGCAGACTGAGCAATAATAAAAGGTAAACTGTAAATCATAATTCTCATTACATCAGCAAACGGAGCTGATTTTGCAAGTAAGTCTTCAACAACAAGAAGAATCTGATTTACAAAGAAAATCATAAAAAAGAAAAAGAATGAAACCAGAAAGTATAGGAACAAATCCTTAAAAAGATATTTCACAAGAATATGATTTCTTAAGGTGCCGCGCTTAAGCACGCGCACCTGAAACTTCTCATTATAAAGATGGAGAAGCCTTATGCTGCGGTTACGTTTTACTTTTTTAAGGATTTGCCGGAAGTCCATTATTTTTTTGAAACTCCCGCTGTTTCATTGTGTCCCGCTGTTCCACTTACACCCGTAGAGCCAAAGCCGCCAGCACCACGTTCAGTTTCACTCAAGCTATCAGTTATAGAGAAAGATGCCTGAGTTACCGGAGCAACAACAATCTGGGCAATGCGGTCACCACTATTTATTGTAAAATCAGCAGTTCCAAGATTTATGAGTATAACTTTGATTTCACCACGATAGTCGCTGTCTATTGTTCCCGGAGTATTTAAAACCGTTACACCGTTTTTAGCGGCAAGCCCGGAACGAGGACGCACCTGCACTTCATAACCTTCAGGAATTTCAAAAAAAAGTCCAGTCGGAACCATTGCAGAACGACCAGAGGGAATTGTGAGCGGTGCATCTAAAAGTGCACAAATATCAGCACCGGCCGCACCGCTTGTTTTATATTCAGGAATTACAGCCCCTGTTGAGGCAACACATTTAATATTTATCATACACTGTCATTCCCGCAAAAGCGGGAATCCCTTTATTTTATCGAAAGCAGTCCGCCAACAATCAGCAGGTCTTTTGCTACATTCAGAATCCAGAACATTGCATTTCCATCAAGTTTGTTTACACCGAAAGATTTACTGAAAACATCAGCTACAACAGCAATAACAATCCAGAGCACAGTAAGAATAACCATTACAGTATTATCCCAGTTTCCAAGGTCACGGAAAATTGTGATTGCAATGCAAACTCCGCCGATAAGCAGAAGAATTGCTACTACAATTACTAAAATCTTTGCAAGCTCTCCGCTGAAAATCTCATAAATTGCAGCGCCAGCTTCACTTGCTTTTACAGAGCCGCCAACGCCGAGCATGCAAAGTCCGGTAATGATAAAATAAGCAGCTAGTGCAATTCTCAAAAAGAGTGCACCAAGACCTCTATTAGTTGTTTTTGCCATAAAATTTCCTCCTAATATATAATAATAAATTCCTCACAGAGCAAAAGAGGACACAGAGATAAATATCTAAACTCTGTGTCCTCTGTGTACTCTGTGAGGAATTCTAACTATTTCTCCCCCGCTTTCGATAATCCTAAAAAGTTGCACTGTCGTACAAATTTTTTTAACGGATTTTCGATTTTAGGCATCCAGAGCATCGATGTAGCTGAGGTTCAAACGTCCCTGCTTGTCTACTTCGAGCAGCTTAACAGGAATTACCTGACCTTCTGTAAGA
>CAMNBC010000143.1 GCA_946532115.1 uncultured Treponema sp.
TCTTGGTCTTGCTGAAAACTTCCCGCTGGCATTCTACAAGTCACAGGAAGCTGCCGGTTCAGAACTTCCACACGCACCTGCTGCCTGGGAAAACAAGAAGGTTCTGATTTCGCTTTCGAACAAAGAGGGACAGAAAGACCAGGTTCTCGAAATCGGTAAGACTCTGAAGAACCTGGGCTTCACACTGGTTGGAACTCAGGGTACCGCAGACTTCTACAACGCAAATGGAATCAAGTGCGATGTTGTAAACAAGATTGGTGCCGGCCGCCCAGACGTAGTAGATATGATTATGAACAAGGAAGTTTGCCTGGTAATCAACACACCAAAAGCAAAACGCAACTACGCCGAAGACCGCAAGACAATCCGCAAGGCATGTTTGAAGTATAAGGTAAGCTATATCACAACAATTGCCGGCGCACTTGCTGCAGTTAAGGGTATTGAGAGTGTTAAGAATGGCAACGGTGGCGAGGGTGGAGTAAAATCACTCCAGGAGTACCATTCGTTGATTAAATAGTCTGGTGGTTGAGTAGGCGAAGCCGTATCGAAACCACCTGCATTAAAGACTGCTTTTCATTTGAAGAGCAGTCTTTTTTTATTAATAGACTTATGATAAAATTAAATAAATTATGGAGGCTCAAAGTGTTTTGTTCAAATTGCGGTAAAGAATTATCTGAAGATATGAAGTTTTGTCCAAATTGTGGAAATAAAATAGCAAAATCAACACAATTACAATCTCCTTCAAATCAACAAAATAATGAAAATTCAAAAGGGATTTCATTTCATATTTCTCTTGATTTCATTTTTTGTATTATTATTCCTTTATTTCTACTGATTATATTTTTATGGTCACATTTAAGTGTACTTTCAATTTTATCTATCTGTAATATTTTTTTTGTATTTGGTGGATTATTAGCATTACAAAATATTAAAAAGAAGAATTTTTTTTCTTGGTTCTCTATTATCATTTTTTCATGGATTTCTGTTATAAGTGTAATTATTCATTCTCTTTCAATATTGTATAAACTCACTTCAATAAAAAGATTTGCGCTTTTTGAAAATGGATCTATTCCTATGGATTTATGTATAATAATTTCACTAATTGCAGCTTTCGTTCTTGGTTTTATAAATTACAAGAAGTCAAAAGAATTTATATCAAAGATTAATATTCCTTTTTTTATCCTATATGTTATATTTCGAATCTTAAATGGGTTTTCTATATTATAAAAGGGATAAACTAATTCATTTGATTCATAACGTTATTATATCTAATAGCAACAATGTATATTTCTTTTTATAAGTGATGGAAATATGAGTGAAATGACACGAAATATTGAGTTAATAGTATTTTGTGGGAATGAAAAAATAAATTAAAGAAAAAAATTATTCCAATTACAATCTGAAAAGGCTAATATCTGTTTTATAAATAATTAGCCTTTCATTCTAAAAATTTTTATTTATTATAATTATTTCGTCTTTTAATTATTTCATCCAAAGAAACTTCATTTCCATTGCCATCATAATAAATATTCCCATTTTGCATGTGTTTTTCAAAGAAAACGACTTCATTTGGGAAATCATTAGAATCAAAAGAAGTCAAACCGGATAAAGCATCATTAAATGCTTCTTCAATAGTATTTTGTGGATGCATCGAAGAATAAGAGCCTACTTGATTTGGCCCCCAAAAAGCGTATTCACATTCTCCTACATAATGGCTAGACAGATTTAGATCTTCCCAAATTCTAATAGAGATGGAATTTAATCCTCTGTAACTATCAATATTAAATTCTCCAACTAAAATTCTTGGAAAACAATCATTAATTTTTCTTATTTTTTCCCAATTAATCATAAAAAAATATAACTCCTTTATTTATAATTTTACATATCTCACATTTATTGTCATGAGATATGTATTAGAAAATCAATAACCGCAAGTAGAAGCCTTACTAGCCGGCGCTAAAGCACAATTTCCTATATCGAGAATTGTTGAACTTGATTTGTTATTACAAGCTTTGCAAAGAGGTACAATGTACCATTTATCATCAAAACTTCCAAATTTTTGAACATGAGCTCCGACTTCTACAAAGGGTGAGCCACATGCTGGACAAAAAAATGGTTTACTCTGTCTAGCGGAATTAAATTTTTCCCAGTGTTTTAACCAGGAACCACATGAACAAGTATTATCACTTGTTCCATTAATGTTAGTAACTTTCATAATAAAAGTCCTCCTAAAGCATATGCTTTAACGCTATGAATATCTCCCATTAGATGAGAGCCAACATAAGACGGACTTTTGTACAACGTTGCAAATTTCAGAAGAAAATGCTAAGGTATCTTATTCGACTGAGATATCTTTTGTTGTACAAAAGTTGTCTAAAGAGCATAGGGCATAAAACCTATGCTCTTTCTTTTTAAAAGATATTCAATTTTTCATAAAAAGGCAAGAAAAATTAATAGAAAAAAGTTAAATTACTGCCAAAATTGCAGAATTTTGTTATTTTTGCTTTTGATTCATAGACTTTTGCCGATAATTTGATTATATTATTGTAGATAGAGGCAAAATATGATTCTGGAATATTCAGTTACTAATACATTTTCAATTAAAGAAACTCAAAGCATTAGTTTTGAAGCCGTCTTAACAAATGATTCCGATTCATACCATATAAAAAAAATCGGTGATAAAAGGATCTTAAAAACTGCGTGTATATATGGTGCAAATGCAGCTGGAAAAACTAATATGGCAACTGCCTTAATGTTCTATTTAGACTTTATACTTACTTCCTTTACAGATTTAAAACCTGATGAATCGACTCATTTTATTCCT
The DNA here is from genome assembly GCA_946532115.1 of uncultured Treponema sp. Taxonomy (GTDB): domain Bacteria; phylum Spirochaetota; class Spirochaetia; order Treponematales; family Treponemataceae; genus Treponema_D. The sequence goes on from CAMNBC010000143.1 coordinate 2,822, forward strand.
TTTTTATTTGATAAAAAAACATCAGCTAATCCCGGTTCTTTTTCTTTAGTTTTTTTTGCACCTGATTTTTCTGATGAAACAAAGCTTATAAAATATGAATATTTTATAAGCTTAAACAAAAACGAAGTTATTGAAGAATCTCTATTTTATTCTCCAAAGGGCCAGAAAAAACTTATTTTTGAACGAAAAAAAGATATCCCTGTAAAATGGGGAAGTACGATTACTGGTGCAAAAAAAGTTGTTGCAGAAACGACTCGACCAAATTGTTCATTAATTGGTGCGGGAGCTCAAGTTAACCATCCTGTTTTCAGTAGCATATATAAACATTTTTCAACACGTGTAAAACCAATAATAATGCCGGCTCATGATGGATTATCAGATTTTATTCTAAAAAAAATAGAAAAAGATAGCGAATTTAAAAATAAAGTTATAGGATTACTTGAAGCTTCTGATTTTGGTTCTATTAGTGATATCAGAATAGAATCTCATGAAATACCTGATGCTGTTTTGAAAATGTTACCAAAAGAAGTGCAAGATGAAATTGCGAAAAAAGGAGAAAAGCCAACAAGAAGAGATGCAAAATTTGTACATCATTATGATGATGATTATGAATTACCCGTTTATTTAGAATCCTCAGGTACAAAAAGAATGCTGGAATTAACCCTTCCTCTTATAGAATTAGCAAATTCATCACTGCTTATGATTGATGAATTAGAATCTTCACTACATCAATCATTGCTAGAGACATTCCTACAATTATTTCTTGAAATTTCTGAGGATTCTCAATTACTGTTTACTACTCATAATTTGGATTTGCTTGATTCTGATATATTGCGCGATGATGAAGTATGGTTTTGTTTTAAAACCGATAAAGGTAATAGTATTTATAATTCGATTACAGATTATAAAGGCATAAGAAAAGAAGCTTCTAGAAAAAAGCTTTATATGGCTGATAAATTTGGAGCTCTACCAATAATCGATATGCAAAAATTAAAGGGGCTTTTTAATGCCAAGAAAAACTAATAGGATTCAAAGTAATACAACAATTTTATTAGTACTCGAAGGTCAAACAGAACAATTATATTTCTCAGAAATGAGACTTATCGAAAGAATACCAGGCATTACTATAATCCCAAAAATGGCACAACATAGCGATTTGTTTCATGTTCTTAAGAATGCTAAAACAGAAAATGAAACAGGTGTATATGATTCTGTATGGTGTGTCTTTGACACTGATACATTGAAATCTAATAATATAAGTTCCGAATTAATTGATCTAATTGAAAAATGCAGAAACTCAGGAATAAAGTTTGCCGATTCTTTTCCTGCTTTTGAAATATGGTTTCTACTTCATTATGAAATGCCTAAGTTAACATACAGCAATCAAAATGAGGTAATAAAGAGTCTGTTAAAACACATATCCGACTATTCAAAAGAAAAAAAATGGATAGAATCAAAACATTTATATTCATTCTTTAAAAAATTACAAGAATCAGCAATTAAAAGATCTAAAGATTTAGAATTGAAAAAAAGCGATTCAGAAAATGCAAGTTACTCAAATGTTTATAAAGTAATAGAAGAAATCTTATCTCATAAAAAATAATATTGCAAATTTCGATAGCAATTTACCATACGGGTTTTAGGGCGGAGCCCTAGGAGAAGGGGTAGCGGAAAACGCCGAAGGCGGTTGTAGCGAGGGGAAGGCTTTCCCCTCCTTCATTATAAAAACCCACGTTTACATCCCAGCTGTTATGGAACACGTTGAGCTTGCTGGTATTCACTCTGGTGACTCAGCTTGTGTAATTCCTCCGGTTTCGATTCCTGCTGACAACCTCGCAACAATCAAAGAATATACAAAGAAGATTGCTGAGTCATTGCACGTTTGCGGCTTGATGAACATGCAGTATGCAATTGAAAACGGAAAGGTTTATGTAATCGAAGCTAACCCTCGTGCTTCGCGAACTGTGCCTCTTGTATCAAAGGTTTGTGACACTCAGATGGCCCGCCTTGCAACAAGAATGATGCTTGGTGAATCTCTCGAATCACTCGGCCTCAAAGACAAGAAGATTCCTTACTACGGAGCAAAAGAAGCAGTTCTTCCATGGGCTCGCTTCCCTGGAGTTGACCCAATCCTCGGACCAGAAATGCGTTCTACAGGTGAAGTTCTCGGATTCGCAGAAACCTTCCCTCTAGCCTTCTACAAGGCACAGGAAGCAGCAGGAAGTGAGTTGCCACACGCACCGGCTGCCTGGGAAAACAAGAAAGTTCTTATCAGCTTGAGCAACAAGGAAGGCCAGAAAGATCAGGTTCTCGAAATTGGAAAGACTTTGAAGAACCTCGGCTTTACAC
>CAMNBC010000144.1 GCA_946532115.1 uncultured Treponema sp.
AAATAACCAGCAAGCCTAACAAAACACAAGCCGCTGTAAACAAAGTAGTATTTTTCTTTTTTGATGATTTTTTATTCGCCATATTTTAATTATCGGCATTTTTAAATACCTGTTTATAGGAATTAATGAATATTAGCAGTTGGATAGAGAGTTTGCCGTAAGACAAATAAAACAGGGCAAACAACATCAACAGTTTCTGCTCCAAGGCGGAAGGCCATGCGGGCAGCATCCATTGCAACGTTTCCGGCACCACAAACTACTACGTGCTTTGCTTCGTAGATTGGAGTTGCGGAGTGGTCTTTATCGTAACCCTTCATAAGGTTTGCACGAGTAAGATATTCATTAGCAGAGAATACACCAATAAGGTTTTCTCCAGGAATGTTTAAGAACTTTGGAAGACCTGCACCAGTTCCTACGAAAGCGGCATCAAAGCCCATTTCTGTAAGGAGCTGATCCAGAGTATCTGTACGGTCAACAAGGAAGTTTGTTTCAAACTTTATGCCGATTTTCTTAAGATTTTCAATTTCATCCTGAACGATTTTCTTTGGAAGACGGAATTCTGGAATACCGTACATCATAACTCCACCACACTTGTGGAAGGCTTCAAAACTTTTAGAGCTTTTAGTTATTTCATCAAGCTCTATGAGATATATTCTATTGCCATTCGCTAATTTTTTTGCTACTTTCCATAATTCAATCCCGAATAAGAAAGCTGCAACATCTGTTTATAATATCTATTTATTGCAGTTATCAATGAGTAATTGCCAAGAATCTTTACAAGACTCATACACCTCCTGAGGTGTAAACATTCCACTTCCATCACAGATAGACCATATCATTTCACCCGGAAACAAACCTTCTATGAGAGTATCAAAACGTGGATTTTGATTATCTCTCATTAACTGGAGAGTTTCGTCTACAGAACGACAATCTCGAACGACAGTATAGTAGTAGTCCTTCCAAGAACCTTTATCTTTGTAGCCAGGAAGCTCTTCTGTATGGGTATCAATAATTTTCTTAGTATTGGCAAGACTGTGATATTTTCCATCTCCGCTAGGTCCCAATGGAAAGCAAACAAAGCCCCAGTCATCCTTCATACTAGAAAAGTCTACATTATAGACAGTGTACCATTCATCAACCATGAAAGCTGTTTCTCCATTAATGAAGGCAGTACGGAAGTAATCCCAGTTAGCCTCCTCTTGCGGAAGTTGATATAACATAAACATATGAGCAATCCAATTCCAAGCTTCCATAGCTTTTTCAGAACCTGCCGCATTATAAAACTTCCCATTCTTATCTCGCCCGATAATCATACCACCATTTGAGTTAAGAGCTTCTACTGAAAATTCAGAATTAAAAGAAGACATAGCATATTGGTCGATATATCCGTCTTTATCAGTATCCTTTGTCATTTTTTCACACATTTCTTCGAACGTTTTCCATGTCCATTTTCCTTGCTTCTGCAAGTCATAAGGATACTCTGGATCATAACCATTTTCTTGGAAAACTCTTTTATTGAAAAATACACCTCCTGATGGATTAAATTCCGATGTCTGAGCATATAGAGCTGTACAAAAAACAAGGCTAAGAGTAAAGAGCAATAGAGTTATTTTTTTCATAGTAAAATCTCCTTTTTAGGCTTATAATACTTTTCCCCATAGTAGGTAAAAGCTTTTTCTAAAGTATTAAAGAAATCATCTGCATCGACAGCCTCGTATTTTTTGTCGAATGCTTCATCTTCCATGGATCCCAATGCAAAGTACATAAGTAAAACGGCAGCCCCTATTTCATCTTCATCAGAAAAATCTGTCCAGGTTTCACCTTTCTTGCTGATATCTTCATCAAGTTCATCGCCCAAAACTGTTATGGCATCTTTAAGAAGAGATACATACTCTGAAGGACTGTCTTTATAGGCTTTCATTGCTGTAGCACTGTAATTAAAAAGCTCCCGATAGGTTCTTATTTCAGACGGTACTTTCTTAGAACAAGCAGCTAAAACTAACGTACAAGCCAGAACAGCTATTGTACCCAACAAGTTTTTTTTACTGTTTTTCATAAAAAAACCTCCTAATCTATTCCAATGATTTTTGAGCGGCCTCATTAACTTTTTCGTCAACCTTATAAGATGCAATCCTTTCACAATTACCATCATAATCATAAAGCCAGAACGAACCATTTCTATCAACAGCAAGCAAACTACCGTAACTAGTACTGTAGCAATATCCTCTATCATCATAAATGAAATAAACTTCAATATCAATTCCATCAGGACTTATTGTCCTTGATTCATGTCTTGCTCTATACAATTCACTCTTAAACGCTTCTGAATCCTGGCCATACATTTCTAACAAATTAGCAAGAAGTTCATTTTCCATTTTATCAGCATTTTGGAAATTAAGTTTTTTCATTACATCTTCCTGCCTTGGATTTGAGAAGAATGCTTTCAAAAATAAATCATCTGGCGTAAAATAATCAATGAAAGTATTGCGAAGCTCTCCAACATCAGAATCAAGCCGATGACCTTTCTTATAATACTCAAATGAATACTGTCGGGTTCTTGAATCAAAATCAACATAGGCAATGCCATAAGTTAGCCCATTCTCCTTCATCACATCACAAATCTTTTGTATATACGCATTTTCATTTTCTTTATGGTAAATGTTGTTGTAGCCTAAATCAGTATCTTTTTCTGCAACATGCGCTATATTCCTTTTTCCAGCGATTTTTGATTTTTTTGCTTTTGCATAATTTTTCCCATCCTTAAATTTCTTGAAGAACGCAACCTCTGCAACTGCACCGTCTGGCAAAATCATTTGTTCTTCAACGTGGTCAATAACATATTCTTTCTGTGCAGACAAAGCTGCAACACAGAATAAGCACGACACAATAATACATAAAATCTTTTTCATAAAATCCTCCTAAGATTTTCTAATTTATTACTATCTTCAACGCAGAAGACTTGTTAATAGTAATATTATATACTTGAAATTACCAAGTTGTAAATACTTACTTTTACCATAGTATTTAATTATGACACAGAATGAATTACGGAAAACTTTATCCGAAAATATAAAAATCTATAGAAAAAGACTGTCGCTTACACAGGAAAAACTGGCAGAAAAAGCGGATTTATCTGCTCAGACAATTAATGATATAGAAGGATGCAGAACCTGGGTAAGTGACAAATCGCTTATAAAGATTGCAGAAATTTTACACACAACCCCTTCCCTTTTACTTTCTCCAAAACAGGAATCTTCATCCAAGAATATCAATCAAATAGATATAATGAAGATAAAATCTGAATTGAGTGCAGCTATTGATGCCCAGATTCAAGAAGTTTTTGCGCCTTATACAAATTAGACTTGACATCAGTTATACATTAACTCATACTATTATCGTGAAAAGATTTAAACAATATATTACGATTCGCAATACTGTTTTATGTTCGCTATTAATTAGCTGTCTCTCCGTGTTTTTTGGCTGCGAACCTACAGAAAATTATAATCCGTACAAAGCCCCCGAAGTTCAACCCTACGAACCCTATGATAAAAAAATTGGCAACGGCCAGCTTACATATTATATTTTTCACAACTTTATGGGGCAGGAACCGGATATTATTCCTTCAACAGCCACGGCTGATACAGAGAGCTATCTTGAAAAAGGGATTCTCTATCTTCAGACGCAGTATGGTAGCTTTAGCGAAAGTCTGGCAGACCGACCAAACTTGCAGCGGTATTTTGCACAAGTTACTTTTTCGCCAGAAATCAAAAACAATCATCACCATAAGCGCGAATATACAGTCAGCGAAAAAATGGATTACTACATCAATCAGATTTCAGCTTCTTGCGAGCTTGTTATGGCGGATATTCTTGAAAATCTAACTGACCCGCAGGAACAAGAAGCGTTTATTCTATGTTATCGAGTTCTGGCAAACGAAGCGTACAAGGAAGGGCTTGGGAAGACTCGTGAATCCAGCAATAAAATGATGGAAAAATACAATCTGGAAAGAGCAGCTATTTCTGAACTTTGGAGCGAAAATCAATTTTTAAAATCTGTTAATCTTGAAAATGACATCGAAAAACGCAAACTGCTGAATACGACCGGCAGGCTTTTCACCTTAATTCACAATGCCGTTAATAACATGCAGGAAGATTCCATCACAAAAGATATTAAAATGAAGGATTTGCAGAATCTTATTAATCTGGCTCTAACTGATAGTTCGCTGAAGGCCATGCACGACTATACCGCACCGCTTTTGAAGCATACAGAGGAAGAGTGCAGTATAGAATCTGGAATTGTGGATGCTATGGGAAAATAAAGCTGTAATTGACTTTCCATATCAGAATTTTTATTGGTTCAATAATGTAATTTGTTTACAAACAAGAAAATGACTTGATTCCATCTTTTATACATACATCACAATTATCTGGCAATTCAGCACGAATCATATGATTCAATGTAACAAGATATACAAATACACCATTTCTCCTTGCTGTTTTTATTGCAGGTATGAAATCGGAATCTCCTGTTACAAATATGACTCTTTCGGCAATATGATTATAACTTATCCATAAGCAAAGCTATTCCAGCCACATATTGAGGAGTTTTTTCAAATAAGAAAGCTCTATTCATTACAGGCGTAGATGTTTTCGCCGTACATGGAGCACAATCATAATAATACATTCGATGTAAATCACTATTAGAAATATTAAACTTTATGAGTAAATCTTGAGCAAATTTTTGAATATTTTCTGCTGTAATATCTTTCTTATAAGCAGCATGAAACTTTTTCCTCAAAAATGCACCATCAATTAGTATTGCTGTATTCATGATTTCTCCTGCGTTAAAAAAAAATAGACCTACTTAGGGTACATGATTTACTCATGTTTAATATAAAACCCCATGTTCGGTCTTTATTTTTTAAGATATGATAAAAAATAATAAAAGTCAAGAACTTTTATTTCGCAAGGTACTCGTTAATGCCCGCAGCAGCTTTTCTTCCTTCACCCATAGCGAGGATTACAGTTGCAGCACCAAGAACGATGTCTCCACCGGCCCATACCTTTGCGTGGTGAGTAGCCTGTTTTTCGTCTACGAGGATGTGGCCGCGCTTGTCGGCGTCGAGGCCTGGGGTTGTGC
>CAMNBC010000145.1 GCA_946532115.1 uncultured Treponema sp.
TAGATTCAGTAAGAATCTTAATCTGTCTTGAATTCCAAGAAAGCTGTTTAAGAGCCTCTTTATTTGCAGTTGCATAACGTGCAGAAGAACCAAGCAAAGCTTCCATTTCACGTCCAAAGCGAACCTGAACATCCTTAGAAACCCACCACTTCATGAATTCCCACGCATCGTTCATTCGGTTTTCATTTTTCATAACTGCATTCCATGTCTTTTCATCAACACCCGGAATTACACCTTCTGCAAATTTCTGTCCATTAATATCGCTATAGGCAAGTTCCGGAAGATTTGAAAGATCAAGGTCATCAAGATCTATTCCTTTCTTAATCATCATACAGCAGACACCACCGGAAACATTTGCACGATTAATATTACCCTTTTCATCCATTGTTCCAGGAAGATATGTAAAGTCCCACAAACCACGAATTTCAGGAGCACCAACTACAATTGAGTTATATGTAGTATAGTTTGCAATTCCGATTGCCATTTCACCAGTACGGAAACGGCTCATAAAGTCATAAACTGTAGGAAGTCCATAGCTGTTATAAAGGCTTGTATATGTCTTAAATGCTGCAATACCAGCTTCACTATCGATAATAGATTTGTCACCTTCTTTATTATAAATCTGTCCGCCAGCCTGATAAACCATTGAATAGAAAGGTGCCATATCTGGAGTACCAATGATTGGATATGGTACACCAACAGAAATATTATTTCCCTGAAGAGTTGGAAGAATCTCAATCAATTCATCCCAAGTGTTTGGAACTTTTAGATTCAACTGTTCAAGGATATCTTTACGATAGAACATAAGGTTGAATGTAAGCTGCTCTGGAAGTGCATACACTCCTCCATCATATTCATAAGGTTTATATGCACTTGGCATAAACCATGAAAGAACTTCATCACAATCCTTGAAACGACGGAGATTTACGTTTGCATTACGCAATGCATAATCTACCGGCTGAGACTGATATGTAGAAATTACGACATCAGGACCATTTCCTGCAACAACGGCAGTAAGAAGAGAGTTAGGATTGATAAGCTTTACGTTTACATTAATTCCAGAAGAAGGTGTAAAGCTGTCATCAATCATATTCTTAAGAACCTGGCTCTGATCACGACCAGTTACAATCCATACTTCAATAAGATGGTCAGTCCCATCCTTATAAACACTACCAAGAGATGCAGAGTCATAAAGATATGAATTTACGAATGAAGTAACTTCATGTGCAACATTTTTAAAGAAGTTAGAACGATCCGGCTTAATCTTATCATTAGCACTCTGAACAAGAATATAGTCAATATCAAGCTTAGTCTCTGTCATCTGAAGCATAGAAGAAGCAAGAGTTGTAGTGTTATCCTTAAAGTTTACAAAACCTTTTGTAATGCGGTCAGGATGCTTATAGAACTGTTCAAGCTGAAGAGCAAGAATTTCTGCAGGAGAAATCTGATTTGATTTTTCACCGGTAATTGCAACAAAGTCGTCTACAAGTTTGTAAAGACGGCGACTTTCAAGCATCATAGCTTCTACTTCATTCGGGAATACCTTATGAATTTCGTAGTCGCGGTTCTGATCAGGCTGAGCACCTGTAAGAACAAGGATAGTTCTGTAAATCTGATTCAATCTGAAAACTGAATCCTGAACTTCCTGCATTACTTTACCAATTTGACCAAGAGTTGCCTCAAGGCGGATTGTATGTTTACCTTTTGAAAGATAAAAATTATAAGGTTTTTTATTTTCATCAGAAAGAGTTGCAAACTGCCAGTCTGAATCATATTTAAAACCTACTGATTTAAGTGTATCAACAGGGATTTCACCATCAATATAAACTGAGCGGCATGCTACATAACCGCGCTGGAAGAACTGACGTGCTTTAAGAGAAATTGTATACCATCCGTTTTCAGGTATTTCAAATTCCCATTCAATCCACTGTCCAGGAAGTTTCCATGAATCACCACCAGTATAATTCAAAATAGTCTGCTTTGTACTGTATGGTTCTGTAATTGCAGAAGAACGGTCATAGCGTGCAAACAAAGAAGGATCTGATCGAAGGACAGAATCCTCTCCCTGTACTTTTACAGATATGTTTTTACCAGTAAAACTTTCTGGTTTAGAAGTCTGTTTTGCAAGATACTGATCATATGTATCATATTTTACAATAGGTGTAAGAGTAATGGCTGAAATTGCCATTGGTTCACTTGTAGATTCAAAAGTAATTTCATTTTCACCCTTATTAAAATAGAATTTATAAGGATCTACTTCATATCCAAGGTCACTCTTAAAATATGCATCCTGATAGTCAAATACTTCTACCTGGGTTGGACGGATGCTGTTACCACGGTTATCAAACTTTACAGGGCCACCATCTTTCCATAATCTATAAAAAGCCAGTGTATCTGCACCAGTAAAAGGTAATTCACCATTAATATATAGAATACGTTCCATGTTAACGTTTCGTGATGGAACCGCAATGTATTCAATATTAATATTGTAGAAGCCTGCTTCAGGAACATCTACTTTCCATGTTACAGAAGAATCTTCTTCTGTAAGAACAACATCTTTTCCCTTGTAGTTCGTCTCCACTCGGGCACCGTTCGACTTTGTTTCGTCAAAATCCAGAACAGCTACTTTAACTTTACTTTTTGGATTCTTTGCTGCTGAATGTTCTTTCAAATATTCAGCATAAGTACGTGTAGTTGAAACAGTTCCAACATTTGTGGATAAATCATAATTATCATATTTGCTATGATAATCTTTCTCAGGAAAAAAGCTCGGTATTGCAAAAATGAGGATGATAACTGCAAGAGCTATCAGAACATTTCGCAATGTTTTGTTTATTTTTATTCCTATCATAATGGCACTATTTTATCATATCTCACATTTTTTTCTATAGGAAATTATTCTTAGTTCTAAAAATACTAGTATTTTAGTGAAGCTTAATACAGAAAACGGACAAAAAAAAAACAGGTACTCCAACAGAAATGATGTTGTCGCACCTGTTTTTCCGGATTAAAGGATATTGTTTTTATTTTCCATCCTTGAAGTATTTGTCAAAATCTTCGTCTGAATGTAAGTTACTGCCTTTGTTTGATTCTGATTTAGATGATTTTTTTTCATCTTCGGGGTTGATATTTGCACTTTTAAGATTTTCCATATCTTCTTCACTAAAATCTTCATCATCATAAGGCATTACGATGCACATTATAAGATAAACAAGAACCCCTACACCTTTAACAAGACAAAGTATACCTGCAATAATGCGGACAATTGTCGGATCCATATTAAGATATTCAGCCAATCCACCGCAAACACCGCCTACCATCTTATTTTTTCTTGACTTATAAAGCTTCTTCTTACTCATATTTTTCTCCTCGTATAATCGTTTAGTTGATTTTTATTGAAACAGAACCCATTCCTACATTCACAGAAAAATGATTCTCAAGTTTTTGATTATTGTAGATCTGGCAGACACCGCTCTTTTTTTCATTATTAAAGCGGAAATCACCTAAACCGACTTTTGCATCATAGGAATAAGCTTTTGGATCACCTTTCAGATCCAGCTTTGCATTCCCCATTCCACAATCAAGATTTACACTGCCGGTTATACTACCCTTAAAATCCAGATTTCCCATTCCGCAGCGCATATCGATTCTTCCGCCAAAAATACCATCAAGAACCATGTTACCGGCACCTACATTAATATTACCTGAGTGACAGGAAAGACAAATCTTTCGTGAAACAAGTTTTCCAGCTCCAACAGAGATTCTAAGCTTTTCAACTACTGCATTACCGGGAATTGTTACCAGAATGCGTGGTACAATTCTACTGCGACGGTCGTGACTCCAAAAGTTTAGATTAAAACGGCGTGTATTACTTACCACCAGTGTTCCTTCTTTATTCAGATAACAGTTCAATGATTCTTCTGGTAAGCCGCGGGTTTCTATGCTGTATTTTTCGCCTTCAATGAGGGCGACTTCGGCTGCGCCAAAATCCATTGAAAGATTATGAACTTCATGTTTTGCGAACTCGAAATACAGGGCATCTATACTCCGTCTGTCATCCTGTTCAAAATTACCCTCAGATGAACTATCTTTACCATCACTATTTGAATCAGCTGATTTTGTATCTACAAGTGCATTAGCAAATTTTTCAATAATAGTTTTGGCCAAGTCCTGAGGACTACCAAGTTCACGCATCACCTTTTCATCATCATCAGCTTCTTCAAAATAATCTGTATAATACTGAATTGCTTCTGCCTGCTCATCACTGGTAAGTGACATTATGCTTGATTTCAGTTCATTCAAATATTCTTCTCTAGTCATACTCTGTTTACCTCCGATTTATTCCTCATGTTTTCCCATAAGGATTTCATCTACTCCATTCCTAAAAAGTACCCATTCACTTCGGTACTTATCCAGCAGAATCATACCATTTGAAGTAATCTTATAGTATCTTCTGTTCCTTCCCTGAAACTCCATATCGTAAGTTTCAAGGTACCCGTCCTTCTGGAGTCGCCTCAGCACCGGATAAAGGGTACTTTCGGAAACATCCATAATTTTACGGACATCCTGCGTAATCTTGTAGCCGTAGGTTCCTTCAAGACTGACAACAGCCAGAACCACAGCATCAAGCAAGGCAGAACCCGCAGTAAAAACCATGTTTACCTCCTCGTCTGCTCCTTCGCCTTATAATATTGTTTAAATATCTATATTATATAATATATAATATTATAACACTAAAAGTCAATAAAAATGTTCCTGTTTTATAAAAAAATTCCTCACAGAGCACACGGAGCTCACAGAGGAATATTTTTTTTAATCTCTGTGAGGGACAAAAAAAAAGGCAGACCCGATAAAGGATCTGCCCAAAATCTTTAAATTAGATATGTAGTTTTATCTTACATTCCATAAGTAGAGATGAATACACCGGCTGCAATAGCTGTACCGATTACACCTGCTACGTTTGGTCCCATAGCGTGCATCAAAAGGAAGTTTGTAGGATCTTCTGCCATACCAACCTTGTTTGCAACGCGGGCTGCCATTGGAACTGCTGATACACCAGCCGAAC
>CAMNBC010000146.1 GCA_946532115.1 uncultured Treponema sp.
AGAAGTACGCTGAGTACCTCCGGACTAATCAGGAATTTGAAACAACCTTTTACGAGGTTGGCGATAGAATCGCTGTGAGCAAACGAAAATAGTCATTTCATCTTTTTTTTTATAATTTCTCAATATCATGATATAATTAGAATGATATGAAATTTCTTAAGAAGACTCTTTTTTTATTTTTAATCGGCCTTATTCTTTTTTCATCATGTTCCTTAAAAACCGGAATAAGCGAACCTGTTTATGAAGACTGGAAAATCCAGTTCGGTGACAATCAAAGTTATTCTGCCCGCGGTTATAAAGACAGCACATGGAATACTATCAGCACAAATAAAATAATTAATATGCAAAACGGAGAGCATTATCTCTGGCTCCGAAAAACAATAACCATCCCAGCAAGTCTTCAAAACTCAAATATCTTCATTGGTTTTCAAAAAACAAACTGTGCCATTCAGGTTTTTGCGGATGGTGTATTCGTCGGTGCCCGCGGTAATTTTCCCCCAGACTTAAATGTAAAAATTGAACAGAATACCGATGTTTTAATTCCTGCAAATTGCATTAAAAAAGGCACCGTAGAAATTGCATTACGGGTTTATGCACCGGGTTCTACTGCAAAAGACATCTGCCCTTCCCTTGATGATGAAACACAGGGTTACTTTATGAATAACATCAAAAATATTTTTAATCAGAAAATATTTTTATGTATTGGTGTTTTGTGTGCATTCATTCTGTTTTATGCGTTACTGCAATTTTGCATGGACAGAACGAATCTTGCTTTTCTGCATTTTGTCGGCTGTCTGTTCTTTATCATCTTGTATTTTTACGATATGGGTTCTGAAAACACAGTCATCAATTACAACTTACAGCGTTCATTTACGAGAGCATGTTTACCGGCAAGTATGATGTTCTTAATGCTCTTTTTGCACAGATTCTACAATCGTAAAAAAACAAAACTTACACTGGGACTCGCAATCTCTGTTACTGTACTTTTCTTTGCGGCATTTTTAATCAACACAGGTAATGATGTTGCAATCGATACTCTGTTCTTAATTGCCATGATTCCTACAGTTGGTGTAATTGTTTATGGATTTATCGTTACAGTTCAAGGAATAAAAGCTAAGCAATATGATTCCATTCCTGTTTTTGTAGGATTCTTTGCAGGCTCCTGTTGTGCCCTGCACGACATTGTCTGTCAGGTTGCAGGTATTGTTCCGTTTGTGTGGACTCAGGGCTTTGCATTTTTCTGTGTAGACCTTTCTGTATTTATTACACTTGCAATCCGGGAATCAAATATCAAAAAAGAAGTACAGCGCCTTGCTAAAGAAACTCAAATTCAGAAAGATAAACTTTCAAGTGTTATTTCAAAAGCACAGCTGCTGGCAGAAGATTCAAATGTCGTAGCTCAAAGACTCAACGAATCTGTTGATGCAATGATTCAGTCTTCTTCTCATACACAGGAAAAAGTATCTGATATTAATAATGCTATTAATGAACAGAACCGCATTCGTGAAGAAACTGCAGCTGCCGTTGATAACCTTACAAACCTCTTAAAAGCTATTTCTACAGAATTTGAAAATGAAACAATTATGATTCAGGATACCACAAGGGGTACTCAGGAAATAATTAACGGCATCTCCACTGTAGGTGAAGGTATTTCTACAGCTGCCCAGTTTACTTCATCACTTTCAAAGCTTACGCAGACCGGAAGCGATGATATGAAAAAGCTGATGGCTGTAATGAAAAATATTCAGGATTCGTCAACTGAAATTTTAGGTGTTGCTAGTACTCTTAGTACCTTTGCACACAAGATTGACTTACTTTCTATGAACGCAAGTATTGAAGCAGCACACTCAGGAGAAGCAGGAAAAGGTTTTGCCGTTATTGCGCACGAAATTAAAGAGCTTGCCGCACAGACTTCACAATGGTCTGGAAAAATTGCAGAAATTATTACTTCTATAATCGGTTCTATTGACAGCAGTGCAGATTTGACCTCTAAAGTAAATCAGGCGCTTTTACAAATTGAAGATGGATCTGTAAAGAGCGCGGAACGTGTAAATGCTGCCTGGGAAGGAATGAAAGCACAACAGAGTGCGGGAGATGAAATTTCAAAAGACGCATCGAGTCTTGCAACAAGTGCGGCTCATATGAAGACAGAAATTGCAAGTCAGGATAAATTTGCCGCAAGTGTAATGAATAATATGCAGGATTTGTGTCAGGCATCGCAGGCTGTAAACGATGCCAGCAACGGTATTTCTGCCTTTACAGAGACTTTAAGCAAAGAAGCCCAGAATCTTGCTGAACTGGCAGAAAATACTGCAAAAGTTGCTCATGAACTTATTGATATAATGAACTTACCAGTGAGCTGAGGCTCCGCCACCACTAAAGTGACCGCCGCCACCACTGAATCCGCCAAAGCCGCCAGAAGAATGGCTTGAACTATGTCCTCCACTTCCCCCCATCATGCTTCGTAACGCAGCATCTGCCGCAATCCAGGCAATTGTATTTCCGTTATGATAATAACGACCGCGACGTCTGCCTCTTCTTGCTCCTGCACTAATCATACTTACAAAGAAGATAAGCCATACCAGAATTGCAAAAACAGGGACAAGGCTGTCTTCGCCAGAAATATCTTCTCCTTCACGAACGCTTCTTGAAACGGCACTTTCATCTCCGGTTGCAATAGCCCCCATGTTCATAACGCCTTTTTTGATTCCCGCAGAATAATTTCCGTCCTTAAATTCAGGAATAATTACGTTGCGTAAAATCAGGCCGCACTTGGCATCAGTAAGAGATCCTTCAAGCCCGTCTCCTACTTCAATTCGCAAATCATGCTCTTCATAGGCAACAATTAGAAGTGCGCCATTATCTTTTTCTTTATCTCCAATATTCCACTTATCTGCAACCTTAATTCCAAAAGAGGCAATATCTTCACCATTCAAAGACGGCATTGTAAGAACTGCAATCTGAATACCGGAACTCTGCTCTACTCCCGCAAGATATTCTTCTATTTCACGTTCGTCGCTGTCGCGGATGATTTTTGCATAATCGTTTACACGACCTTTTAGAGCAGGCACGTTTGCACCAAATGCTGGGAACACAGCCAGTAAAAATGCAATCGCAAAAGTTTGGAAAAGTCGTTTCATCTGATTAATTCTATCAAATCTTACCATTCTGCATCCTCCAGAATCACAAGACCGTCAGAAATCTCATTCGGATTTTCCTCGTGAGGCGGAAAGTTTTCTGCAAGCAGTTCGCCGCATTTTTCAATTGCCGTAGTGAAAGCTTTAGCTGCTTCACCCTTTCGAAGATTTTCTGCGAGTTCATCTGCAATCAGATTCCACAAATCCTGAGAAATATGCTTTGAAATTCCGGAATCTGCTACGATACGAACCTGACGTTCCATATAAGAAACAAAAATCAAGATACCCGAATGTTCCTTTGTGTCGTAAACTCCGCTTTCGGTAAAATAGCGGAAAGCACGGTTAGTAACACAAGTCTTACGCACGGAGCGGGGAATAACAAGCCTGTCTACAGCAGGAATATTTGCAACATAAAAAGCAAGAATTACAGCCGCAAGACAACTGATTATAAAAAACAGCGGAAGAATCCAGCTTGGTTCATTCTGCCAGTAAAGTCTGTGATATAAAGCCTGAATCTTATCAGAAAAAGGAAGCATTGCAACAAGTACAAGCGCACCAAAAAAATCTGCTGCCAGAAGTTCCCAGAAGCAGTAACGTGCACTTTCCGGAGTAACTGCGACTGCAATTTCACCGGTAGTTTTTGCCTCTGCGGCAGCTACAGCTTCCTTTATTGCCTTGAACTCAGCATCACCAAGCTTAAGCTTTTTTATTAAAGTTTTATATTTCATTAGAACTCAACCTTAGGAGCACTCTGTGCTTCTGCACTTGCAGTAAAATATGGGCGGGTCTTAAAGCCACTCATATTAGCAATAATACTTGCAGGGAACTGGCGGACGCTCTTATTGTAACCTTTAGCTGTATCATTAAAGCGATTACGTGCTACTGTAATGCGGTTTTCAGTTCCTTCAAGCTGATCCTGCAAAGCAAGGAAGTTCTGGTCAGCCTTAAGTTCAGGATACTGCTCGGTTACCATCAAAAGTCTCTGAAGACTTGCTCCAAGATTATCCTGAATCTGCTGATAGCGGGCAAAAGCTTCCGGATCATTCAAAACTTCATCACTGATATTGATTTGTCCACCAGCCTTTGAACGGGCTTCTGAAACCTGAGTAAACACATCGCTTTCGTGCTTAGCATAGCCTTTTACCGTAGAAACAAGGTTTGGAATCAAATCAAGACGGCGCTGATACTGGTTCTGTACCTCAGCCCAGCTTGCAGAAACCTCTTCATCCAGTGAAACCAGCGAATTATAAGTGTTCTTGTAGAAAGAGAAAACTCCAAGTACACACACAATAACAACAATAAGAGCTACAAGCCCTTTAGAAATCTTTTTCATCAAAATCCTCTCAAAATAGTAAAGTCCTCGTCATCCCGAATTTAGTTCGGGATCTTTTACAAGATGCTGAACCCTGAACTTGTTTCAGGGTCAGCATGACGTTACCTTAAATTTATAAACGAATTGTAATATAGTCAATAAAAAATTTTGTCTCTCAAAGAGCTCACGGAGTTCACAGAGCTTATATTTTTTAAATTTTTCTCTGTGTTCGCTGTGTCCTCTGTGAGGAATTTCTTTTTTTTCCTTGCCCGAAAGTCACTTTCATAATAAAATATAAGAATATATAAACATTTACGCGGCACACAAAATTGCCGTTACGGAGGAAAAATTTAATGAATAATTTCATTTTCTTAGGCCCACCGGGAGCTGGAAAAGGTTCTCTCGCAGTAAAAGTTGCAGAAGACTACAAAATCCCACACATTTCAACAGGCGATATTTTCCGTGCAAATATTAAGGCACAGACTCCACTTGGAGTTAAGGTAAAGGCTATTATTGATTCAGGTTCACTTGTAAGCGATGAACTCACATTCGAACTTGTAAAAGACCGCCTTGCTCAGGATGACTGCAAGAACGGATA
>CAMNBC010000147.1 GCA_946532115.1 uncultured Treponema sp.
CTCATAATGACTGCGGGCTTGCGGTTGCAAACTCGCTGGTTGCGGTTAAGGAAGGTGCCACACATGTTCAGGGAGTTCTGCTTGGTTTTGGGGAACGAACCGGAAACGCTAATCTTTCTACAATAATTCCAAACCTTCAGCTTAAAATGGGCTATCAGGTTGTGCCGGAAGAAAGCATAAAAAATCTTACTGCAATCTGTAAACGTGTTGCAGAACTTACAAATATTCGTGTAAATCCACAGTCACCTTATGTAGGTAAAGATGCCTTTGCCCACAAAGCCGGCATGCATATTGATGCAGTCCTCAAAAATCCTTTTGCCTATGAGCATATTCCTCCTGAGACGGTGGGAAATTCCCGTGTTTTCCTTATGAGTGAAGTTGCAGGCCGCTCTACGATTCTGGAAAAAATCCGCCGTTTTGCACCTGAAGTTCGCCGTAACGATCCGATAGTAAGCGAGCTTATGGAATCTGTAAAAGAGCTGGAATCTCAGGGCTACCAGTTTGAAGGTGCCGACGGAAGTTTTGAACTGCTTGTAAAAAAACATCTTGGTCAGTACAAGCCGTTTTTCAAGCTGCATTATTACCAGACTACAGGTTCCAATCCGCGGCCGGAAGAAGGAGTTTGCTGCTGTGCCCAGATTAAGGTTGAAGTAGATGGTAATTTTGAAATTACGGCAGGTGAGGGAGACGGTCCTGTCAATGCTCTGGATATTGCCCTTCGTAAAGCCCTTGAAAAATTTTATCCTGTTGTTTCTAACTTCAGACTTGTAGATTATAAGGTTCGCGTCCTCGACTCCAAGTCCGCAACAGCTGCCCGCGTTCGCGTAATCATTGAATCTACCGATGGACAGACCAGCTGGACCACTGTTGGTGTTTCTTCCGACGTAATTGAGGCCTCATGGATAGCACTGGTCGATTCGTTTGAACTGAAATTGAGTAAATAAAAAATGACAAATCCTTTTTCCTATGTTAAAATGGTGTAAATAAATTTTTGAGGAACGATATGGGCTCTTTTATTAAAAAAAATGGACTTTTGTACTCTCCAGATATGCATGTGGTGATAGGAGTTGATGATACTTCATCTGAATTTACCGGCCGCATTCCGTTTGGTGCACATAGAATCGATGATGATGTTTTTTCTGAATGTCCTTATGAGTCTCTTTCTCTTCCAGATTCTGTATCTGAACTTGGAAACCGCGTTTTTGAAAATTCAAAAGCTCTTGAAAAAGTAAAACTTTCCTCTGGGCTTACAACTCTTCCACCTTATCTTTTTTCAGGCTGTTCGGCTCTTACTAAAGTTACTATGCCGACTCAGGTGAAAACTTTTCCTGAAGGTTTGTTTAAGAATTGTGAATCTTTGACAGAGGTGCCGTTCCGTGCGGGGCTTACAACTCTTGCTGCAAGTGTTTTTGAAGGCTGTTCTTCATTAAAATCACTGGTAATTCCAAATACCGTTACCAGAATTGAAAAGCGTGCCGCTGCAGGATGTACTTCTCTTGAAAGTGTTGTTTTTCCTGCTTCTCTCAAGTTTATTGCACCAGATGCTTTTGAAGGTTGTACTTCAATTCATAATATTCGTATTGATGGTGAAAGCAGCCAGTTTTATGTTGGTGAAGATGGCGGACTTTATGAAGTAGGTGATGGTGATAAACTTATTGTAAAGGCTTATGGAGTTAAGGCTCAGTCAGTAGCTTTCTTTAAGGAAAATGCAGATGAAGTTTCTGCAGGTTTTTCAGAAGATGCAGATGACGAAATAGAAGAAGACGATACATTTAGTGCAGAGATTGGAGCTTCTGAAGAAGAGGTAAAAGCTGTTGAAGCTGAATCCGTAATTGAAAGCAAGCTTGAAACTCAGCCTGAACCTGTATTTGATGTAAAAACTGAAGATAAAGGAGATTCTAAAAATATGGAAGATAATGCAGTTGATTCAATGCTTGCTGATATCATGGGTGAAGAAAAAGAACGCAATGCTGTTTCTGAAGACGTGGCCGTAAGTGCTAAGGAAACAGAAATTCTTTCTGAAACTATGTCTGTTATTTCTGATTCGACACAGGGAAATGATGTTGCAATTACTAATGATGAGCTTGAAAAACTTTTTGCTAAAAACGAAGAAGATGAAATTGCTACTCATAATGCAGATAATCCTGAAGTGCTGGACAGCAAAGCTCAGATTCTTACAGATTCTGTTGGTCTCAGCTTAATAATTGACTGTGAACCTGCCGGACAAGCCCCAGAAGAAAATGAACTTTATGTTATTGCAGAAAAATTAGTTCGTGGCGAAGATGGAAAAGAAACTTTCACTGCTAAACTTGTTTCCTGTTGTAAAACTCTTGCACGCATTCATGATTTTAAGAAAATCATTATGCTGTATGGATTGCCAATTGATAACGACGAATTTACTCAGTTCTTTAAACATTTTATTTCTAAGAAAAATGTAGTTCTTGCCTGTGAGGCTGAATCTCCGTCAAAACTGTCTGATTATGGTAAAAAAATCTGTGAACTTGCTAGAATCAGTCTTAAGAAGGATGATCTGGCAGAGCAGAGAAATACAGCTTCTATGAAAACAGAAACTCTAGTTAAACTTGTAATCCGCGACAAATACGAGTAAAATCATCGCGAGGAAAAAACATGAAAAGTGACAACGCAAAAAAAGGTGTAGCCCGTGCGCCACACCGCTCATTGTTTTATGCAATGGGATATACCGATGAAGAACTGGATCGCCCTCTTGTTGGCGTTTGTTGTGCGAAGAACGAAATAATTCCCGGACACATTGAACTTGACCGTATTGCCGAAGCTGTTAAAGCTGGTATCCGTATGGCTGGTGGAACTCCTGTTGAATTCCCTGCTATTGGTGTGTGCGATGGTATTGCAATGGGGCATGAGGGAATGAAGTATTCTCTTGTAACCCGCGAATTGATTGCCGACAGTGTTGAATGTATGGCTAAGGCTCATCAGTTTGATGCGCTTGTTATGATTCCTAACTGCGATAAAATTGTTCCCGGTATGCTGATGGCCGCCGCACGGCTTGATTTGCCGACGGTTTTTGTAAGCGGTGGTCCTATGATGCCTGGTCATTTGCCTGGTAAGGACGATGCAAATCCATATAGTGGCCGTAATCTTTCTTTAACTGATATGTTTGAGGCTGTTGGTGCTGTTTCATCTGGCCGTATTAACGAGGAACAGCTGCGGGAAATGGAAATGGTGGCTTGTCCTGGCTGCGGGGCTTGTTCCGGTATGTTTACCGCAAATTCTATGAACTGTCTGACTGAGTCTATTGGACTTGGGCTTCCTGGTAACGGAACTATTCCGGCAGTAAGCGGCCGCCGTATTGCTCTTGCAAAGAAAGCCGGAATGAAGGTAATGGAAATGTTTGAGCGTGGAATTACAGCCCGCTGTATGCTTACTCAGAAAAATTTTGAAAATGCTCTTGCTGCTGATATGGCACTTGGCTGTTCTTCTAATACTATGCTGCACCTGCCTGCCATTGCTCATGAGGCCGGGCTTTCAATTGACCTTCATATGGTTAATGAAATTTCTAACAGAACTCCTAATCTCTGTCATCTTGCACCTGCAGGTCATACTTTTATGTGTGAACTTGATGATGCTGGTGGTGTTCAGGCTGTTCTTGCGGAACTTGCTAAGAAAAATCTGATTGATACTTCTCTTATGACTGTAACTGGTAAAACTGTTGCAGAAAATATTGCCGGAGTTCGCAACCGCAATCCTGAAGTTCTCCGCCCGATTGAAAATCCGTTTAGTGATAATGGTGGTCTTGCTATATTGTTCGGAAATCTTGCGCCGAACGGTACTGTTGTAAAACGCTCTGCCTGTGCTAAAGAACTGATGAAGCATACCGGCCCGGCTCGTGTATTTAATGACGAGAGTGAGGCTATGGACGCTGTTCAGGCACGCAAAATTAAAAGCGGAGATGTTGTAGTTATTCGTTATGAAGGTCCTAAGGGCGGCCCTGGTATGCGCGAAATGCTTGCTGTTACTGCAGCTCTTGCCGGCCAGGGACTTGATAAGGAAGTTGCTCTTATTACTGATGGCCGCTTTAGTGGTGCAACCCGTGGTGCTTCTCTTGGTCACTGTTCGCCAGAGGCTGCTGTGGGTGGTCCGATTGCGCTCGTAGAAGAGGGTGACCTGATTACTCTGGATATCAATAATTATAAGATTACGCTGGAAGTAAGCGATGAGGAACTTGAAAAGAGACGCGCTGCATGGAAGGCGCCGGAACCAAAAGTAAAAACCGGCTACCTTGCCCGATATGCAAAACTCGTTTCATCTGCTGACAAAGGTGCTATTTTAGAGTAGACAAAAAAAAGCGCTGCCCGTTTTGGACAGCGTTTTTTTTTGTATTTTATTTAATTAGCGGACAGTAATTCCGTTTATTGCGTAAATCAAACTGTAGTTTCCTTTTGAGTCTGTTACACGAACATATACTGGTTTATTATTTTGAATGTAGTTCTCTTTTCCATTTATTTCTGAAAGATTGAATTTAAAGATTGCCCACATGTCTTTTTGTGGATCATCAAACTTCAATTGATCCCAGTGCCAGTATGAATTGAATTTGTCGTCTTGACAAATTCCTACCTCTACAACATCTAAGTCAGGATCGTTCCATTTTACGCAGAGTCTGTAATTCTGATTAAGAGACAGGTTTTTTGTTTCTCTTTCAATAACCTTACTCCAGACTGGATTGTCAATAAGATCACTTGGAGTTACAAACGATGCTCCTGTAATTGTAGGCGCAGTGCCTGTGTCCACATTAGGATTACAACTTGTAAGTGTGAGTGTCATGATTGCTGCGGCGAGCAATCCCAGCAGAAAAGTTTTTTTCATAGTTTTTTCTCCTTTTTTATTGAATAAACTTTATGTTTTCACGATACCCTATACAAAAAAAAAAGTGAAGATTCCGTCTACCATTTTTGAAAAATTTTAAAAAATTTAATAATGAGGTATTGACACTCAGTCATAAAATCTATATATTAAATATCACATTCCGCGCGGGGGTGGTGGAATTGGTAGACACGCAAGCTTGAGGTG
>CAMNBC010000148.1 GCA_946532115.1 uncultured Treponema sp.
CAACTGCAGCAACCTGCTGAAGATTTGCAACATAGGCACACATAGCGGCATTTGGTTTACCGTTTGTGGCAGCAAGATAGTTTTCCAATGGTGTTGACATTTTCATACCTCGTAAATTTAATGATACTAAAGTATTTTAGCGGATTTTAAGAGAATAGGGAATATAGATTAACAAATAATTCTTTTTACTTATTAGAAATTGTATAGTATAATTCTATGATTGTAAAATCTATCGAGGAGTGTTTTAATGCGGAATTATTCTAAAAAGCTATTTGCTGCAATTTGCATTATTTCTTCAATTATATTGATATCAGCCTGTTCTCAGCTGGGGCTTTCACAAAAATCTACATTAAGTTTTAATATGAACTTATCTCGAGCTGCCGTCAGTATGGAAAGCTTTGAAGAAGTTTTTGTTTCTGTAAAACTTAGTGGCAGTTATGAGGCTGAAGCTACAAAAGTTTATGATAAAGAAAAGGAGCTGAAGTTTGTTTTTAATTCAGTTCCAGTAGCGGCAAATATTTATGCTGCAGTAGAAATCTATACTTATGCAAAACTTTCAGAAGATGCTAATACCGAAAAAATAGTTCTTTATAGCGGAAAGTCAGAGCCACAGACAATAACAGAAGGTGTAAATACTCTGAATATAAAACTCCAGAAAGTTTATGAAGAGCCGGAAGAAGATCCCGATAATCCTGATGAACCGGTGGTAGAGCCGGATGATAAAGAAAAGGATGATTCTGAGAAAAATCCGGATGATAAAGAAAAGGATGAGGAAGATTCAGAGAAAAATCCGGACGATAAAGAGAAGACCGACGAAGAGACAGAGAAAGATCCGGATGATAAAGAGAAGACCGACGAAGAGACAGAGAAAGAGCCGGATGGCCCTGAAAAAACAGAAGAAGAGAAACCTGTAGAATTTAATGTAATCATCAAAACAGATACCTCGTATATAGTAAATAATCCGACATTTACAAAAGAGTATAAGAAAGAAAAACTCAAAACAAATAAGATTCAGTTTAATCTTATAGAAGATGAAGAATGCTTTGTGTGGAGTCCGGAAGGGGATGTAAATCTTTCTGATTATCAAAAAGCAATAATTACATATAAAGGAACTGCTCTAAAAACTGATGAAGAAAATGTCATTGCTTTTAAGACAATGAGAACTTCAAATAGAAACTATTATAGAGATCAAAAGCCGGTTTCTGCCGAATCAAAAACTTATGAAATGCCAATTCCACAGGGAAAAGGTTCACTCGTGCTTGGAATTGAAAATAAGTGGGATTCAGAAAAGGGCGGTTTTCAGAATGATTTTACATTTGAAGTTGAAAAAATCGAACTTGTAAAAGATGCAGAACTTGCAATTGACTATGGTGATAAATATACGGAAGAAGGAAACAAAATAGAATTCCTTCATAACATCAATAATGATACAGACTGGTCAGTTGGACCTAACGCAATAAAGTGGACTTCAAAAGAATATGAAGAACACGGTAACGACAGCGGCTGGGCTGCCGGTTACTGGGAATTCAGCAGGCTTTCTGAATATGACATGATTGCAATTACTGTCAAAGGTCTTAATCCAAACTCAAACGGAATGAAATTTACTGTTGGCGGCTATTTACCATATTATGAGCCTGATGAAGATGGAAATGATTCAGAATTCCACTCAGTTTATTCACGTTTTGTAACTTTGGAAAATGAAAATGAATCAGTTTGTGTAAAGCTGAATGTAGCAGACATCTGTACTTATAAAGATAAAGACGAAAATGAAAAGAAGTTTATTCCAAAGGCAATTGAATTCCAGAATCAATCGTTTGAAGGATTCTGGGGCCCAGATATGGTCTGGGGAGACGACTGGACCCTTGTTATCGAAAAAATCGAACTCATAAAAGGGGAGTCTTATGAGGAAGAGATTAATCCGGCAGATCAGGAAAATACGAACTGTAATCTTGAGATAAAATTGCCGTCTGTAGATGCTGGTGATATTGAGGTAACAGTAACAGTGCAGGGGGCTGAATTCCCAACAAGTGAGAATCTGATTCAAGGTATTTACAAGGCTCAGGAAGTGATATTTACAGCACCGGAAGGTCTTGGTTCATATTCATGGAAATTAAAGCTTAAAGGCGAAGTTATATTTACTTCAACTGAAAATACTTTTGAATTCAATGCACAGAATCTTATAACTGGTGAATATTATGATTTGGTTCTCTTTACTGATGATAAATCATATACCAGACAGCTTAAGATTTCAGAATGGGAGTAGAGGTAGTTTATGAAAAAAATTGATAAAAGCATAATAAGTTTGATTTTGATTTTTACAGCAGTTTTATTTATCTCTTGTGGAAATATGCTTTCACCAAAAAATGAAGGGACTGCAGAATCAGATGGTAAAACATATCTAAGCATAACTGTAAAAAATGGAAAGAAAACAAATACTCCAGGTTCCAGAACAATAAGACCTCAAAATTATAGTAAAGAAATTTTTACAAATATCATATTATCCGGAATGTATGACAATAATCCGGACTCGAAAGAAAATTTCAAGATAGAAACAAATTCTCTTTCTGAATTACCAGAAAAAAAGGAGCTGCTTTCCGGACAATGGTTTTTTATGCTGACAGCTGAATATAACGGCATTACGTTTACAGATTCAAAGTCACAATATTTGCAGAAAGGAAAAGAAAACTCCGTAAGTTTTACTCTTAATCCAATGTCATTTTATGGCGGTTGTAATATAACCTTCACGCTGGGAGATTCAGTTGATAAAGTTGAAGTCACCGTAAGAAAGTTAAATGAGTCAGGTGCAGCATACTTTGAAAATAAATCCTTAGAAATCAAACAGTCAGAAAAGGATGGTACACTACAAAAACAGGTTTCTTTTGCCGTAAATCCAGCAGATGAAATCCTGCAAGCCGGAAGATATTACATAAATTTTAATTTTTACACAGACATTTCCGGTGAAGGCTACAAACTTCTGAATCAGTACGAAAGTTATTTAATCATAACAGAAGCCTTAATCACCGAAGCCACAATCAACCTCGATTTTAATCAGTATTATACAATTACATATCAGTACATAGATGCCACCGGTGCAACAATCAAACTGGAAAATCCAGAAAACTTCGCCGATGACAAAAGCGGCTTCATTCCGTTCTGCTATTCAAAGGGCAGCAAAATTACTTTGCCAAAGGCAAAACTACCAGGTAAAGTCTTCTTAGGATGGAAAAAGCAGGACTCAGACGAAATCATCACCGAAATAACAGCCAGCGAAAGTACAGATTTAGTTCTGGAAGCCAAAACCGCTGAGCCGGTTTTGTATGTGTCGGGAACAGGTGATGACACATCCGGCGATGGCTGGTCAATTGGAACCGCCTTTGAAAGCATAGACAAAGCTTGTGAAAAAATTATCGAACTTGGCAATCCTGACTTAAACTGGACGATTTATATTGATGGGGATGTTACGGGACCGCATGAGGGTACAAGAAAAGCTGGTTCTCGAAATTATTCTAGTGATTATGGCAGAAGTATTATACCAGTAGAAATAACACAAGAGCATGCCAAGTCAATCTTGCTTAAGGGAAAGAATGATCCGGGAGAGACTGCCGGGGTACCTAATGCTCCAACAGATATGATTAACAGAGGATTATCAAGTAGTTCAAACAGTGATACTGGAAGTGCACTTGTAATTGCAACAGCTGTTCCTGTAAAAGTTGAAAATCTTCATATAAAAAATGGTTGTAACAAGCCTGCAAATTCTTCTTCAGATCCATATTCAGCGAAAGGTGGCGGATTATTTATTACAAGCGAAGCAACCGTTACATTGGGAGATGGTGTAATCATTTCTAATAATAACGCAAAAACTGCTGGTGGTGGAATCTATAACGAAGGAACTTTATTTATAAATGGAAGTGCAGAAATCAGTTCGAATAATTGTGAAGATGGAGGCGGAATCTGTAATACTGGCCATTTGTACCTTGGTTATGAAAATGCAGCTACAGAAAAAGAATGGACAGGTTCAATCAAAAATAATACTTCATGGCGAGGAGCAGGTATAAAAAACCTTGCAAACGCAGAGCTTTTTATGAGCTGCGGTTCTGTAAACCATAATTCTTGTGCTAATAATTCTAATACTTCTGGTGGTGGAATCTGGAATATGGGTTCATTTACAATGACAAATGGAGTGATAGAATTTAATGACTGTTGTCAAGGTGGAGGTGTTTATAATGGATATTCAAATGCTTCCGAATTTGGAACCTTTACCTTCTCTGGTGGAAAAATAAAAAATAACTTTGCTAATTATGTTTCCGGAACTAATGTAAGTAATGGCGGTGGTATTTACAATACTGGCGTTACATATATTTATGGAGAAGCCATTATAGGTGATGAGACAGCAAGCTCATTACCAACAGACAATACCGGAGCCCAAGAAAGAGACATTGCCAATACATCAATAGACGCAACATGTTCAAATCTTGCCCTGGGATTGGGAGGTGGAATCTATGTTGGAGCCCAAGGTAAATTATTCCTGGGCTATAGCCGATATGTTGATGCCACAGATAATACTCCTGCTGTATGGAATAAGGGCATTTATTATAATTATGCTAAAAAAGGTGGTGGAGGAATTGCTTATGGCCCTAGTGCTAAAGCTGTTATCTTTAATTCAGGAACTGTAAGCTTTAATGGTGCGGCAAGTAATGGAGCAGCTGCTTACATTGGGGCTGAAGGTTTTGTTCTGGGAGGAACAGCAACAATACCATCTGGCAATGGAGATGGAAGCCCAAAACAGACGGTTCATGTTCGTACCAATAACTTTTCATTAAATATTGATAATGACCTTAGCCATCTTGATACAGGAGCTATTGCTTTGCTTCCTCAAGATAATTCAAATAGTTCAACTAATATGTTGTGTCTTCTGTCAAGTATAAAAAATCAGGAAAGATCATTCGGCAA
>CAMNBC010000149.1 GCA_946532115.1 uncultured Treponema sp.
GGGCAAGCCCCCTAAAACCCCCATTGACAGATATGCCCATCCCATTTACTCTATAATTATATGAATGATTCCCAGGCAACTGCTGTACCAGCTCCAGTGTACAAGAGACGACGTGGAGACCGAAAAGACGGACGTCTGCTCCGTTCAATAGAACCAATCACAATTTTTTCACTTTACATTATGAATACCAGAAACGACGCCAACAATTATATTACAGACAGCGTCGAACTTTCTTCTATTGATAAATATGTTCATAAAAAGCGACTGGAAGGCTTTGAAGGTTTTAATGCAATGTATGTGCTTGCAGCAGCCTATGTAAGGGCCGTAAGTCAAAAGCCCGGCATTAATCGTTTTATAAATGGACACAGAATTTATGCCCGCAATAATATAGAAGTAAGCATGGTCGTAAAAAAAGAGATGTCTTTGAACTCTCCGGAAACCATGTTCAAATTTTTCTTCATGCCTGAATATACAGTTAATGAAGTGTATAAAGAAATGCACGATAAAATTCATGCCTATCAGACAGAACCGGATTCAGATGCAAATGAAGATATGGATAAATTTTTAAATACCGTAATAAAATTTCCTCGCTTTCTTTTGCGTCTTGTGATGCGCCTGCTTTATTATTTAGATTATCATGGAATGATTCCAAAATCACTCCTGGAAATAAGCCCTTTCCATGGTTCAATGGTTCTCTCATCAATCGGCTCCCTCGGAGTGCCATCTGTTTTTCATCATCTTTATAATTTTGGCAACGTACCTATGTTCATCACCTTCAGCACAAACCGCCATATAAATGAAGCAAAAGCTGATGGCAGCATAGTAAAAAGACATTTCCTGGATTTTAATATTACAATGGATGACCGAATCTGTGACGGCCAGTATTATTCAGAAGCTCTGCATGAATTTCGCAAATATTTGAAAAATCCAGATTTGCTGGAAATACCTCCAAGGGAAATAATTCAGGACATTCCTTAATAATATGGATATCAGGGACTAAGAAAATTCCCCTAGAAAAAAATTGACTTATAAGAATTTCGTGTTATAATTAACAATTAGTAAAACGTTTTACTAAATCGTTTTATTGAAAAACTAAAAAGTGTTGGAGTAATTATGAAATTCTTAAAGACTGCCAGACAGAAAAACTCGCTGAAAGATTTTCTTATGGTACTTCCTTTTCTGCTTCTTATTGCTGTTTTTTCTTACTATCCATTATATGGCTGGGTATATGCCTTTTTTGATTACAAACCGCCTTTTCCACTTTCCTGGGAAAAATTTGTAGGCTTTAAATGGTTTGTTTCAATGGTAGAAAATCCTGTAAAAGTAAAAAAGCTTATGCAGGTTCTTACAAACACTTTTGCCATGAGCGGGCTCAGCCTTCTGTTTTCATGGTTCCCGATGATTTTTGCAGTCTTTCTGAATGAAATCCATTGTGTTCCATTTAAGAAATTTGTTCAGACAGTAACAACACTTCCAAACTTTATTAGCTGGGTTCTGGTTTATTCTATTGCATTCAGTGTTTTCAACAGTACAGGAGCCGTAAACTCTGTTCTTATGAATCTTGGAATTATAGATGAGCCGATTATGTTCCTGCAGTCTTCAAGCCATGTGTGGTTTAAGCAGTGGGTATGGCTCACCTGGAAAAATGCCGGATGGGCCGCAATCATGTACATTGCCGCAATTACCGGAATTGATGATTCGCTTATGGAAGCCGCAATGATAGATGGTGCTTCCCGTATGCAGAGAATCTGGCACATTACAATTCCAAGCATTCTTCCAACTTATTTTGTCCTTGTAATGCTGAGTCTTGCAAATTTCCTTTCAAACGGAATGGAGCAGTACTTTGTTTTTGCGAACTCCTTCAATAAGGCAAAAATCGAAGTTCTTGATCTTTATGTTTACAATCTTGCAATGGGTAGCGGTGGTTACTCACTTTCTACAGCCATAAGTATTCTTAAGACTTTTGTGAGCATTATACTGCTTTGTGTTACTAACTGGGTTTCTAAGAAAATAAGGGGCGAGAGTCTGTTGTAAAGTGTCATCCACAGATTTGACGAAATGTCATCCTCGGGCTTGACCCGGGGATTTAAAAAAAGATTACCGGGTCAAGCCCGGTAATGACAAAAATTGGGGAAGAAAAATGAAATTAAAAAGACTAACACTTGAAGATCATATCATAAATATTTCAACCTATGTGATTTACACTTTCTTTGCATTCGTTTGTGTATATCCTTTCTACTATATATTCATCAATTCTTTTAGTGCAAACGATTTGAGTGAACGTGGAAAGGTTCTGCTTTATCCAATTGGTTTTCATCTGCATAACTATGCTCAGGTATTAAAGATAAACGGCCTTCTTTCGGCTTTTAAGATTTCTATTTTAAGAACTGTAATTGGTACAATGCTTACTGTAGTAGTTGCGGCGTTCCTGGGATATATGTTTACTCGCGAATCTTTGTGGAAGCGTAAGTTCTGGTACCGCTATGCAGTTGCAACTATGTACTTTAATGCGGGTATCATTCCATGGTTCATCACAATGAAGAATCTTCATCTTACAAATAACTTCTGGGGTTATATTTTTCCGGTAGCAGTTCAACCGTTCTATATAGTTCTCTGTAAAACCTTTGTAGAAAGTGTTCCAAAAGAACTGGAAGAGGCGGCGGTAATTGATGGAGCAGGAACCCTGAAAATCTTTTTCAGTATTATTGTTCCGGTTATTAAACCGATTATTGCAACAGTTGCAATTTTTGCATCGGTTGCGCAGTGGAACTCGTTTCAGGATACACTTCTTCTTGTAACGGATCCAAAACTTTATACACTTCAGTTTACTTTGTATCAGTATATAAATCAGGCTAGTTCGCTTAAGGCTCTTGTAAATAACTCAACTTCAGCTGCAGCTATGGCGGCCAGTCTTGCTCATGCTTCTACGGCAACTTCTATTCGAATGACAGTTTCTGTAATTGTTGTACTTCCGATTATTTGTGTCTATCCATTCTTCCAGCGTTATTTTACAAAGGGAATTATGATTGGAGCAGTAAAAGGTTAATACGAATCTGTGATTCGATTAAATAAAAATTAGGGGGTATACTAATGAAAAAAGGAATGATTGTTTCTACAATTGCGGCATTATCAGTTTGTACTGCTATGCTGTGCAGCTGTGGAAATGGCAAAAAGGCTTCAGGAGCAGCGGCAGACAGTTCAAAACCAATGACTCTTGAAATTTATGACGTAGCTGCAAACTATCAGGGTATGCAGAGCGGCTGGTTCGCTAAAATCGTAAAAGATAAGTTCAATATTGAATTGAATATCATTGCTCCACAGGTAGCAGGCGATTCAATCTATCAGCTGCGTGCAAGCTCCGGAAATCTTGGAGACATTGTTCTTCTTGAAGCTACACAGTTTAATGATTGTCTTGAAGCTGGTTTGATTAAGGATATTTCTGCAGAAATTAAGAACTGTCCTAACCTTATGAAGTTTAATGATCAGATTACAACTTTTAATAAGGGAATCCCGGGAAATTCAGCAGGCAAATACTATGGTATTCCTACAGAAATGACAGATACATCTCCAACTACTGTAACTCAGGAAAGAATTTATTCTCTTCCTCAACTCAAGTGGAATTTGTATAACCAGATTGGAGCTCCGGAACTTAAGAATCTTGATGATCTTCTTAAGGCATTTGTAGAAATCAGAAAGGTTCATCCGACAAACGAAAAGGGAGATCCTGCATATCCTCTTTCTCTCTGGCCAGACTGGGATGGTGGTGATGGTATGATTGGTATTGCCAATGTTGTACAGCTCACAACCTGGTATGGTGAAAAGATTAAAGGTTCGGCAATTCTCAAGCAGGATGGAAAAACCTTCTATCCACTTACAGATAAGAGCGGAACATATTACAAGATGCTTAAATTCCTGAATGATGCATACAGACTTAAAGTTGTAGACCCTGATTCTGGTACTCAGGACTGGAACTCAGTTTGTGCTAAGATTTCAAACGGTCAGGTAGACTTTATCTGGTACACATGGGAAATTGGTTTCTGGAACACAACAGACCGCTACACAGACGGTTCTGCATTCTGTTTCATTCCTGTAAAAGATCAGAGATACTATGCAGATTCAGACTCTTACTTTGGAAGCGGTCGTGTATTCGGTGTAGGTTCAAAGGTAGATGATGCTAAATATAAGAGAATCATGGAATTCCTCGACTGGTATGCAAGTCCGGAATCTCTTGTAATTCAGCATGCAGGTCTCGAAGGCTTTAACTACGACATTGGTTCTGATGGAAAATACATCATTAAGAACGACAATGCTTTGATGGATAATCTTCCTGTTCCAGCAGAATTTGGTGGTGGCGGATACAGTGATGGTAGCAATGCAATCAACCAGTGGATTGGTTCTTCAATCTGTACTAACCCTAAGACTGGTGAATTGTATAACACACAGTACTGGAAGTCATACAAAGAAAGAAATATGACTCAGATGCGTCGTGACTGGGAAAAGAAATATGATGCTACAGATGCTACAAACTATATGGCTAAGAACAATGCTCTTGTTGTAAGTCCAAGCGTTAGCGTAAGTTTACCATCTGATTCAGCTGATATTTCTGTAATCCGTAACAGTGTAAATCGCTCAGTTTGCGACGCTTCATGGCGTATGATTTTCGCAGCTGATGACAAAGCCTTCGACAAGATGTGGGATGAAATGGTAACAGAACTTAAGGGCTTCGGCTTCGACGACCTCTACAAGTTCGACGTAGAAAAACACACAATCGAAGTAAATGCAAAACTTGCTGCGATGAAATAAGGTAGTCCGTTAACGGAACACGCACGCCGCCTTGACGTGCGTGTTAGATTTCTGACTTTATAAAAAGCAGCGTAGGCAAAAAAAAGACCTTGGCAAACATCATCCCGTTTGACAAGGTCTTTTTTTTGACGTGGGCTGCTTTTTT
>CAMNBC010000150.1 GCA_946532115.1 uncultured Treponema sp.
GCACCAACTGTATCAATAATAATGTTCGAGTCTGTACGGCTAGCAACCATAAACGCAATTCGGGTCGGGATGTTTGCCTTAATCAAACCTGTAATTACGTTTACAGAAGGACGCTGTGTTGCAAGAACAAGGTGAATACCAACCGCACGGCTCATCGCTGTAAGGCGCGCAACAATATTTTCAAGTTCTTTTCCGCTGGTTGCCATGAGGTCAGCAAACTCATCAATAATAACTACAATGTAAGGAAGCTTTTCTGTACAGATTTTCTGTTCGCGAATCTTAATATTGTAATTAGAAATATCACGAACACCCATTCCGTCGAGCAAAGCGTAGCGGCGTTCCATTTCGCACAGACACCACTGCAAAGCCTGTAATGCTTTCTTTGGCTCAGTAATAACCGGAGTCAGCAAATGAGGAATATTATTGTAAAGCTTCAATTCAACAACCTTCGGGTCAACCAGAATCATCTTTACATCATCGAACGAACGCTTATACAAAATGGAAAGAATCAGCGAGTTTACACAAACAGACTTACCTGAACCGGTAGCACCGGCAATCAGCATATGCGGAGTTTTTACAAGGTCAATCAGCTGAGCTTTTCCGAGAATGTCTTTTCCGAGCACAACAGGCACTGCCATCTTCTTCCATTCAGGCAAATCCATTTCAATGATTTCGCGGAAGCCGACTACCGAACGGTTGCGGTTTGGAACTTCAATACCAACAGCCTGCTTTCCTGGAATTGGTGCAACAATGCGCACAGACTGTGCTGCAAGACTCAATGCAATGTTATCCTGCAAAGCAACAATCTTACTCAGCTTTACGCCAGGCGCCGGCAGAATCTCGAACATAGTTACAACAGGACCTTTTTTAATTCCTATGATATCAGCTTCAATATTGAATTCTGCAAGGGTCTGCTTCAAATTCAAAGAAGCCTGTTTTGTTGCATCGTCAATAATCCAGTACTGATCATCTTTATATGCAGTAAGCAAATCAGAAGGAATTACATAAGGCCCCTTCTTTGTTGCACGATTTGTTTTTGGCGGATTTGCAGCAATTTCTTTTGTGTGAGGAGTGTTTTCTTCCTGCTGTGCATTAAAGAAGTCTGAAAGTTCATCTTTTGTGAGGTTTGTAGCACCACCATGGCTTGCTGCCCCGCGGCTTGCGGCCGGTGTTGAGACTTCGCTATTTGCATTTGGAAGCTCTTCCTTTGGTTTAGCAGGCATTGTTTTTCTGATGTCTGCATCCATGTCTGCAAAAACACTGGCAGCAGCTGTAGAAATGTTTACCTCTTCCTGCTCTGCAAGCTGGTCAAAAACCTGAGGTACTTCTTCAGAAACTTCATTTTCTTCTTTATGTTCAATGACAGGTTCTTTTGTTACAGGCGCTGTTTTCTTTGTGTCGATATTTTCAAAATAATTATAGAGGTTTTCTTTTGAAATATGCTGAGGAGCAGGAGTGTCTTCTTCAAAATATTCACCTACCGAACGTTCGTTAGACATTTCTTCTTGCGAATTAATGGCCGGTTCTTCGATATCAAAATTCGGGAAAGGCAGAGTTTCATCTTCTACGTATTCATCATCAGTTTCCGGTTCAGACTTGCTTTCATAAACGGCATCGTCATTTAACTGAATTCGGGTAGGGTACTTTGGTTTTTCCGGGGCTGGCGCGGGAGCCGGTTCTTCTTCTGTTACATCGTCAGCATCATCATTAATTACAATCTTATGAGGATACAAAGGATTTTCAACAACCGAGTCAATGTAACGGGTTACGGCATAAGGGTCATTTGTATCTTCAGTTTTTTTTACAGAAACTTCTTCCTGTACGCTTTGTTCAGTGTTTATGTTACTTTCAATTGCAGGAGTCAATTCTGTAAAAGCAGGAGCAATAGTCTCTTCCAGTTGAATTTCCTGGCTTTCTTCTTGAATAACAGGTTCTACGGTTTCTTCAGCAATTTCAGTCTGCTCAACTTCAACAGGAGCTGGTTCTTCTACATCCTTTGGCGGAAATTCCAGTGCAGGATCATTTTCATCAAAATCAGCATCATACTCTGGAGGAAGATTTTCTGGCTTTGGAGGAAGATCCGGCCATTCAAGTTCATCAGCAGGTTCTTCAGGAGTTGTAAGAGCTGCAAACTCTTCCTGTGTAAGCATAGAATTATGAGCTGCAGGTTCATCAGTTGCAGTATCTTCCATCTTTGTATCTGCATCCATTTCTTCTACGTTATCAAGAACTTCATCAAATGCAGTCGGCTTCTTTGGCTTATATTCTTCATCCTCTTTTTTATTCTTTTTGAATCTGTCAAAGAATGACTTTTTAGGTTCCTTGAATTTTGAAAGCTTTTTGAATTCTGCAATGTCCTCTGTATCTGTAGACTCAGCTGCATCACTATCATCAATAGAAATTTCTTCTTCTGATTCAAGAGATTCTACTGGTGCAAAAGCATCTTCAGCTTTGTTTGCGCGTTTTCTTGCACCGGTTAAATTTTTAAATCCACCATTATTAAGGCGGTCTGCAAGAATTCCGGTTCCAAGAAATTCAATAACAACAAGCATTGCTCCTGTTACAAGTGCAATAAGAATTTTTACAATTGCAAATGGAGAATGGTCAACCTTTACAACAGAGCGGATAATATTTTCTGTAACTACACAGGTAAAAAATGGAACGAGTGCGGTAAGAAGTCTGAGTGTTTTGCGGGCAGTCCATTTAGACGCAAAGCAGGAAAGTCCTGCCGTAAGCAAGAATGCAGGAATCAAAATGCTGCAAAAACCGTAAACAGAGTACAGCATATCGCCTAATATATAGAAAATATTGTTATGTCCCGGACCAGAAACTCCATAATCCAGGGGTAAAAGAATCAAACTGATAGAAAAAAGTGCCGCAAGCAACAGCAAAACGGCTCCGGTTATGATTGTAGACTTATTCGATGCTCTCATAGTTCCATTATCGGAAAATAAAAAAAAGATTTTAGCAGAAATTCTTTGATATAAGGCTAAGGTGTGATACAATTAAGTGGCTTAGTTAAACGATTTACTAAAACCGCAGATATGGAGGAATTTAAAAATGAAAATGGAAAAAATGCCGGAAGTAACCCGAACAAGTGAAGGTGCTTTCTGGAAAAATTCTTATGAAAATTTTGATGTGGAAGTTTATGTACCACACTCACCGCTCCAGGGTGATATTCTGAATTACGGATTCATAGCTCCGTATCTTTTGATTTTTAATGATAAAAAGCTTACTCGTGAGGAACAGATTGCTTTTGCCCGCGAAAAAGGCTTTGAAAAGCTTGCTGCAGATTTTGATTCCAGTGTAGTTTTCATAACTCCAAAGACAGGTGACTGGAATACAGCTGCACCGGACATTCTTTCAGAAATCATTTCGAACTCAAAAATCCATCAGTATCATAAAGATGGAGTTGTAATTGCAAATAACTTTTTCCGCCACAGCATAGACGGATATTATATTCGCGGAGCAATTTTCCGCATTGTTTTGTGCGGCTATGGCAGCGGGGCAGATTATATTGCTAAAAATTGTCTCTGCCATTTTGAAGGCGACGGACTCTGGGGCCGTTCAGATTTAGCGCCTGCAACCTGTGTTTTGAGTGGACTTTCTGTTTTGCCAGAATTAAAGGCAGAGGATATTCCTGTGATTTCTTACGGCAACAGCAATGAAGCAAATGAAATTTTGGAAAAGGGCTGCAAACATTTCTTAAAACGAGATGCTGCCGCTACCGCAGAAGTTTTTCAGCAGGATTTTTATGATTTTGCACGACAGTTCCGCAGAATGAACGGACCGCTTCAGATTGATTCAGATTTAGAAAAGGATGGACTTGTGATTGAGCCGGGCGTGGCGGAGGTTAAAACTTCGGCTGATAATTGTGGCGACGACAAGGGGACAGAAAGCCATAAAATCGGATATTTTGCTTTCTATAATAAAGATTGCGGAGCAAAACGGGATGGCAGCGAAAGAAGTACAAATGGTGAGGTCTCAACACCGGCCGTCGGCCTGCCCCTTGTGCTCGGCTTCCATGGAGGCGGCGACAGCTGTTTCTTCTTTGCAACAATGGCGGGGTGGGCAAAAATTGCTCACCGGCACAACTTTTTGCTTGTAACTGTTGAAAACCACCTCAACAGCACTGCTACAGAGATGATTGAGCTTTTGGAACAGCTCAAGAAAAAGTATAACATAGACTCGACCCGCATTTACGTTACAGGCTTTTCTATGGGTGGCTGTAAAAGCTGGGATATGGTGCAGGAGTATCCGCAGGTGATTGCCGCCGCGGCTCCTATGGACGCTACTTTTGACGTTGGCTGCAATGTTTACGGCAACAAAGTGGAAGCTGGAATTAACACGACAATTCCGGTTCCAGTTTTCTATGCCGGCGGTGAAGTTACGCCTCTACCGGAACTGCCGTGTCAGGCGCAAAAGTGTCTGGACCGCATGTCTTACGTTCTATGGCTTAATAATTGCAAAGCCGCACAACGTTATGATGAAGAAGTAGTACTAGAAAACAAAGAGAACTGGGAAAATAAAATCTGGGGAATTAATGGTGATGAAGTTGAACAGCTTTATGATGAAAGCCGCGACGCTACCCTCACCATGCAAAAGTTCAAAAGCGAAGATGGCCGCGTCCTCAGTGTCTTTGCCAGCATAAGCGGGCAGGGCCACGATTGCCGGGAACACACCTGTGAGCAGGCCTGGCAATTCATGAGCCAGTTCCACCGATAATAGTATGTCATCCCGAACTTGTTTCGGGATCTACATTACAAAGATGCTGAAACGAGTTCAGCATGACGAAGTTAATACGCCAGTTTTACAAAATCAAACAAATCATCAGTTGTCATGCTGCGTGGCAGGTTATTAATCAGGTTTACAGCCCTGATATCCTCCACCGGCAGAGACAA
>CAMNBC010000151.1 GCA_946532115.1 uncultured Treponema sp.
AATATTGATATGGCAATTCATCCGGATGATCCTGCATGGCCAGTATTTGGTCTTCCTCGCATCATCACAAGTCAGGGAGGGGTTTGCCGCATGCTTAAGGCTGTTGATAATCCTCACAATGGTTTAACTTTCTGTACAGGTTCGTATGGAACAAACCGCAAGAACGACCTCTGCGAGTTCATAAAGGCTGCTCAGGGGCGCATTCACTTTGCTCATGTTCGTAACCTTAAGTTCAACACAGCAATTGATGATCCTGTTCTGGATTTCCAGGAATCTGCTCACCTTTCAAGCACAGGTTCTTTTGATATGTTTAAGATTGTAAAAACCCTTTACGAAACCGGCTTTGATGGAATTATTCGTCCAGACCACGGCCGTATGATCTGGGGTGAAAAGGCAATGCCTGGTTACGGTTTGTATGACCGCGCTCTTGGTGCAACCTATCTCCAGGGACTTTGGGAAGCCTGCGAAAAATCATTTGACCGCAGCAACGTTAAGTTGTATAAATAAATGATAAGGAGGGGAAGATTTTCCCCTCTTTTTTTTCGGAGAAGTTTTATGAGTGAAAAAGTTTGTATTGTAATTCTAACTGTCTGGATAATAGGCCTTGCCGTTGCATTTATATCCGGTATTGTTCAGGATATAAAAAGTGCAAAATTTAAGGATGTGTATAATCCGCCAACCAGAAAATCTTTACTTACATCTATGATGATAGGAATAGTTCAAATTGTTAGCGGAATACTGATGCTTACACTAAAGAATGATATGACTGGTGCCAGCGGCTTTGGAATTGTAAATCTTGCAGCCGGCATTCTGTTTTTTTTCAGTTCCTTGTATAAGTTTTTCAAACTTAAGAGGTAATTATCGGAATACAAACTGCAGAAAGTGGTAAAGCCCACTTTGGATTGCAGTATTATCGTGGTTTGCTCCGGTTATTTCGTACCAGTAGTGTTCAACACCATTTTTTTCAAAAAGCTTGTGATATTCTAATGGGAAGTGACCGACAGTTCCGTCATTTGTTCCACAACAAATCATAACAAGTTTAGGGAGTGGGGCAGAATATTTAAATTCTTCTTCTGTCATCTGTCCCTTATGCTCCATTGCCCAGTCTCGTGCTGGAACTACCCCCGGAGCCGGCGCAATTGCACCCACGTAATTAAATAAATCAGAACGCTTAATGCTGATATACAAACTTTCGCGGCCTCCCATAGAAAATCCTCCGATAGCTGTATTTTCACGGCCTGTTTTTACACGATATTTATTTTCAATAAACGGCATAAGGTCTGTTGTAAGGTCGTTAATAAAATTGTCGTAAGGCGCAACTGAGGCTTCATCAAAACCCGGTTTAGCATTCGGATCAGAAGAAGCGTACATGTTAGGAAAGACTACAATCATTTCTTCGCTCAGACCAGAGCCGCCCATATTGCTTAATAATTCGCGGATTCGTAAGCCCTGGTCACCGGTCAATGAATATTCATTTCCAAAAATTCCATGGAGGAAATACAAAACAGGATATTCCCGTTCGTCGTTGTAGCTGGCTGGAAGGAAAATATTAAAGCCACGGTTACGATTGCAGGTTGTAGAAAAATATGTGTCGTGTCTTATCTGGCCTGATTTATATTCACGACTAACCTGAAGAATATCAGACGGACAACGGTTTGGAACTTCATCCAGTGATTTTGCAGGAGTTAGTGTTGTCTTTTTAATTTCTGCTTTTTTCTGAGGTTCTGTCTTTGTCTCTGCAGATTTTTCAAAAGCTTCTGCAAGTTGTGTCTCTGCTGGTTTCTGTGTGTCTTTATTTGAAGGACACCCCGTAAGATTTATTGCCATAAAAGAAGTAAGAATTACTGGTAAAATGGCATGTGTAAAAGAGGTTTTTCTTATTGATTTTTTTAACATAATGTAAAAAGATTATACTCAAAACAAATTCTGGTAAATGGTACAATTCCCCTAAAAAAGACGGATTTTAGACCATATGAGGGAAAATATGACGAAAGTAAAAAAAATAATGTCAGTGTTAATGTCTGGAATTCTTGCCGGTTCTCTCTGGGCAATTCCCGGAGCAGATGAAGTTTCATTGAAAGAAATGAATTCTCCTCAATTGATTCAATTAATGGGAAACGGAATTAATCTTGGAAATACAATGGAAGCTGCGGGAAGCTGGCTTGGATATAATCATGCTCAGGTAACGGATTATGAAAAAGCCTGGGGGCAGCCTGTTACTACAAAGAAAATGTTTGAGGCTATGAAAGCTGCCGGATTTGACAGCGTGCGGATTCCTGTTGCGTGGACGCATACAATGGACTGGAGCCGTGGGAAGTTTACAATCAGAAAAGATTATCTTGACCGGGTTGCAAAGGTAGTGGACTGGGCTCTGGAATCAGATTTGTTTGTCATCATTAACGACCACTGGGATTATCAATGGTGGGGAATGTTCAGTCATGATGAAGCTTTAGCCTGGAAGATTTATGAAGCAATATGGAGTCAGGTAGGGGAGCGATTTAAGGATTATTCTTTGAAGCTGATTTTTGAAGGCGGAAATGAAGAAATTGGAGACAGATTAAATGATGTTGTTGATACTAAAGTTGACAGCAGACTGGATGCTTCTATCAAATATAGTTCAAAAGGAAAACTTACTGAAAATCAATGTTATGCTCTTTCAGAAAAAATCGATCAGAAATTTGTTGATATAATCCGCTCGCAGGGCAGTAATAATTCAAAACGTTTTCTTTTGATTCCCGGATACAATACTGATATAGATAAGACTGGTGATTCCAGATTCAAAATGCCTGCAGATAAAACAAACACCATCCAAAAGCTGATTGTTTCTGTTCATTATTATAAGCCTGAAACATATTGTCTTGTTAATGATCCTAAAAACAGCTGGGGATATATGGATTCCTGGCCTGGTTATGACAGTAACTTCAATACAGTTTCTAAACAAAATTACTGGTTCCGAAAATTGAATAAATTTACAGAACAGGGCTATGGTGTAATTATTGGAGAATATGGTGTTTCTACCAGAAAAGACGGTACCAAAAAGCCTGGCATGGAATCGTGGATGCAAAGTGTTCTTGATAACTGTGAAAAGTATAACTATTGTCCTATGCTCTGGGATTGCAATACCTTCTTTAAGAAAAACGGAAACGTACTAGGTTTTACCGATTCTGATATTTCTGCTGTTTATTTACGCAAATGATTTGTAGATTAAAAATGACTAATATGCTAGAATACTAGTTAATCTGTCATCCTCGGGCTTGCCCCGGGGATCTATATCAGGAGATATTATGAAATTAACTATCGATGGAATAAAAAATACTGCGGAGTGGGAAGCGAAAGGTTATTCACTTCCAGAATTTGACCGTGCAGCTGTAGAAGCTGCAACTAAAGCAAATCCATTCTGGATTCATTTTGGTGCAGGAAATATTTTCCGTGCTTTTCAGGCGAACGTTGTTCAGGAGCTTTTGAATAAAGGCGTGCTTGACCGTGGTCTTGTAGTTGCTGAAGGCTATGATTACGAGATTATCGAAAAGATGTACCGTCCGCACGACAATATTGGTGCTCTTGTTACTTTAAAATCAAGCGGCTCAGTAGAAAAAACTGTAGTCGGCTCAATTATGGAGTCTCTTGCAGCAGACAGTGCAAACGAAACAGACTGGGCTCGTCTGCTTGAGATTTTCCGCAATCCATCACTCCAGATGGTTACTTTTACAATTACAGAAAAAGGATATTTATTGCGTAATGCGGCAGGCGTTATGATGCCTGGTGTTGAAGATGATTTTGCTGCAGGTCCTGTTCTTCCAAAATCATACATTGGTAAGGTTGTAACCTTGCTTCATGAACGTTATGTAAATGGCGAGCTTCCAGTTGCAATGGTAAGTATGGATAACTGTTCTCACAACGGTGATAAACTTTATGCTGCTGTAAATGAGTTTGCAAAGGAATGGGAAAACCGTGGTGTTTGTAAGCCTGGTTTCCTTGATTATGTAAACAATCCAAGCAAGGTTTCTTTCCCTTGGACAATGATTGATAAAATCACTCCTCGCCCGGATGCAAAAATCGAAAAGATTCTTGCTGATGACGGAATCGAACAGCTTGAGCCTGTAATCACAAGCAAGAAAACTTACGTTGCTCCATTTGTAAATGCAGAAGAGTGCCAGTATCTTGTTATTGAAGATAATTTCCCTAATGGCCGCCCTGAGTTAGAAAAAGCAGGTCTTTATTTTACAGACCGCGCAACTGTAGACAAGGTAGAGAAGATGAAGGTTTGTACTTGTTTGAATCCTCTTCATACTTTCCTTGCTGTTAGCGGCTGCTTACTCGGTTATACTTTGATTGCTGATGAAATGAAAGACCCTGATTTGCTGCGTCTTGTAAAACGCCTTGGCTACGAAGAAGGTCTTCCTGTTGTTGTAGATCCTGGAATCATTAAGCCACGCGACTTTATTGACGAAGTTGTAAATATCCGTATTCCAAATCCATTTATGCCGGATACACCACAGCGCATTGCCTGCGATACTTCTCAGAAGCTCAGTATCCGCTTTGGTGAAACAATCAAGGGCTACCTTGCACGTCCTGAACTTAAGGTTTCTGACCTCAAGGTACTTCCACTTGTATTCGCTCTCTGGCTCCGCTACCTCATGGCAATCGGTGACGACGGAAAGGCTTTTGAACTCAGCCCAGACCCACTTCTCGAAGACTGCAAAAAATATGTAGCAGGCATCAAGCTTGGAGATACTGATATTACATCAATAGAAGCTATTCTCCATCGCAAAGAAATCTTCGGAGTAGACCTCTTCGAAGCCGGCCTCGCCGACACAGTAAAAGCCTACTTTGCCCAGCTCATAAAAGCCCCAGGCGCCGT
>CAMNBC010000152.1 GCA_946532115.1 uncultured Treponema sp.
CAGGTTGTAAAAGGTTCAAACATCATTCTCGCAGCTCAGGACTGTGCTGCAACAGACAACGGAGCTCACACAGGTGAAGTTTCTTGCGCAATGCTCAAGGACATCGGTTGCCAGTGTGTAATCCTCGGACACTCAGAGCGCCGCCACGAAATTGGTGAATCAGATGAACTTATCAACAAGAAGGTTCGCAAGGCATTGGCTAGCGGTCTCGAAGTAGATCTTTGTATCGGTGAACTTTTGAGCGAACGCGAAGCTGGTGAAGCTGAACAGGTTTGTGCATTCCAGCTTTCTGCAGGTCTTGCCGGAGTTACAGAAGAACAGATGAAGAACGTAACAATCGCTTACGAGCCGGTTTGGGCTATCGGTACTGGTAAAACAGCTACTCCTGATGATGCTCAGGCTATCCACAAGTTCATCCGCGGTTACATTGCAAAGCTCTACAATCAGAAGGTTGCTGATGAAGTAATCATTCAGTACGGTGGATCTATGAAAGCTTCTAATGCTCCAGAGCTTCTCGCTCAGCCAGATATCGACGGTGGTTTGATTGGTGGAGCTTCATTGAAGGCAGAAACATTCGTTCCAATCTGCGTTCTTTAATATAGAAAAATAAATACAATTCAAAACAGACGGCTGATTTTTTTTTAAGTCAGTCGTCTGAATTTTAATATTTAAAAACTGTGAAAATATTACAATTTTTAAAGCAAAAATTCATTAAAAATTATGCGTGCTCACTGATTACAACTGTAAATCTCTTTGTTAAAATCTGAGTACTGGTAAAAAAGGCGCAATCGGAAAAGGGTATGAAAAAAAAGTTTATTGGTTTAAAATTATTGCTTCTTTTAATTTTCAATCAGACCTTTTTATTTGCACAGAATGAAACTGCCAGTACTTCCGAAAAAGGAAACATTTCAGAAATTATTTCTACCGAATCAGCTGTTCTTTTATTTTCTGAAAATGCTAATGGCTCGCTTTTTGCGATTTCCAATGGAGATTCGGTAACGGTGTACGATTCATCAAATAACTCTCTTGTTTGTGAGTTTTATGATCAGCAGGTCTCAAAAATGTCTTTTTATACAGAAGGCGGAAATGATTTTTTTGCCGATCTAACAAAAGACGGACAGTTTACCGTTAGAAAACTTAGTCATAATGATGATGGCTGGGCGTACGAAGAAGAGCCTTATTTTTCTGCCGATTGTGGAGATCCTACAGGAAAAAGAAATCTTACGGCAGTTTCT
This sequence comes from uncultured Treponema sp., assembly GCA_946532115.1. GTDB lineage: Bacteria > Spirochaetota > Spirochaetia > Treponematales > Treponemataceae > Treponema_D. Next base: position 1,236 of record CAMNBC010000152.1, read on the forward strand.
TTTAGCAGCAATTCAGATTATATAGCAGCTGCTTTTGATGATAATTCAGTTCAGGTACATTTCCGACTCCGTGTAACAGCGGGCTCCATTTCTCATACAATCAAAAAGCATAGAACTAAAGTTTACGGTCTTGAATTCAGCCGTACCGGGGAATACCTTGCAACCGTTTCAGAAGATGGCGAAGCCTTTATCTGGCACAGTTATACAGGTTTGCAGATTACACATTTAAAAGGTATCTATACACGTTCAAAAGTTCCTGTTGTTTTTTCCGCAGATTCAGTTTATGTGATTTTTCAGGATGGAAGAAACAGTTTTAAGATAGTTGATTTTTCAGGAAATACGCTATATTCAATTGCTTCAGGCCGTCCTATTACAGGAATCCAGCCTTTAAAAGATCCAGATTTAATTTCTATCCGAAACGATAAGGGTGAAGTAATGGTTTACAGCATTTCTTCCCGTCGTCCGTTGTCGGTTTCGTCTGCCTCTAAACTGATGGCAGATGTGGGTGAGACCTATTCAGATGCAAATTTTACCTCTTATGATTTTGACACAGAAGTAAGCCGTATGTATGCCGGTTTTAAAAATGGAAAAGTTTACGTTATAGAACCCCAGGGCTATCTTGATGATACTGCAATGCTCATTACAGATGCCTCAAAAGCCGGCAAGGGTAGTGGAAATTTTGTTCATCAGCGTTTTTCAAGCGTGTCAATTTCAGGCGGCACAAACTACATGACAGAGCCATATCTGCTCTCTGCAAATCTACGCGGCGAATATTTATATTCCGGGGCAATTTCGCCATTCTTTGTGGGTGGCGGTTTGATTTTGGGGGCTGGTTTCCCAAGAAGTAATTTCCCCGCACATTACAAGGTTCACGGTGAATCAGTTAATCCTCCAAATCTGCTTTTCGCAACAATATACGCCCCAGTGGGCTACGCCTTTTCACCATGGAACAACGAAATCAGAATTCTTACATCCTTCAGGTGCGGAGTAAAAATCCAGTCAATCGGTTTGTTCACAAAATACGGCTCAGTCATAGGCGATCCATCATTTTCCTTTTTCATGTCCCTCGGCGCCGGCATGCAGATAAAATGGTTTGAATTCGACGCCAGCATAGAATACGATGCAATAGGTCGTGTAAGCCCATCCCTTTACGCCGGCTACGCCTTCAGGTGGGGAGAGTAAGGATGAAAAAGTTTACATTCGCACTCCTGATACTTCTAATCTCTCTTTCATTCAGTTTCACAGCCTGCGGTAATTCTTATGAGCGGATGATTGAGGAATTTGATGGAAAATATTTTTCAGCTGAGCCGAAGGTTGATGATTCTAATTCTGTAAAAAATAAGAATTTTAATCAAAAACAGATGTTAAATCCTGATTATGTTTTTACGGAAGGATATTTTATAAGTTTAGAAGCCCCGGATAATTGTGATTCTTATTTATGGACATGTACAAATTCTGAAGTTGAAAAAGAAGTTATAGGAACAAAACAGAAATTGTATTATGAAATTCCTGGTGTTTTTAAGATGGGAGAAATAAATACTTTAATACTTACTGTAACTGCTGCTGATGAGGATGGTAGCATTACAGAGTATATAGATGAATCTGTAATAATAATAAAGGCCCAGAAGAATCTGGACTAAAAGGAGTAAAAAATGAAAAGACTATTAAAATGTTTTTCATTGGCTGCAGCAGCTCTTGTTCTGTTTGCAGGTTGTAACCAGTTAGGGGTAAGTGATGCAACTGTTGATGGACTTGGTGCAACAAGTAGCGTAAAGGATGGCTATTGTGCTGTTGCTATCAGTGTAAATGGAGTTTCAAGAAGTGTTGCCCGTACTATTTATGCACCTGCCTATAATGATGGAGATGATGTAGATGCAGATGCCCCTGCAATTACATCTTATGTTCTTAAGGGTGAATCTGTAACAACAGGTGCCAAGCTTGGAACTGCCGGTGCAGGAATTACATTGGGATCTGCAGATGCAACTACTGGACATTATACTGTAGAAATTCCTTATGGAGTATGGGAACTTACTCTTGAAGCTCGTGCGGGCGATGCTGTTGTTCTTCAGGGAAAATCTTTTAAGGAATTAAAGACTTCTAAATCTCTTATTCCATTTACATTGACTTCAGAAGGAGTTACAACTGCAGGTCATGTAAAGCTTGGGGGTACGTTTGTTGATACAGATAATGTAGCCGAAAAGTATTCTGCTGGTCTTTATGATCTTGTTACCGGAGATTTGATTGCTGGAACTGCCCTTACTCTTGTTGAAGTTGGAACATCACCTGCTCATTCTTTTGAATATGATATTTCTTCTGTAGATTTGCTTCCGGGCCGCTATTCATTCCAGATTAAATTCTTTAATGGGGCTGGAACACAGGTTGGTTACTGGGAAGATACAGTTATAGTAGCACCAGGAAGAACTACCAGAAACACAACTTTAGCTTGTGGTGATATCATTAACAGACTTCCATATCATCCTGAAAATCTCTGTGCCTTCCTTGATGAAGATTCAGAAGATGCAGAGGGATATACAGTAATTCTTACCTGGCAGGATAAGTCAAGCAATGAAGAGAACTTTGTAATTACCGTAGATGAATATAGTGATGATTCAAGCTCAGCTACAAAAACTACATATAAGATTCTTGGCGTTACTGCTCCTGCTAGTGATACAGATAAGCACGAAGTATTCTTTACAAGTTCATTGAATGCAGGTGGTTCTATTCGTGCTTCATCTACAAGCGCAAGTCTTAAACTTCCATTTGGAAAAGTATTTGAGGTTTCTATTCAGGCTGAGAATTTTGTAGGTTTGTCAGAAAAATTTGCACCGGGTGAAAATGGCAATGAAACAGCAGCTGCAGCTAGTCTTCGTATCACAACAGCTTTACCAACTGGAGTTACTGCTCCTGCCGGCTCAACCTTTATCAATAGTGCAAAAATCAACCGCATGGTTATTGATTATGACCTTAATGGTGGTGTTCTTACTTGTGCTGATACAAATGCTGTGTATTCAGGACATTATATTGATTATAAGAGTATCTATGAATACGCCGCTGATGCCAGAGCTCTTCCTGCAGCTCTCCTGACAATTGATGATTCTGATTTGACTGATACAACAAAGAATCGTCTTGTTGCCGGTGCTAATGAGTTTACAAGCTGGACAAAAGCTGACGGTACAGCATTTGCTGCAACAGATACTTTGACTTTTGCCGGACTTTCTGTAAAAGCTTCTTATGATCCTACATCATCAATTTCTATTGAGACTTCTGATTTCTATAATTCAATTACTGCAACAGTAAAGAGTGGAGATACTGATATTACAAATGGCGAGGTAGTTCGTACTGCAGATGCGGCACTTCCATTGACATTTGCAGCAGCTCTTCCTGCTACTTCTACTGCAACAATTGACTGGATTAAGGTTAAAGTTACTGGTCCGGACGGAAAGAATGTTCTTACATCCGGAAAAGAGTCTAATCCATATACAGCTAGTCTTTCAAAATATAATGCTACTGGTACTTACACTGTTAGTATTACTGCTCATATTGCCGGCCAGTCACAGAATGAAACATATTCTTATACTTGTACAATCAAAGTAAAAGATAACTAATAATTCTA
>CAMNBC010000153.1 GCA_946532115.1 uncultured Treponema sp.
TAATTGTGCTCACAGATGATGCACCTGCTACACTCAATATTTCCGATGTTTATGAGAAGTTTGCAGTATTCGAAGAAGAGAACTCAACTTCATGGCTTATTACAAATGAAGGAAAACTTGCAAAAGCTTCGAATGGTGGAAATGGGGGTAACGGAAATCTTTCTATAAATCTTGTAACTGTTCCTGGTAATGGCTCTGATATTCAAAATCTATTAGTAGGAAAGAATCTTATAACACAAACTGAATATGAGCACTTTATGAAATATCATGGTGATGTTGTTGAAGGTAGTTCATATAAGCCAAGTGAAACCGGGGACGCAAAAAATACAACTCCTGCATATTATGTTTCTTTTGTTGATGCTGTAATTTTCTGTAATCTGCTGAGTGTAGAAAATCACTTAGAGCCTGTTTATAAAATTGGAGAAAGACAAAAACTTTCTGAATGTGTCGCAGATATCTCAGAATGGATACAAGATACCTCTCTTGGCATAAGCAAAGTTGGTGATAAATATTGCTTTGCCTGGGATAGAACAAAACCTTATAATGATAATCCATATAGGCAATGGGATTCAATTTATGATGGCGGTAAGCTCTATACCGATGAATCTGCAAACGGATATAGACTTGCAACTCTAGACGAAATTGTCTATATCGCAAATTGGAACATTAGCAATGGTGTGGAACTGCAAAGCTCTTCTGGCATAAATGAATGGTGTGATGCATATTCACAAAATAATTGTGATACAGGGATTTTTACTGCCAATATAGCAGATTCCTCAGAAGAATACTTTGAGAATTGTGTAACCTATCATAAACATAATGCTCATGAAGCCCCAGGAGATATTACAATTGGCGGTGAGGAAGTTTATTGCTGCGGAGGCGGTGATAACTTTACCAGAAACCTTGGCTTCCGCGTTGTCCGCAACGCTGGGGCTAATGGTGGGTCGAATCCTTAAGGCGGTATACGAAGGCTTTTTCTGGCCTGCAGGTTTGAGTATTCTCGATTTTGCAGGTTGGGAAGTTTGTGGTTTTGTTTGTTTTTTGAAAATCTACCTATGAAAACTGAGTTTTTGGGGTTTTGTAGGTAGATTTTTTTTCTTTTGGGAGTTTGGCGGGGGCGATTGTTGGAAAATTACCTACTAAATTGTATTTCTAGCGATTCTGTAGGAGAATATTGTAGCTGTCAGGGGTGGAAGAACCTACGAAAATGTTGATTGTTGTGTTTTGTAGGTAAAATTGCAAAAAACATTTTTTGGACTCACAGGCTGGTGTGTGGAGCTGTCTGAAATTTTGCAATTTTCGCGTTAGGGATTGGAGGGGCTGGCATAGAAAGAAATGTGTTTTTCTTCTATATTAATTGTATGTATGAGATTCCTTCTTGTTTTCTGGATTTTATTTCGGCGGGGTGTGACAGGGCGGCTTTTATTCAGAGGGAGCTGAATAGGGCTGGGCTTGAAGCGCCGATTTTGTCGATGGAAGGGAAAAATCATATTTATGTGAAGTTTCCGCAATCTCAGTATAATCCGGCGTTTAGAATTAAGACTGTGATTTCGCATTATGACAGGTTTCCGGGGAGTCCGGGCGCTAATGATAATTCGGCGGCGGTGTTTTGTCTGATTGAGTGGGCGGCACAATTGGCGAGGTTCGCACAAAATACGGTGGTTGAGCCTGTCGAAACTACCGCAGTTTCACATTGTGGTGCACCTCAGGGATATTTTCATAACATCCGCCTGATATTTACCGATGGTGAAGAGCTTGGTACTGCGGGTGTGGCCGAGCAGGGGGCTTTTCCTTTGGCACAGGTTTTCCGCCGGCTTGGAATTACTAATGATGATATTTTTGTCTTTGACTGCATGGGGCGCGGCGATGTTCCGATTCTTACGCAGACGAAACTTCCTTATGGGGCTCCGGCTAAGTTTGTAAAAGCTTTTGGTGAACTTGAACAGCGCGCCGCCACTTTGCTTCAATCTTCGGCAAACGGCCGCTGGTTTTCGCTTCCGTGTAATTATTCTGATAATGCAAGTTTTATTGCAAACGGTATTCCGGCTGTGGCAATCACCATGCTGCCATCGGCTGAGGTTACTGCTGCTACCCAAGGCATTCAGCCTCAAACCTGGAAACTCCTTCATACTGGTGGTGACAACATTGCCTCCCTTATGCCGCAAAGTTTTGAAATCTTCCATAACATTTTGAATAATCTTGCCGCGCTCAAAACACTGGCTTAGATTGCGGATTTTTGCGATGGGTGTGCTCTATGCAAATGCTTTCTGATTTTTACAAATCGATTTTCGGCTGTAAAACTTATAAGATTTCTCTGGATGCGGGCTGTACCTGTCCTAACCGCGATGGAACTAAGGGAAGTGGCGGTTGTATTTTCTGCTCTCAGAATGGCAGTGGTGATTTTGCGGCGGGTCGGAATCTTTCTATAACTGAGCAGGTTGAAGAGGGCAAGAAGCTGGTGCTTTCAAAAGTCCGCGGCAGGAGTGGGGAGAGAGCCGGAAAATTCATTGCCTATTTTCAGAACTTTACTTCCACTTATGGAGATGCGACCAAGCTGCTGGCAAAATACAGCGAAGCTGTCTCATGCAGCGAGGTCGCCGGACTTGCCGTGGCCACGCGTCCCGACTGTCTTAATGAAGAAATTTTGTGTGGCCTTGCCGAGCTTTCAAAAAATCATTTTGTTCAGATAGAGCTTGGTCTGCAAACCTGCAAGGAGAGCACGGGCCAGCTAATAAACCGCTGTTACACAAATCAGGATTATGTTGATGCTGTGTGCCGTATTCGCGTGGCTGCCCCGAAAATCCACCTTGTGACTCACCTGATTTTCGGTCTTCCTGGCGAAAATGAAAAAGACATGCTGGAGTCTGTGAAATTTGTGGTGAAGAATAATGGAGTGTTGAATGTACAAGATAAGTCTACTGAACCATTGGCCGGTGGACCTGTCTTGCATCCTGTGTCATTGTCGGGCTTGACCCGACAATCTTTCGGCATAAAAATCACCAGTCTCTACGTCCTTCAAAACACACGGCTGGCCGCTATGTACGAAGCGGGCCAATATCAGCCTCTTACAAAAGAAGCCTACTTTTCTCTCCTGCAAAAAGCTTTGCTGCTCCTGCCCGAAACTTGTGTTGTCCACCGCCTGACCGGCGACCCGCCAAAAAGCCTGCTTATTGCGCCTTCCTGGACTTGTGATAAAAAACGCGTGCTGAATGATTTGCAGAAATTGCTGTGAGGAATTTTTTTTATTAAAATCTTCTATAGGTTTACATTGATTATTCTCAATTTATGGATTAAAATTATATATCTTGTTTTATTTTTTTAAGCGAGATTGCCCGATCAAGTCGGGCAATGACAAAAGAAAGCATGCGTCGGATGTAGTGACGTGTGTAGGAGAAAAATGATGTCTGTAGAAAGAGTAACCTACAAACTTGGAGATGCCGATCTCATCCTGGAAACTGGAAAAATCGGTAAACAGGCTAATGGATGTGTTTACGCTCAGTGGGGCGGAGCCGCTATTATTGCAACTATTTGTGCTTCGTCTGCTGTTACAGAAGGTCAGGACTTTGTTCCTGTAACTGTTGAGTACAACGAAAAATTCTATGCTGCCGGAAAAATCCCTGGCGGTTTTGTAAAGCGCGAAGGTCGTCCTAAGGACAAGGAGATTCTCGTATCTCGCCTTATCGACCGCCCAATGCGTCCACTTTTTGAGCCATCTTTTGGTCACGAACTTCAGATTGTTCCAACTTGTGTTTCTTGCGATGGCGTTCACACTCAGGATATTCTTGCCGTAATCGCAGCTTCTGCTGCAACTTGTATTTCTGATATTCCATTCCACGGACCGGTTGCTGCCTGCCGCGTTGGATATTTGAACGGTGAATACATTATCAACCCAACTTTCGAACAGATTGAAAAGGGCGACCTTGAAATCGTTGTTGCCGGAACTAAAGACGGCTTTACAATGGTAGAAGGTGGTGCTAACGAAGTTTCTGAGGAATTAATGCTCGGTGCTTTGGAACGCGCTCAGAAGTTCATTACTGATATGTGTCTCTTTCAGGAAGAACTTGTTAAGAAGGCTGGTAAGGAAAAGCTTCCTTTGAATCCTCTTGATGTAACTTTGGACAATGCAGAGGCTATCGAAGCTGAAGCAACTCCACTTCTTAAAGAAGCATGCTTCAAGGGCAGCAAGATTGAACGCGGTAAGGCAATTGCTCAGGTTCAGAAGGATCTGGCTGCTAAATATGCTGAACAGCTTTCTGACCCAATCCAGGCAAAACTTTTCTGTACTTTGATGGATGACATTCAGTACAAACTCCTCCGCAAGTCTATTTTGGACGACGGAGTTCGTGTTGACGGCCGTAAGGTTGATGAAATCCGCCCAATCACTTGTGAAATAAACGTATTGCCAACTCCTCACGGATCAGCACTTTTCACTCGTGGTGAAACTCAGTCTCTTGCTGTATGTACTCTTGGTACTGCAATGGACGAACAGTCTTATGATGATATCGATGGAGACAGAAGCGAGCACTTCATCCTCCACTATAACTTCCCTCCATACTCAGTTGGTGAAACTGGTAAGCTTACAACAGGCCGCCGCGAAATTGGTCACGGTAACCTTGCCCGCCGCTCTCTTGCTGCAATGGTTCCAAGCCGCGAAGAGTTCCCATACACAATCCGCGTAGTTTCAGAAATCATGGAATCTAACGGTTCTTCATCTCAGGCTTCTACTTGTGGTGGTACACTCTGTATGCTCGCTGCCGGTGTTCCAATGAAGAAGATGGTTGCCGGTATTGCTATGGGTCTTATCACAGAACCAGAGGGAG
>CAMNBC010000154.1 GCA_946532115.1 uncultured Treponema sp.
AGTTTCCTACAAACTGATTTGAACCTGTAAGAGCATTAAACAAAGTTGTTTTACCCGCATTAGGGTTTCCGGCAAGTGCAATCTTAATCATTTATTCTACCTCCACCATTTCTGCGTCAGCCTTTCTCACTGAAAGTTCATAACCACGTACAGTGATTTCTACCGGATCACCAAGCGGTGCTACCTTACGAACATAGATTTCTACACCTTTAGTAATTCCCATGTCCATAATACGGCGTTTTACCGCACCTTCACCATTAAGTTTTACAACCTTAACAGTTTCTCCTGTTTTTGTTTCACGTAAAGTCATTTTTCTTATATGCTCCTATTATTAGGCTAAACTAACATTAAGCCTAAAAAAAATTACACAATAATTTTCTGTGCCATTTCGCGGCTAATAGCCACACGGCTGTCTTTAATCTGTACAATGACATTCCCGCAGATTTTAGAAACCAGGGAAACCTGTGCTCCGGCAACAAACCCGAGGTTTTCTAAAAAGCGACGAACTTCTTCTTTTCCTATGATTTTTTTTATAAGAAATGATTCTCCATCAGAAACCATACTTAAAGGCATCTTAATTTCTCCTGAAAAAAGTTAGTTTTTACTAACCATTCAGCAATTATAGTTAGTCATCTATAACTTGTCAATAAGCCTAGACTAACAAATAACCTTTAAAAGAGTGGATGAGAAGAATATTTTCAGCTTATAATATTGTTTAACTTTCAAAAACAAGTCGACCGTCTATAAACAGATCTTTAACGCGACCTGTGAGGCGACGACCTTCGAATGGGGTTGCTTTACCTTTACTGAAGAACTTACTGCTGTCTACTGTCCATTCTTCATCAGGGTCTAACAAAGTAAGGTCTGCATCGTAACCAGGGCGAAGTACTCCTTTTTGCAGACCAAGAAGACGGGCTGGTTGAGCAGACATTAACTGTGAAAGTCGGCGTGGATTAAATTGATTATCTTTTACAAGTACACTGTTACATACAGCGTAAGCAGTTTCGAGACCTGTGAAACCTGGTGCACCGCCAGCTTTGTCTTCCAGAGTATGTGGTGCATGGTCTGTAGAAATTACATCTACTGTACCGTCGCGAAGTGCTTCGAGAAGTGCAACACGGTCATCTTCACTACGAAGAGGAGGATTTACAAGGGCTCGAATATACGGCTCGTCTGTACCACAAAGGGCAAGATGATGAGGAGTAACCTCACAGCTGACTCCAAAACCTCCGTTCTCACCGGCACGAGGATTTGGAACCGGTGAATATTTTTCACCATCTTCAAATGCCTGGTAAGCTGCATCGGCTTCGTCCGCGTTATAATCAGCTTCGTCATCATAAAGCTCATTTTTTGCTTCGCGCACTGCATTAATTGAAACGGCTGTACTTACATGCGCAATGTGAACACGGCAATCAGCCTGTTTTGCAAGCATAATATTTCGCACAGTTGCAACATCTTCTGCAAGAGCAAGGATTTCATTCGCCTTTGTGAGAGCCAGATCTATGCGATCTAGAGCCTCAGCATTTTCTTCGTCATCGGCATCAAAATCCTCATCCCCGGTTCCCCATGCAGAGAGGCCGACATTCTTCATAATTTCAAGCGCTTCAGCCCGGAACGGTTTTGCAAGTGGACCAAGAGTCATATCCTCAGAATGACAACTTACAATAATTCCTTTTTCCGCAGCTTTAGTCATAGCTTCAAGCATTACACCGGAAGTTGGAACATCGCGGCCATCTTCTGTAATCACCGGTACATATTTTTTTTCTATAAAATCAAGGTGACTGGTATCCGTGCCTTCAAAATCACGGGTAAGACTAACTGTCTGAAAAAGATGTGTCAATCCTATAGCCGCAGCTTCACGTTCTATCTTCATGGCCATTTCAATGGAAGAAACAACCGGCTTTGTGTTAGGCATGGCTACTATTGTACCGTAACCACCGGCCGCAGCGGCGTGAAGTCCTGAACTGAGGTCTTCTTTTTGAGTCTGTCCCGGATAACGCAGATGAACGTGCATATCTATAAAAGCAGGAGTCAGAGTGAGTCCATGAGCATTAAAAAGTTCCATAGGGCACTTTTCTTCAAGGCCGTCTTCGGCTATAACTGCACGTGCCATTTTTTCAAGCGTTTCAGAGTTTGTATAATAGCCCTGAAAAACCGAACGGATTTTTGCATCCATTACAAGCACGGCACCCGGGGTGTCCATGCTTTCATCCAAAAGACGTGCGTTGTAGATTAAAGTAATTTTGCTCACAAAAACTCCTTACCTATGTGTCATTGTCGGGCTTGACCCGACAATCTGTAAAACACGGCGATGTACAGATTCCCATGTCAAGCACGGGAATGACATAAATTATCTGCGTTCACTTCCTGCAAGATACAATGTGTCGCAGTATTCACAGCGGTAAACACCTTTTGATTTATCTGTGAGAATAAAAGTAGGTTTTACATAATGTTCGGTCTGTGTGATACATCGCGGATTCTTGCATTTGAAAACTCCCTGCACACGACTAGGAAGTTCCATATTGATTTTGCGGACAATCTTTTCGTTTTCAATTACGTTTACGCAGATGCTTGGGTCGATAAAGCCAAGTACCGAATAATCAATGTTAATGATATTATCAATTTTAATAATATCTTTTTTTCCGGATTTTTCAGAAGCAACATTCTGAATAAGGCAGGATGTAAATGGTGCCTTGTCGAGTCCAAGCCACTGGTAGATTTCCCAGCCTGAACCGGCACGAATATGGTCAATTACAAGTCCGTTTTTTATAGTGTTTACGTTTAACATTTTCTCCTCCTGCCCTACTCAATGGCACCTGTAACTTTTGCAATAAGTGCCATGCGCGCGTACATTCCGTATTTTACCTGCTTAAAGTAAGCAGCGCGCGGGTCATTATCAACTTCAGGGGTAATTTCATTTACACGTGGAAGCGGATGCAGAACTATCATGTTCTTGCGTGCATTCTTCATTTTTTCTGAATCAAGAATGTAGCTGTCCTTAAGACGGATATAATCCTGCTCGTTGAAGAAACGCTCCTTCTGAACACGAGTCATGTAAAGAATGTCGAGATCGCCGATAACCTCATCAAGGCTTTCTACAATATCATACTTAACACCGGCTGGCTCAAGAATGTTTGTAATAAGATAATCTGGAACAGTAAGCTCTTTAGGGCTGATAAAGATAAAACGGTTACCCTTAAAGTGGCGGAGAGCTTCGGCAAGCGAGTGAACTGTGCGTCCGAACTTCAAGTCGCCGCAGAAACCAACTGTGTGATTTTCGAGTCCACCCAAAAGCTGGCGGATTGTTACAAGGTCTGTAAGTGTCTGAGTTGGATGGAAATGTCCACCGTCTCCGGCGTTGATAATCGGGCAGGCAGAATACTTACTTGCAAGCAGTGCCGCACCCTCTTTTGGAGTACGCATCGCAATTACATCTGCATAGCTTGAAACTACGCGGATTGTATCGGCAAGAGTCTCACCCTTTACCGAAGAAGTATTATCGGCATCTGAAAAACCTTCTACAGAACCGCCGAGTCGCAGCATGGCCGCCTCAAAGCTGAGCCTTGTCCTAGTGCTTGGCTCAAAAAAAAGTGTCGCAAGAATTTTCCCGCGACACACATCTTGAAATGATTTAGGATCAACAATAATCTGCTCAGCCAAAGAACAAATTTCTTCGATTTCAGAAACCGAAAGATCATCAGGCTGAATTAAATGACGACCAGTTAGCATTGGTTACCCCTTTTAGATTTTTGACATTTTAGCAAAAATCGCGAGGTGTTACAATAATCAAAACCAGTTTATTCCCAGATATCTATCCACGAAGCTTATATGCATATTTATACTCTTCTGGTAATTCTGAATCAAGTTTATCCACTGTTTTTTTCAAAGAATCGCTAGGCTTATTTTCTTCAATATCCGAAACACTAACATTCCAGCTTATTGTTTTTCCAATGAGGGCATTTTTTTCTACAGTAACAGACAAAGTATCTTTATCTGACTTTAAGATTACATCATAAGACTGTTTCTGAAAACCAACCATGATTTTCTGGACACAATAGCCTGATACAACATATTCATTGTTCATAATATCAAACTTGGAAATTTTTGCGTCAGTCCAAGCATCTGTTTTATCCTGTGCGAATTCATAGGCAAGAACGAACAAGTCTCTTCCGGCAGGAATCGACATCAGAAAGACTTTTGGAGAGAAAATTTGTAACCTACAAATAAGATTTCGAAGATATAAAAGTTTTTGCTCAAAATACCCATAGAAAATGCAATTCTGCCTTTTTTGTAGGTAGGATGCAATATTTCCACCACAATTGAATAATTATAACCTACCTACAGAATTGTATTTTTATAACATTTTGTAGGTAATTTTTCTGTAAACTGCACAAATCGCCCAGGTACCAAAGCATAAAAATACCTACAGAATTGTTATTTTCAACAGTTCTGTAGGTATTTTCCTTAAAAACAAATTAAATCTGATCCATTCTAGGAACATCAGCAGTGTAATCTACGCCGGCAACGTCGAAGCCGTTTGTTGCATAGAAGTCATGCTTATAGCCGGCAAGGTCACAAACGTCCTTGATGTTGTCGTTGTTTACGCTTGCCATGAGCTTATCAACTTCTGCCTGAACATCCGGCTGCATTTCCAGGTCGTCTACACGGATGCGGTTTTCTTCATCAACAGGAACCTTACCTGCAGAAGCATTTTCACCAGTGTAAAGGCGTTCTGCAAAAAGGCGTTCCATCTGTTCGATACAGCCTTCGTGAGTTCCCTTAGCCTTCATAACCTTGAACAAAAT
>CAMNBC010000155.1 GCA_946532115.1 uncultured Treponema sp.
ACTCTGGTCTTACTGGCCGCAAAATCATCGTAGATACATACGGTGGAATGGGTCGTCATGGTGGCGGTGCTTTCTCAGGAAAAGACCCTTCAAAAGTTGACCGCTCAGCAGCTTATATGGCACGTTACATTGCAAAGAACGTAGTTGCAGCTGGTCTTGCAGACCGCGCAGAAGTAGAACTTGCATATGCAATCGGTGTTCCTTTCCCTGTTTCAATCATGGTAGAGACCTTTGGCACAGAAAAGGTTGAACGTGCTAAGATTGTAGAAGCTGTAAAGAAGGTTTTTGACTGCACACCAGCCGGAATCATTAAGACTCTGAGCCTAAAACAGCCTATTTACCGCAAGACTGCATCTTATGGTCACTTTGGCCGCGAAGGCTTCCCTTGGGAAAATACTGATAAGGTTAATGAACTAAAGGCAGCTTTGAACTAGATCCCCGGGTCAAGCCCGAGGATGACATTGTAGTGCCCCCCTGAGGATAACAACAGGTATCAAGGGGCTGTCCAAAAAGTATTGTCATGCTGAACTTGTTTCAGCATCTACACCACATCTAGTTCTATAGATTCCGAAACACACATTCGTAGCAGGTGCGTGCGAATGTGGCGTAGCGTTCGGAATGACACTAGGATGTAAACTTATTGGTCATCCCCTTTTATTTTCTTCGTTATACCCTTAAATCAGAATCAGGCGAAACATCAGTTTCTACAGTTTGATTAAGCGGATCAGAATTCAGCATTATATAATCATAACCTTTTACTCTGATAAAAATAAAATCACCTTTATTCAACATTTCTTCTATCTGTGATAAACAGCTGGCCTTATAGATATTTGCAGTTCCATCATCCTGCTTTTTATAAAAGACAGTAGTGTCATAATAAGAACTACATTCAGCATTAGTCTCTGTCAAATAATACATATAATAAGGCTGATTTTCATATTCAGTAAGAACTTCACGAACAGCAAATTTATTCTGATATTTAAATGGAGGATAAAGCATTCTACCGCCTTCATTATAATCGTTATCAACAATTATTCTCACGCGTTTATTTTTCATATCCTTTCCGGTTACCTGCCACCAGTGCCATTTTTTTTCATAACAGTTTAGGCCAAAGCTGTATTTGCTATTAAAATCCTTACATAAAAGGTCAGAATTCAAATTAAATATTACAAATTTTCCGGGCTGAACAAGAATATCCTGAGTTTTAAGAACAGGAGAAAGCTCCTTATTCATCTTTTTTGTATTACCAATATAAGCATAAATTGTCAGAGCCCTGGTAGACCGGTTAAAAAACTCAAAAGCAAAGGTACATTCTTCTTCAGAATGAGCATAATAATCTGCTAACTCAGCTTTAGTGTTCTTTGAATCAAAATTTGTGCTTGCACAACCAATAAACAATCCTGTAAAAACAAGTGACAAGGTAAGATAAAAAATCTTTTTGTAATTATTTACTTCTTTCATATATTCAATATATATGATTTGTTCTTATATTTCAAACCTAAAGTAAAGCATCTGTATTAAAGCAGAGTAAATTTTTATATCATTCTGCTTGAGGATAGTGAGCGTATATACTATTCTATATGTATGAAACTCTTATCTGAAAAAGAAATGATTGAAGTATTCAGCAGATGGCGTTCACAAAATCCAAACCCTGCTTCGGAACTGGATTATGTAAACGCTTTTACTTTATTAGTTGCCGTTGTGCTCAGTGCACAAACCACAGATAAGGGGGTAAACAAAGCAACCGGCCCGCTTTTTAAGCTTGCCGACACACCGGAAAAAATGCTGGCCCTTGGAGAAGAAGGTTTGATTTCTTATATCAGAACTATCGGGCTCTATAAAAATAAAGCCAAACATGTAATGGGACTTTCTAAAAAGCTGATAGAAGATTTTGATAGTCAGGTTCCAGCTACGCGCGAAGAGCTTATGACTCTTCCCGGAGTTGGCCGAAAAACCGCGAATGTAGTCCTGAATGTAATTTTTCACAAACCCACAATGCCGGTTGATACACACCTTTTAAGAGTGTCGCCTAAAATTGGCCTTGCAGAGGGCACAACGCCAGAAACAGTTGAAAAAAGTCTGCTAGAAAGAATTCCGGCAGAGTTCCTGCCAAATGCCCACCACTGGATTTTATTACACGGCCGCTACGTATGCACGGCAAGAAACCCAAAATGTGATGAATGTTTGATTCATGATTTATGTAAGCATAATAATTAATCATTTAAAAGTACATTTGAAAATCTGAACGGCTCCCGCTGGCATTGGGTATGGACATGCTCGCTGAGCCGTTTTTGTGTAAGAATCCTGCGGTTTTCGCAAGCGAAAATCCTCGGATTCTTTTTATGCAAGTCTGCAAAGACGGTCAGAGGCAGTCCATACCCCCTGCCCGCTCCGCCTTTCAGATTTTCAATACTCTTGAATTCAAACAAAAACCACGCTACATTAAACTTATGAACGAAACATTCAACTCCATTGGCGAAGCTGCAAGTAATGCCGCAAATGATATTTTTTTAGACAAAACTAGTTCTTTTATCAACTGGATTAAAAGTTTTATCACCTGGGAAAACCTTTTTAAGCTTATTGGCACATTTTTGATTATTTTTGCAATCTGGGTAATTTTCCGTCTGATTGCAAAAGCAATTCGCCGTGTACCAGAAACTAAGCTGCCCGCTCAGCGTGCGACAATCATCATAAAATTTGTACGCTACATATTTTATATTGTAGTTGTCCTCTACGTACTCGGGCTTTTTGGAATCAACCTTAAGGCTATCTGGGGAGCGGCTGGAATTGCCGGAGTTGCAATCGGTTTTGCTGCTCAAACCTCGGTAAGTAATCTTATCAGCGGTCTCTTTGTTTTGACAGAAGGTTCCATTCACGTTGGAGACACAATTATTGTTGGCGGAGTAACCGGTATTGTTGATGAAGTTAAGCTTCTTTCCATCCGCGTGCATACCTTTGATAATCAGATGGTGAGAATTCCTAACTCAACGATTATCGGAAGCAACCTTACAAATAATTCTTACCACGACAAGCGCCGCCTTACCCTTAACGTTGGCGTAGACTATTCAACTGATATGCGCACAGCCCTTGAGACCTTAAAAAAGGCTCCGGCCCTCTGCCCTACAGTTTTGAGCGACCCGGCTCCTGCAGTATGGTTCGACGGATTTGCAGACAGCAGCATAAATCTTGTCGTTGCAGTATGGTTTAAGCCGGTTGATTTTTTGCAGACAAAAAATGATTTGTACATTGCCATTAAGCAGGTGCTCGACGAAGCAAACATTTCCATTCCATTCAATCAGCTGGATGTAAAAATCAAACAATAGCTGTCATCGACCTGTGTTATTATCCTTCGACACAGTGTCATTGTCGGGCTTGACCCGACAATCTATAATTCACAGCGAGGTGCAGATTGCCCGGTCAAGCCGGGCAATGACAATATATGAACTATTTTACTCCCTACGACTGGCAGACTATGCTCATTCAGCATGCCCCAGTCAAATATGATATTTCTGAATATTTTGAAATCTTGTGCCCGCACTCGGACTACCCCTCATTTTTAGACCGCTATATTGAACTGCCGGTTTTACAGCGGCTTGCGGGAATCGGCTTGCTCTGCGGCACAGACTGGACTAAGCTTTACAAAAACCGCTTTTATTATTCCCGTCTGGACCACAGCAAGGGCGTTGCCCTGATTGTGTGGCATTTTACACACGACAAGGCACAGACTCTTGCAGGCCTTTTGCATGATATTTCAACACCGGTTTTCAGTCATGTCTCTGATTTTAGAAAGGGCGATGCCCTCACACAGACTGCCACAGAAGAACCAACCGCACGAATTATCCGCGCAGACAAAGCGCTGAATCAGCTGCTTGCAGAAGACGGGCTCACAGCCGCACAGGTTGAAGATTATCACATCTACCCCATTGCAGATAATGAAATTCCACAGCTCAGTGCAGACCGCCTGGAATATATGTTCCCGTCAGGAATGGCTCTGGACGGCAGCTGGACAATGGAAGAAATCCGCCACTGCTACAATGACATTACAGTTTTAAAGAATGAAGATGGTAAAGATGAACTGGGCTTCCGGACTTTAGAAATTGCAGAGCTTTACTGCGAACACTTTTGTATGATTGGCCATATTCTTCAGTTGAATGAAAATAAACTCACCCTTCACATGCTGGGCCAGATTATGAACCTGGCAGAAAAGGCGGGGCTACTGACAGAAAAAGATTTTATGACACTGAGTGAAAAGGAAGTTATGGAAAGGCTGGATGACTCTATTATCAAGTCGGGGAATGACATTCTCTCTCGAATCTACCACACCTTCCGCACAATGACTTCAATCGAGCACACCGACCGAGCCCTGCCCGAGAACGAATACTTTTGCGTGAACCTGAAAGTTAAACAGAGATACATTAATCCGCTGGTGATAGATCCCCGGGTCAAGCCCGAGGATGACACAGGCATCAAGCCTTGTACTCGCCTCTACGACGTATCTGCAAAAGCCCGCCGCATAATAGACGACTTCAAAACCTACCAGGACACTGCCTATGGTTGCGTCAAGCTCGTTTAATCACTAGAATGTAGCCATGATTGAATTAACCAGTAAACAAAGAAAGAATCTCGAAAAAATTGCCCACGACCTTCAGCCAGTTGTCATTGTGGGCGGCGCAGGCGTAACAGACGGCGTAGTTACTATGGTAGAAAACTCGCTTGCAGCACACGAGCTTATCAAAGTAAAGTTCAACGAATACAAAGATGAAATCCGCGAACTTACAGCAG
>CAMNBC010000156.1 GCA_946532115.1 uncultured Treponema sp.
GAGATTTGCGGAATTATGTGGCCGAAAATAACTACGAGAGACGGAACTCCTTCGAGTTTTGTATTGAGAATAAATTCTTCTCGCTTTACTGAGTGGACAATTCCACGGATGGTTCTTGCACTACCCGGCCAGCCGACCAGCGAAAGAATCAGCGTGATTATCATATACGAGGTGCCGGAATCCATGCGGCTGTTTAAAAGTGAACGAAGGAAAAGTATAAAATAAAGGCTTGGAACCAGCATAAAGAATTCTGCAAAACGCATTATAAACCAGTCCGTTTTTCCACCAAAGTAGCCTGAGATGCCGCCAAAGATTATTGCAAGTATCATTGAGATTGCGGTTGCCACAAATCCTATTGTAAGAGAGATACGGCTGCCATAAATTATCCGGCTAAAAAGATCGCGGCCCAGATGGTCTGCACCTAAAAGATAAACTGGATAAGCCTGATCTTTTGTTCCATAGAGGTGCCGGTTGCAGGGAATAAATCCAAACAGCTTATATTCATAGCCTTTTGCAAAAAATGTAAAATCGTGGGTGTAGCCTTCATCTTTTACGATTGCGTACTTCCAGTTGATTCTGCTTATTGTGCGGCATTCGCGAACCTTGAGCCCGTGCGAAGTAAGCTGAAGATTTGCCGGATGGTAAGTGTTATTTTCAAAGGTCTGTGTCGGCTGATAAGGAGCAAAGAATTCTGCAAAAATCATAATCAGATATACGAGGGTAAGGAAAATCAGTGATGTCAAAGCAAGTGGTCTTTTCTTCAAGTATTGTGCTAACTTTTTCATATGTGCCCCCTACTCGTTTCCATAACGGATTCTTGGATCTACAATGGCAAGCAGAATATCGCTGATTACCATTCCAACAAGAACGAGTGCTGAAATAAACATGCTGTTTGCAAGAACAAGATTTATGTCTTCCTGAAGAACTGCGTCGTACATAAGTCGGCCGATTCCAGGATATGCAAAAATAATTTCAAGAACGAGCGAGCCCGAGAAAAGTCCTGCAAGAAGATTTGCGCTTCCAGTGATGTACGGGTTTAAGGTATTGCGGAAGGCGTGATTAAGGTAAACTCTTTTTTCGCTGATGCCCCTTGAACGTAATGCGAAGATATATGGCATTCCCATCTGGTCGAGCATTGTGGCACGAATCATTCGCATGGTGCCGCCTAAGCCTCCGAGGAAAGAAGCCAGTAGCGGCAGGAAAACATGATGCGCATAACTGAAGGTAAATTTCATTGGCGCATCTTTAAATGGGAAATCCGGATATGCTGTAACCGGAAAAAGATTTGTGATTGATGCAAAAAGCTGAAGAAGAATCAAAAGAAGAATTCCCGGGAATGCGTGGAAGAAAAGCGCAAAGAAGGTTGCACCTACATCAAGCCTTGTTCCTGCCTTGCTGGAAAAAAAGACCCCGAGTAGAAAAGAGAATGTGGTAATGAATACAAGGGAAATGAGATTCAGCAGCACGGAATTCCAAAGCCTGGATTTTATTAAAAAACCGACCGGAGCTTTTGAGATAAGGCTTGTTCCAAGGTCGTGATTAACAATGACTCGTTTAAGCCATTTAAAGTATTGAATGTAAAATGGTTTATCCAGCCCAAGTTCAGCACGCAAAGCGTCCATTTGTTCGGTGGAAAAGTTTTTATCTTGTGAGCCGGCTCCCAGGTTAGATGTAGTTCCAGTTTTAGCATTTGGATTATCTGTATTAGTGAGGAGCTGCTGTGTCATCATCTGGTCTACAATATCTCCAGGAGCAAGTTCCATAAGTCCAAAAAGAGCAAAGCCCAGAAGAAAAAGAAGCACCAGCATTGTAAGAATTCTTCCTGTAATAAAAGATGCAAGTGGTGCTTTTGCCTTAAAGGCTTTTGATGGTGCTGTAATTGTAGCTTCTAATTTCAAATAAAAGGTTTTGACTTTATTCATATTGATTCCTTTATTACCTGATTTCTTTCAGATAGACATGCTCCATAAGAAGTCCGTTTTTATTATCATAATAAACATTTGTTAAATCCCATTTATTACGGATTGCAAAAAAGGATTTTGAACGCATTAGATAAATTACAGGACACTGTTCAAGAAGAATTTCCTGATATTCATCCCAGATTTCTTTTGCTTTATCATGATCGAGAGTATAGGAACCTTCGTTATATAGATAATCAATACGGGCTTCCCATTCTGTTTCTGGTTTTTCCTGAAGAGGATACCACAAGTGAAGATTTCCGTAACTTGGCCAGACGTTTGCTCCCTGACTTGGAAACAGATTTGTTCCAAGTCCAATAAATAGAGACTGCCAGTCGTAAGTTGAAGTAAGCATTTCAACCAGCTTTTGAAAATCTATCTGACGAACATTTACTGTAATTCCAATTTTACCGCACTCATCTGTAATTATCTGAGCCATATCATTGGCAGTTGTTCCGCCACTGGAAATCAAAAGATCATATTCAACCTTGTTACCTAGTTCATCGTAGTAGATACCATCTTTTTTGATAAAGCCAGCTGATTGCAAAAGCTCCTCTGCTTTTTGTGGATTATATTTATATTTTAATGTGATGTCTGGATTATAGTATGGATTTGCTTCTGGGAAGAAAGAATACTTTGGCTGGGCAAGTCCTCTGTAAGTTTGAAGTGCAACCCTGTCTCTGTTAAAAAGACAGCTCATTGCCTGGCGGAATTCTTTTTTTGTAAACCAGTTATAATATGGTTTGTCTTTGTTCTTCGGATTTTGATTGAAACTCCATAAAGAAGCTCCCATTGAACCATCTGCATTAAAGACTGTGTAATCTTCTTTTTGATTTGAAACAAGGTCTTCTACCTGCTCCGGTGTCGGGCTATAAACTTCTGTTTGTCCCTGCTTAAAAAGAAGGTAATCTGTATTTGAGTCTCCAACAATTTGATAAATCTTTTGTTCCGGATATGGAATAGAGTTTCCATTTTCATCTTTTTGCCAGTAATATGGATTTCTGCTGAAAACCAGGCGTTGAGATGGAATATACTCTGTAATGTACCACATTCCACAGGACGGTAATTCCTTTGGATCTTTATCTACACTGAATAAAGCTTTAATTCCATCTGCTCCACCTTTTTCTTTTGCAGGCTTAAAAATGAATGAAGGACAAAGTTCCATATTAGTTGCAATTAATGGATCTGCTATGATTCTTGGAAAAACAAAATCAAAATTTTTATCATCAATTTTTATACAATCAATGTGAGCTTCGGAACCGTCTTCCATTACTATCCATTGGGAACCATAGCCGCTTGAGCCCATTGTTGGATCTCCATCTATTTCGTTATACCAGAAAACAAAATCATCTGAAGTAACAGGAACCTTTTTATCTGAGCCATACCAGGTCCAGTACAAATCGTCTCGAATTGTATAATGAACTGTAAGTGTATTTTTTTCTTCATCCGTTTCAATTGTATAAGAGGCGGCCTGTGGCTTCCATTTGCGCTGGTATCTGTCATAATCAATAAGATAATCAAGTGTCATACTTACAATTGATGCACTTGTTCCGTCTCGATCGGCAATAAGCTGATTAAAAGTTTTTGGGTCAGAAAGAATTGTATCATACCAGATTCCTCCAACATTTCCTGCTTTATAGTTTCCGCCTGTCCAGGGTTTTGAAAGTGTTTGCTGAATCAAAGCATCATTGAGATTTTGGGAATGTAATTCGATTTCTTCCAGTGTCATTTCCGGAAGTTTAGTACAGGATGCGAACAAAAGGCAAAAAATGCCGATTGAAACGCCTATTTTTTTTGATTTCATAAAATTTCCACCCACAAATATTTTACAATACTAAGGTGATTTTTTAAAGTTGAAATTGAAATATAAGAAAAATTTACTAGACTAACCTTTTAAGCCACCGGTGCTGACACCGTTTACAATGTATCTTCTTGTAAGAATAAAAAGAATAATCATTGGCAGGACGACTATGGTTGAGGCTGCCATTAAGTATTCTGAATAACTTGCGGCTTCGGTTGTGAAAACCTGAAGGCCGTAAGGCAGTGTGCGGCTTTTTGCATCTGAAGTAACATAGAGCGGCCACATAAAGCTGTTCCATGAAGAAAGAGCATTCAAAAGAATTATTGTAAAAAGTGATGGTTTTGCAATCGGCACCATAATGCGCCAGAGATACATCCAGTTTGATGCTCCGTCTATGCGGGCTGAATAATACAGGCTGTCAGAAATTGTGTCAAAAAAGTTTTTCAAAATATAAGTATAAAAAATGCTGGAAATAAAAGGCATTACAAGGGCTGGTATTGTATTGTAGAGTTTTAGTTTTACTATTGTCGTATAGTTAGTGATGATTAACATTTCAAAAGGAATCATCATAAGGCTTAGCAGAATTGAAAAGATAAGGCTGCGGCCCGGAAACTTCATTTTTGAAAATGCAAAGGCTCCGAGAATTGTTGTAGTGGTTGTTGTGAGAACGGAAAGCACCATTACAATAACTGAGTTTATGAAATATTTTCCAAAGGGAGCCATAGAAAAGGCTTCACGATAATTTACAAAAGAAAAGTTTGCCGGCCAGAATTTTGGCGGGAACATGATTGCTTCTGCATGAGTCTTGAAGGAAGTTAGAATCATCCAGATAAATGGGAAAATCATAAGAAGGGAGCCGAGAATGAGGAAGAGGTATACTGGTGTTTTTCGAAGGACTTCGCGCCAGTTGACTTTCGTGCCAGAATTGATTTTTTTCATTTGAGCCCCTTCCTTCCCATTCGCTTTTTAAGATAAAG
>CAMNBC010000157.1 GCA_946532115.1 uncultured Treponema sp.
TCTGACAATAGTTGTTGAACCAATAAAAGAGCCGGGCTTACAATGTAAGTCCGGCTCTTTCAATTGCGGCTAGTCAGGCTTGCCGCTTGAAATATTTTCTTCGGTATTAGTTATACTCAAATGCAAATTCTGACATTGAAACCAGTTCGTTTACTGTTGTTCCAAATTTTTCAGCTACATCATATTCAGAAATTTTATTTACGTTTCCTTTGTCATCATATTTCAAAAGGGTTCTCTTAATTACTTGCTTGTCTGCATTATAAGTTGTAATTTCATTAAGAGTTCCACTTGCTCCATAGCGGAAAACAAGCTGAGTTCTGCGGCCAACATCAGCATCAAGCTTAGAAAGGGAATCAATTGCACCAGCTTCTGTGTAATTGTAAGAAGTCTGTTCGCTCAGGCTTCCGTCAGGATTATATTCATTTACAGAAGTTATACGATTATTTTCATCATACTTGTAAATGGTTTTCCAGATTAATGCACCTTCACCATTGTAGCTCGATTCATCAACAAGAAGATTGTTGTCGTAAGTGTAGATTGTACGTGCACGGAGGTCGCCTTTTCTGTCTAATTCAGATACATCAGCCTTCAGGTTATTTTTGTAAGTGTAAGTGTTTTTCCAAACAATTTCGCCATCTGCGCTTGTGCAAACCTGTTCAGCAAGATTTCCGTTAGAATCGTAACTTGAAGAGATTGTATTGATTACAGCATCTTTTGGTGTAAGTTCAGAAGATGTGATTTCTTTGCCATTTGTGTCAAAGTTGTGTGTGATTTTTGAACTTGGAGTTCTGAATAAAGTGCCGAATCGCGAAGCGATAGAGAAATTTGTTTCAGTGTAAGATTTTACGTTGCCGGTTATCGGGGCGTATGTAAAGATGTCTGCTGCAAACAGTGAGAGGCCAAGGCTGGCTGTGAGAGCGAGTGCAAGAAGTTTTTTCATAATTCCTCCAGAATTTATTTGTTCATTTATTTGCTTATGCAATGTATATATTTTATACTATAATTATCGGATTGTAAAAGAAAAATAAAAAGGTGAAAAAATGACAGAACAGCAGTGGAAGTATTTTTGTGATTTTAAGGATGATTTACGAAAAAAAATAGAAGAATGGAAAATCGCAGCACCCGAATTAACCTGGCTGCAAAAAGAAGCGGCTCTCCTTGCAAAAACCCCTGAATATCCTTTTGAAACATCAGTTGTTTACAACCGCGCACTGGACGACCTTACTCCGCAGGATGAAATAAAACTTATTGTTATAGGAGACAATCCTGGCAAAGACGAGCAGCTTGCTAAAAACAACCGCTACCTTGTAGGTCAGGCTGGCAAAATTGCTGAAGGTTATTTCCGCAGGAATCCGGAACTAAAAATAGATTTTCGTCGTAATGTAATAATTCTGAACAAAACTCCTATTCACAGTGCAAAAACAGCCCAGCTCAAAACAATTGCAAAAAAAGGTGGTGCTAAAATTGCAGATTTAATAGAAGAAAGTCAGGTCTGGATGGCAAAGCGCACAGCAGAGCTGCATTCAGCCCTTGGTACAGAACTTTGGCTTGTCGGATACTCAGAATTGAAGGAAAAAGGTATTTTTTCTTCATATAGAGAAACCTTAAAAGCAGACTGTCTGCCAGAAGCATGGAACAAAGTGTTCGTTTTTCAGCATTTTTCAATGAATCGCTTTACAATTGATCTTAGTGATTATATCAATCAAAAAACTGGCGGGGCACAAAAAAACGCCACGCTTGAATCAAACATTCACGAGCTTGGCGTTCTTCATAGAAAAGAAATTTTCGGGGCTTAAGCCTATTCTTTTTTTTCAGTATTTTCTTCTGTAGCCGGAGTATCGGCTGTGGCTGCTGTATTTTCAGCTTCTTCCTTCTGTTTTTTCAGCATAACAGCACGGTTTGTATAATGCACAAAGCTGAAGAACAGAATGATAAAGGTAATGGATTCAAGAAGCAGAGCCATTCCTCTTAATGTACCGAGGAAATAAGAAATAATTACAGAACCACAAAGAAGGAACTGCAGGAAGCAGAGCAGGTACAAAGCTGTGTACTTTGAATAACCCATATTCAAGAGTTTGTGGTGAAGATGTGAACGGTCTGGCGACATAATAGGTCTTTTGTCGCGGATTCGACGCCAGATTGCAGCAATTGTATCAAATACAGGGAAGGCTGTAATCACAAGCATAATAAGAAGCTTGTTGTATTCAAATACATTGCTTGAATCAAACAGCGGGAATACGGAAATCATGAATCCAAGGAACTGAGAACCGGCATCGCCCATAAAAAGCTTTGCAGGAGGCCAGTTGAAGCACAGAAAACCAAGAATAGAAGCTGCAAGAATATAGCAGAGAATAGCTTCTTCATTTCCGGTAAGAGTATATAAAATTCCGAGTGTGATGATTGCCGAAATTGAGAAACTTCCGCATAATCCGTCAAGACCATCAATCAGGTTATAAGCATTAATAACACCAAGAATCCAGCCGAATGTAAGAACAATACTTACAGGAAGTGGAAGTATCCATCCAAAAATCTGACGGAATCGGAACCCGTTAGAAACTACAATAGAAACAGCAATCAACTGGACAATCAGTTTGATAATTGCAGGAAGAGTCAAAAGATCATCCAATACTGCAAAAATAAAAATGATTGCTGCAGCAATTATTAATGGAAGAATTCTATGAATGTTTGTAACATTGTCTGTTGCCAGAAAAATAGATGCTGAAATCATGAAGGAGAAGAAAATTCCAACGCCTCCAAGCCGAGGAATGTTTCCTGAATGGATTTTTCTTGCATTCTGATAATCATATAAACTGAATTTTTTGCAGAAAAGAATGATTAACGGCATTGAGACAAATGATAAAACACCTGACAAAACAATAAATAGACTTTGAGACATATTGGTTGAATTATACCTCAAACTTATGGAAAGTCAAGAGAACGAAAATGTTACAAGAATGACAGAGAACGAAATTGTTACAGAATTTACATAAGCCTGAAATGGTTAGGTTAGATTTCTTAATATTAATTTTTATTCATTATTGAAAATATTTTGATTGATAATATGTTAATTGGTATGTAAAATAGTATATTATGGCTAAAGTGGTTATTATCGGTGCGGGTATTTCAGGTCTTTCAGCTGGAATTTATGCTGCACGTTCTGGTTTTGATGTTACAATCGTTGAACAGCATAATATTTCTGGTGGACTTTCTACAAGCTGGAGTCGCAAGGGATATTATTTTGAAGGTGGAATGCATTGGCTTACAGGTTCTAGTCCGGAAATGCCTTTAAACAAGGTCTGGAAAGAGACCGGTGCTTTGCGGGAAAACAATCCTATAGAGCTTAGAGATCCTCTTTATACTGTTTTTGATGAAAACGGGAAAAAACTTTGTCTTTACAGATTTCTTCCACAGATGGAACATGCTTTACTTGAATATGCTCCAGAAGATAAAAGAATGATTAAAAAATTCTGTCGGGCAGTAAAAGATTTTACTAATTTCCATATGCCTGTTTTTGATATAAAAGGTTGTAAATGCCGTACTCCTGTAAAATTGAATGCCATGGAATTTATAAAAATGATTCCTGCAGTTTTACGTGTGCCTTACCTTAAAAATATCAGTTATATGGATTACGTTGCAAAATTTAAGAATAAAAATTTGCGGCATCTTTTAAGTAGTGTAATTGGTTATCGCTATAATGCGCTTTCTGTTATCTATACTATAGGTTCATTTGCAAGCGGAGACTGCGGTTATCCGGATGGTGGTTCTATCCGCATGGCAAATAATATGCTTGATACTTATAAATCTCTTGGAGGAAAAATCCTTTTCCGTACTAAGGCAGAGAATATTCATACAGAAGATTATACAGTTCGCGGAGTTGTAATCAGTGATGGTAGAGGTGGTGCAACCAGTGAGCTCGAAGCAGATGCTGTAATTGTTACTCAGGATGCACGCGCAGCAGTTGATACTCTTTTTGATACTATGATTGATGAGCCTTGGGTTAATACAATGCGCCGTGAAGCAAAGACTGAGCAGAATATTTTTATAGGTCTTGGTGTGAAAGCTGATTTATCACATCTCCCTTATTGTTGTGTATTTCCTCTGGAAAAACCATTTGAATATGCAGGTGGAAAATGGACTGAACTTCGTATTTATAATTATGCGGCTTATAAAGATCATGCTCCGGAAGGTTGCACTGCAATTACATGTCTTTTGATTGGTGATAGTTATGGTTTCTGGAAGGCTGCAAAGGCCGATGGTACTTATAAAGAAAAGAAACAGGAATTAGGCGAACTGTTTATAAAAGAAATTTCAAAGCATATTCCGGAAATTGGCGAAAATATTGAAGTTATGGATGTTGCTACTCCTTGTACATATGAACGTTATACTGGTTCTCACGAAGGCAGCTGGATGAGTGTGTGGGAAGCTGGCGGCAAGCAGTACAATTATCCACAGACTCTTGATAGTGTGTATGGGGTTTACTTTGCCGGACAGCGAATTCAGATGCCTGGTGGACTTCCAATTGCTGTATACACAGGTCGTCAGGCTGTACAATATTTGTGCCGCGATACCGGCGAAGAGTTTGTATAGTTGCTGCCACGTCATTGTGAGGAGCGCAGCGACGTGGCAATCTATTATTTCTTGAAAATCCCTAAAAGTGTGATAAAATATTGTTATAGGTAAAAAGTTTTTCGAGGGAGAGTTAGAA
>CAMNBC010000158.1 GCA_946532115.1 uncultured Treponema sp.
GAGATGATTGATTCCGGCCCGCGTCAGGATCACACTCCGATTCTGCTGGAAATTGATATCGGCTAAATCAGAACTTTCCAAAATAAATGCTATTTGCATAAATCTCCAAAATACGCTATTGTATTCGAACTCACAGGGCAGTTCGCAGTCCTTCCTGCCCGCGGTATGAAGCCGCAAAACAAAACCAGGTCAATTCTTTTTTTTGAGGTCATTTTATATGAATGAACTTTTACTCATTATCACACTTTTAGTGTCTTTTGGTGGAACATTGTTGTTCCTGAAGATTTTTGGAAAAGGCGGACTTTTCGCCTGGATTGGAATTGCTACAGTTTTTGCAAACATTGAAGTTACAATTGTAGTACATGCGTTTGGTATGGATCAGACACTTGGAAATACGCTCTTTGCAGCAACTTTCCTTGCTACTGATATTCTCAGCGAACTTTATGGTAAAAAAGAAGCAAACAAAGGTGTACTTGCTGGAGTTCTCACAAGCCTTTCTTTCATTCTCCTGAGCTTTATGTGGGTTCATTACATTCCTGCAGAAAGCGACTGGGCAAGCGAATTTGTTCACGGACTTTTCTCAAACACACCACGTATGCTCCTTGCAAGCCTGATTGCTTACATTGTTTCAGAATACATCGATGTAACTTTGTATCACGCCTGGTGGAAGCTCACAGAAAAGAAAACCGGCAGCCACGACAAAATGCTCTGGTTCCGTAATAACTTTTCTACACTCATTTCACAGTTTGTAAACATCGTGCTCTTCAATTTTGGTGCCTTCCTTGGCATCTACACCTTCAAAGAACTTCTTGCAATTACAGGTTCATGTTACGTAATCTACATTGCAACAAGTCTCCTCGATACACCTTTCATTTACTGCGCAAAGAAATTTGCTAAAATAGAAAAATAAAATTTTATGGGCGCATCCCGTCCTTACGGACGGGTCGGGTGTTGCACCCTTCATTGGAGTTCCGTTAAAACCGACAGTCCGTCGCGACTGTCGGTTAGGAACATCCAGAAATGGGGGTGTGAGATTTATCGAGCCTTCGCCTATTCGGCTCACCGTCCTCGCCGGCTAAATAAGCCGGCTCCGGTCGGCTCAGGGCAGCAGTTGAAACTGCTACCCTTCGGTGCTCCATACCCTTGCGCATCCAAGCTCGCACGCGGGCCTTATTGTGGCTCCGCAGTCCATTTTCAAAGTATTTCCGACAATTTCAGTGGTTTCACGATTTTAGTCGGAACAAAGTGTGTGAAAAAAAGCCAACTCAGCCAAAAAGTTCCGACCAGAATGAGAAAATATAAGTTTTAGTCGGACAAATTTCTGGTTTCCGTCACGAATTTTCTTTCAAAGTCAGTTCAGATTCCTACTAAAACACAATTTAATTTCATTTAGTTGGAATAATCTGCTTTTTCTTGTTACTTTTCCATAGTTTTGTTCCGACTAAATAGTGACTTTTTCACATCTAGTTGGAACAATAAAGGCACAGTACTCATTTATATCCGACTAAAATTACAAATTGCAAAAATTAGGCGGAATATTATTCATTCCTAAAAAAACTCTTGATTACAATGAAGAATTATACTCTTTTATGTTTTACGATAACGTTGTAATATAGAGGATAGAAGAATGTTTTTGTAAAAAATTAGAGGCGTTTATGAATGTTTTACAGGTGGCAAAGGCTGGGTCGGCTAAGGCGGAGATGATTTATCATGAAAATCCGAATGTTTTTCATGTAAATACACTAGAT
This sequence comes from uncultured Treponema sp., assembly GCA_946532115.1. GTDB lineage: Bacteria > Spirochaetota > Spirochaetia > Treponematales > Treponemataceae > Treponema_D. Next base: position 1,749 of record CAMNBC010000158.1, read on the forward strand.
AATCACTGTTATTTTATACCGTTTGGAAAAAAACAGAATCCGTTTGAATCACGCGAAAAGTCCGAGCGTTTTGAGCTCTTAAATGGAAAGTGGGGTTTCCGCTATTATAACAGTCTTATTGATCTGGAAGATAATTTTACAAGCCCAAAAATTGTTGAAGAAGTATTAAGCCTTAAAAAAGTTTCGGTTCCTTCAAACTGGCAGCTTTTAGGTTATGATAAGCCTCAATACACAAATGTTGATTATCCGATTCCATACAATCCGCCTTTTGTACCGGATGAAAATCCTGTGGGCGTTTATTACCGCAATTATAATTATAAAGAAGACGGTCTGCAGCGCATCCTATGTTTTGAAGGGGTGGACAGCTGTGCCTATGTTTATGTTAACGGCAAGTTCTGTGGTTTTTCAGAAGTTTCACATCACACTGCAGAATATGATATTACTTCGTTTTTACATGAAGGAGAAAATCTTCTTACTGTCGCAGTTTTAAAATGGAGTTTTGGAACTTATTTTGAAGATCAGGATAAAATCCGCCTTTCAGGAATTTTCCGTGATGTTTATGTTCTATCACGTCCTAAAAAAAGACTCACAGATTATCGAATAAAAACAAATTTTAAAACTAACTATCGTTCGGCAGTTTTAGAACTGACGGTAAGTGGAATTGATACTAACGTTCGGTTGTTAAATCCGGATGATGAAGAAATTTTCAGTGGTACTGCAAAAAAAGGTGTAGCGCTTTCAATTCCCGTAGATGATGTAAAATTGTGGTCTGCAGAAAATCCTGTTCTGTATAAACTTACTCTCGAAACTTCAGACGAACTTATTGGTGAAGAAGTTGGCTTTAGAAAAATCACTTCAGAAAAGGGCGTGCTGAAAATTAACGGTCAGCCAATTAAATTCCGTGGTGTAAACCGTCACGACAGCTACCCGGATACAGGCTATGTTTCGCCTGTTGCCAAAATCGAAAAAGACCTTCAGCTGATGAAGCAGCACAACATTAATGCAATCCGTACTTCGCATTATCCAAACGCTCCGGAGTTTTACAAACTCTGCGACCGATACGGTTTCTACATTATTTGTGAAGCTGATTTGGAAATGCACGGAAGTGTTTCTGTAAATAATACTGCTCATTGGGACTGGTCTGATTATTCAGGAATCGCGTTAGCTGCAAGTAACAAGCTTTTTTACAAAGGAATTCTTGACCGTGAACAGATTTGCGTTAAGCGTGATGTAAACCGCCCTTGTGTTGTTATCTGGTCTATGGGTAATGAAAGCGGTAACGGAACTAATTTTACAGAAGCCGCAAAGTGGATTAAAGAATTTGATGATACCCGCCTTTTGCATTATGAGAGTGTTCATAACCAGGGAGATGCAACAGATGCCGTTTATGATTTAGTTTCACGAATGTATCCGAGTGTTGAAGACTGGAAAAAAATGTCTGAGAACAAAAAGGAAAAACGTCCTTTTATTTTGTGCGAGTATTGTCATGCAATGGGAAACGGTCCAGGAGATCTCGAAGATTATCACAAAGTATTCCATAGTTCAGAACGTTTCTGTGGCGGCTTTATCTGGGAGTGGTGTGACCACAGTGTTATTCTTGGAAAGACCCGCGAAGGTGAAACAAAATACGGTTATGGCGGCGACTGGGGCGAAAAGCATAACGACGGAAACTTTTGCTGCGACGGACTTGTTTACCCGGATAGAAGACCTCACACAGGTTTATTAGAAGCTAAGCAGGTTTACAGACCTGTACGGATAAGTAGAAGTAGAAAGCTAACTAACGTTAGTTCGTTAAAGCAAAAAAGCAGTAAATCTGCAAAAGATGCGATTGACAGTATTTCATTTGACTTCTGGAACCTGCTTGCGTTTACAGATGCTTCAAAGGTGTATGACTGCAGCTATGAAGTTTGTGTAGATGGCGATATTGTTAAGGCGGGTACTTTAGATTTACCTGAGCTCGCGCCACTTTCAGTAACAAGCGTTGTTGTGCCTGGGCTCACTGATTTTAAGGGAATTGATGCTTATATAAGATTTATTTTTACTGAGAAAGAGACACGGCTCTGGTGTGAAAAGGGCGCTGTTGTTTGTTTTGATCAGGTGCAGCTTTCTGCTAAAGCGGACGCGGACAATGAGGCAGAAATCTTGAAAGCGGCTTCGTTTGAGGGCGTGCTCAAGGGGCAGCAAGTGTGGTGGCCGGGTAAGCGGGATGCGAAGGGTGTGCAGGAGAATGCGCGGCACGAGATAGAAGGGCTCGTGAAGTTTGTGCGCGCGGCAGAAAAGCATAACGAAAATCAGAGCTGGCAGGAAACTTTCCGTGTTAAACCCGAAAGCGATAAAATCCGGCTTGGAAATAATATCACTGTAGAACCTACAGGTTTGCGTTATACAATTACAACTTCTTCCGGTACTGATGCGGCTAGTGAAAATCTTACATATTCTTTCAACCGCAGAACCGGAGTTTTTGATTCAATAAAAATTGGCCGCATAGAAATTTTAAAACAGCCGCTAAAATTTAATTTCATGCGTGCTCCATTAGATAATGATCCAATGCGCGGAGAATGGTTTGGCGCACACCTGCATGATTATGAAATCAAAACTTTCAGCTCGCGAATAGAACCAGGCACCACAGGCAACTCAATCCGTGTAATCGCGGAACAAGGCTTTGTGTGGAGTTCTCACCAGCCATTCCTTTATGGCACGGTTACATATACAATCACAAGCGGAAGTAAACTCGAAAGCGCAGGTATTTCAGTTGAATTCGATTTTACAGCAACCAGAAAAATCTTTATGCTGCCGCGAATCGGTCTTCGTCTTTTCCTCGACAAATCTTTTGACCGCGTAGAATATTATGGCTATGGACCTACAGAAAGTTATATCGACAAGCATCAGGCAACCTGGGTTGGTAAGTTTAAAGCAAAAGTCAGCGATATGTACGAACCATATATCCG
>CAMNBC010000159.1 GCA_946532115.1 uncultured Treponema sp.
ATTATGTGATTCCAAATTTTATTTCCATATCCGAACATGCTTGAGTTATCTCTTCGCTGTAACAATCTAATATAAAATCATAAAACTTATCGCTTATGATCAAATATTCTATATCCTCTTCTAAAAAGACATTTTTCGCTTCATCCAATGTCATTTCTTCTTCAGCTGCTAGTTCATTAAGCCTATCATCAATTTCATTCTTCGAAATTATAATGCCATTCTGTTCTAAAATAGTCTTCAGCAAATAGTACTCTGTGAAATGAACCTCCTCATATTGTTGGTATTCTTCCACTGACATTTGATATGCTGTTTCAATATAGTCATTTAAATTCATGTTTTCCGATGCTGCAATTAGTTCGTTATTCTGATTAATCCGGGTAATATAAGATTCATATAATGTCATTGATTGAATGTTTATTGTATTATTGTCCAAGATATATTGGATTACTTCTTCATAGATTCTATGTTTTACCATTTCGTCGATGACATACTTTTTTAGATCAGAATTATTGTGTTTTATCTGATCATTTGGTGGAGAGGCTTCCTTATTATCCTCTTCTGTTGTATATGAATATATTTCCATAGCAGTATTGAAATCAGCGGGTTCAATATCGTACATTTCTCTTGTAATAGTCAGATTTTTATAATCTACGATATTTTTATTCGTATTTCTGCACCCGGAAATTAAAAGGAAGTGGCATATAGCCAAAACAATTAATTTATATTTTTTTTTCATAGAACATCAATTATTATACTCATTACTAATGAAACTCCCCACACCTTTTCGATGTGGGAAGTTTTAGTTCTAAATCAGATTCATACTTAGATTATACGACATAAGGTAGGGTAGTGTTTATTTGACCGAGCAGTTCGAGACACATTCAATGCCCCAATAGAGAGGGCAATAATGTCCAACATCCCAACAGTGTACAGTCTTATTGTGTCGTAGATACAATTTATACACTTTGTGATCTTTACCAAGCTTCATTTTTTTACCCCAACTGCCAGAAGAAATATCTCCTTCCCAAATCCATTTTCCATTATTGTCTCGCATAGTTACGTGTACTGAACAGCTTCTCTCTTTGGTAGCCGGATTGCTTTTAAGAGCTTCTACTCTGTTTTTAGCAGTGTATGTATGAATTTTGATGTAAGCATCTTTGTTTTTGTTTGTTAGAGACACGGTTATTGCACTCGTATTTTTTCCGTTCGATGGGAAGCAACCAGTTCTCCAAGATGCAGCAACCACAGGAATTGATATTCCAAAAACAAGTACTGCTATCATAAGGAAAGCTATAATATTCGAGCGCCATTTTTTCTTTCTGGTTTTAATAAATGATAACATAGTTTTTCTCCTTTCTTCCCTTTTTTTAATCTTATGCTTATCGGTTTACACTGAAATATTGCTACGCTAAAATCACCTCCCCTCTTAAAATATTTGCTACAATCAGTAAAAAATGAACATTTCTAATAAGTATTTTTTGTTTCCAATCCTTGATCATTTTCTTTCTGGTTATATTATATAAGGGGCTTCGTTCTTTTTTTTTGTGAACATTTTGTGTTCAGTTTGTGTTCTGGTGTACACAAATTGATAACGCTGTTTAACAAAAAAAGAAAATACCAAGGAAGAATCTCCACGGAAAAGGAAGGCTTGAGGATCGCACAGGCCTTTGAGGCTAAGGAGCTGTTTGGCGATCCGGTCAGTAAGATATCAGCAGATCTTGACGTATCGGAGCCGCGTGTATATCAGCTGATTGTACGAGCAAAGGCAATCGGCAGAGAGTATAGGAAGGAATAAAAAAAAAGAAAGGCGGTACCTGTCGGAATGCATGCGGAATCCGCACTGCGGGCAATAGTGGACAGCAGGTGGGGTCTCAAGGGTGAGAGAAAAGATGGACCAAACTGAAGCTAGACCCTAAACAAGTTGAATACCTAAAAAATGTAAGGCTTGCACACAAAGTGCGGGTCTTTTTTTGCACCGAATAGTTCTCCTGCTACTATTAAAACAGCTCCTTTGCAGGCATAGGAATGCAGAGGGAGAGAAAAGTTTTCCCGGAAAGGAGAATAAAAAGATGTAAGTAACAAAAATAACATCACCGGACGGACCTTCCTTGCCTGTAGGACACCGGCTCTCTGATAAGCAATTGTACGATGAGGTTGATTATCACAGGACCAGGAAGCTAACGAAAAAGATAATGGAGATGTGATTCATTTCTTCTGAAGAATGTGACAAGATAAATTCAGATTAGGGATGGAGACAGAAGTACAGATGTGATGTGTAAATATTAAAACCGGTGCGAACTCCTACAATAGGAGTGGGCACCGGCTCGATGTAATAAGGAATAATTAACCCCTTGATCATGAATATAAAATCATAGAAGACTTGCTTTATTTAACAATAACTGTAGTGCAGAGTGAACAAATGACCTTTAAATTTATTGAATAAAAGCAATTTATTGAGATTGCGGCGTGGATCATACGGACGTCCCCAAGAACACGAACGCGCCCCGTTACGCGCTTCGTCCCTTACGCATCTCTTTGAACGAGGGATGCGTAAGGGACGAAATTATAGTCATAACCCCAATAATGAAAATGAGGCAAGTAGCACAAGTGTAGGTTTTCAACCCTTGCTGATTAGCGCGACGCCCGCTTCTTCATCCCGATCAGCACGGAATTTCATAAAGATAACAGTCAATGAACAGTTCCAGAGTATTCATTCTGAGCCTTTTTGATTTTGAAATAAAAAAAGACTGCTATTACAACTGCAACAATTAAACAGATAATCGAATTGGTATCTGCTCCGCGGGCAAAGGCACCGATTGTGGCAAATACATAGACCACAATTCCAACGATATATGCAATCCATGGATTTTTCTTTCCCTTATTAGCAGCTGATAGTGACAAACTGCCGCAAATAAGCATGACCAGACAATAACCAATTACTTTTCCTATCAAATAAGCCATTTTTCCCTCCTATACTAACAAGTTGTTAAATTACCGATTAATAATAGCATAAATAATGATTTTTTGCTATCTGAAGAAAGCAATTGTTTTCTATTCCTTTCTGGGAACTACAAAACTACTGTGGAACAGCAATACTGTTCAACAGGAATAAGAGGAATTATATCGAAATTGAAAGGTGTGTTTGTACCAAAAGCCCTATAAAAAATAGTAGGCTTGTATAATAACCGGAGAAAAGCGAATTCAGCCTTTTTTTCGTATTGCTGCTATTCTTGGATTTTGGTTACGTCTTTCTAAAAAAACCTCCATACTGGTTAAGACATTATCTCACACCAGTATGGAGGCTTACACAAAATTCGAAACAATATCATTTTATCTCAAGGAATTAGATTTACAGAAATGGGTAGAGAAAGTATTAATCAATAAATTTTGCTTCCTGATAAAGTTTTACGATTTCATCTGGTGTTTCACCCTCCCTGAGCTTTCTGCAGACAATCAGAAGTCTGCCGTTACTATAGCCGTAGCTGCAGGTGGACAGGATCAGAAGATCATCTCCCCACCTTGTATCAACGGGAAGATCATAATAAGAGTGATCTATGTAATAGGAAGTATAAGCATTATAAGCTTCTTCATCTTCAAAGTCGAACTCTGTAATCTTAAAGTATCCTTTTTCTCCTTCATCAACGTTTACATCTAAGACCGCAAAAATCGCGTAATATTGCTTTTCTTCCGGAAGCGTCAGTGTTAAGATAGGCTTTTCTTTCAGGAAATCTATTTCGCGGAAATAACGCAGATTCCCGAACATGGTTCCGTTCTTCATATTATGGCCGTGTATGATCCATGTCACACTTCGAGGAGACAGAAGAGAACGGACGTCCAGCATGGCTGCTCCTTCTACTGCGTTTTCGCCCAGGTAATCATGTTCCAAATAGAAATCATTGTCTATTCCCTGAACTGACAAAAAACATGGAATCGGGGCCGTATTCCAGAAGACCTATTATATCCGGATTCAAATTTTGGGCCTCCGTGACCTCAGGATAGTACGCAGGGACTTCTTCATTCATTGAAGAGGTTTCTTCTTCGGACTTCGCTGTGGCTGAAACGGTCTCTGACGTATTGATTTGTTCAGTCTCGTCTTCACGCATGGAAAGAACATTTTCCGCTACATTCTCCTGCTGTTTCCGCATTTCCCTGTCCATCAGGAAATAATACAGATACAGAGCCAGGCAGATTAAAGCTGCTGCCAGTAAAATTACAGAAAAACGCAGCCTGCTGCTGCCATTATTCCCATTGTTATTATCCATAGTATAATTCTTTCTTCGGAACCGGTCTCTGTTTACGCCAATAAAATGTTGAATCACTGTGCAGAGTGTATTTAACAGGCATTTATATATCAAATCCGGAATAATTATAAAAAGGGATTCTCATCATGGGGCAATACATGTTCCGTGTCATGGGAATCCTTTTTTTCTGTCCGCGGGAATACATACATCGTCATGATTGAGTAGGGTTGTAGAAAATGATTTTTTCTATGTCGGGAACCAGTACGAAACCCCATACAATACAATTTATTCACAGATATGGTATCATTGTAATAATTAAACTTTAGCAGCACTATAATCCAGCTTTTGAAATTAATATTGTTAGGGCCCGGTCAAAACGTCCATTATGGGCCCATTCAAAACGACCAATTAAAGTCCATTAAAAGTGGCCAACGC
>CAMNBC010000160.1 GCA_946532115.1 uncultured Treponema sp.
TACGCCGATGATACTGGATTCGTTCCGGGAAAGTAGGTAGCTGCCAGCTTTTTTTATTTTAAAACAATATAAGAAGTCTTTACTTATTCAGACAGACGATTAATGCTTTCCCGGAACGATAGAACTCTTTTATTGTAATAATGAAAATCAAATTGCCTGGAAATAGATAAATAGAAAGGGCGAGTTTTGATACGCAAAGCGTAGCAAAACTCGGTAGTGAGGGAGCTTGCGACCGAACGCAAAAGTAGGTAGCTGCCAGTTTTTTCTTTTTAACAGCAAAGTCGCTCGGCCAGCCTCGCTCTGAGCCGATTTGTCGGAGAATCCTAAAACGGCCCGCTGTCGTAGCCCGTTTTTTAACGGATTTCCGATTGTAGGCTGGTAGCTGCCAGCTTTTTTTATTTTAAATATTTTCGAGTAAAATCTACACACAGTATCAGAATATCATTAAATGAGAAGTCCATGTGCTATCCTTAAAATATCAGGAGTCAAGCCTATGGAAAATACAAGCATGATTTGTAAAACAGATGCAGAGATTCTCTATGATTTCAAGTTTTTACTAGATTCCGGTTTTATCTTTGAATATGCGAAAGAAGAAAAGGGACTTTTTCAACATTACGTTAATTGTAACGGAAAAGTATTTGGACCTTATGAGTATGTAGCTCTTGAAGAAGTGGTGAATAATACTGCTGAATGGATATGTGGAGATGATAAATATGAATATATTTTAAAAAATAATGGGGAAACCTGTGAATCAACAATAAGAGAAAAGGGAAGTGAGTTTATTTCCCAGGAAGAAATAGACTTATTACTCTCTGGATTTGTTGTTCATGAGTCTGAAGAATTTTCAAAACCTGAGGAAGAATATGATGAAAATAATCATATTCTAAAGCTTAATAAAAAAAGGCAAGAGTTTTTTGTTGTAGAAAATAAAAAATATGGTCCATTTAAATCAATATTATCATCAGCCTATCTAAACGAAAATAATTTTCAGTTTAGGTAAAAAAAAGAAAGAATTCTAAGAACTGGTACTATAACATGAATGGAAAAGAAACAGGTCCCTTTCATGGAAGTTATGCCCACTGTTATTTTGATGAACAAAACCGTGCCATAGTAGATCTACTTCCATATAATTTTATTCTGATAAACGGGGAAAAGGTAAAATGCTTTAGAGAAAAATATTGTCGTTGTATGGTGAGTGAAAAAAATGGACATACAATTGTCATTGGAGAAGATACTGATGGTCGAATACATTTTAAGTACGACGGTATATTACAGGATTACCCGGTAAAGAATATACATGTCCTTGACAATGGTGATGTAGTCTATAGCAAGATTCAAGGTAAAAGCGAAACCTGGTTTTATAATGATAAACAAATTTCAGTTCCTGTAAATGGCGTTTCTTCCGAAATTTATGATTCATTAATCTCGTATAAAAGAAATGACATTTCTTACTTCACTCTTAAAAATACAGAATACAATGGCATGTCGATTTCTGATATCGATGAGGGATTCGTTTTTCTGGATAATCATAGCATCTGTTTTATTCCCTGGATTGTTCCAAATTATCATCGCATAGTAGATGGAACCATATCAGATGAAGAATACAACAGAGCGCGCGAAGGAAATTATATTTATCTATACAACACAAACCGCCTCGCCGGTAGAGATTAATACAAGGTAACTGAGCTCTTTTCAATTGCCTTGCTCCTGAATATTAGTTGAGAATTTTCAAGCAGTCATCAGAACCTGAAATGAAGATGTTCAATTCTGGTATAAGGCTAAGACTCTCAATCTGTTTCTGAATAGAGTCTTCCATAAGCTGAATATCATCTTTCTTACCGCCAGATTTTAACTGGTTGTACTGATTTCTTAGCCGCAGATTTTCTTGAATTATTTCCAGAGGCTTTTCATAGGGTTTGAAGAGAATTAGAGTTTCAGATGCAGAAAAGTTTTTTAATTTTTCTGCCAGTCCGGTATCTTTTATCATATCTGCCCAGATTCCGACAAACTTCCATTCCCATTCGTTTTCCTTGTGAATCATAGTAGATTTCTTTGTAGTTTGATTTTCCATAATATTCCTCCAGTATGTTTTACTACTTAATATAGAACCTACTACTATCATTTAGTGATATTCTTTTTTTAATTGATGAATATGGGCCTTTTACGTGGTATAATAGCTTTATGGCAAAAGAAGAAACTCGTCAGTCTGCAAAGGAAACGCTTAGACTATTCCTTTTGGATTCTCTTTTTCAGCAGGAAAGATATTTTACAAAAACAGAGCTTACAGAAAAGCTTGAAGTCTCTATTCAAACTCTAGATCGTGATATACGTCGCTTGCGTGATGATTTTAATGCACCACTGGAATATAATTCAGAAAAAGGCGGATATCATTATTCAAGTAAACTTTTTAAGCTTCCATCTGTTTTTGTTCCTGAACAGGAAATGCCAGCTGCTCACAAGGATGGGGCAGTGCTAGTCAACTTTACAAGCAACCAGCCTCTTGGAATCTTACGCTCTTTCTTTGCCTATGGCGAAGACATAATTCCTCTGGCGCCACAGGCCTTTGTAGCTGAATGGACGGAGACTGTAAAAAAGATGGCAAAAAGTTTAGGACTCTAATATTTTATTCACAAACACAGGTATAACGACTGGCAATTTTTGGAGGGGAGTTATACTAAAAAATTGCTATATTTGAAGGATTTTAGAAATGTACAAATACTACATTTACTATTACAAAGAATATAAAAAGACTTGCCAAAATAAGTATAGTTATTTTTTTATATAAACTCCTTTCAAAAAAATAAATCTATTTTATATCGTTGTTTCTGTTATCTCAACATTATTAGTATCTTCAACATTATTTAAATTACTTATTCGATTGCTTAATTCATCTATTTGAGAAACATCATTAATCCATTTTCCTATTGATGAATCAAAAAGAAGTGTATAGACATCTAGAACCGAATTGGCAAATTCTTCAGCTTCAGTACTTGATAGATTTACTGCCCATTGATTATAGTGACATCCTACAAGATTTCGTAAACCAATTAAATCATTTAATTTATCAAAGGGAGCATGAGACTTCGATTTTTTACAAACCTTATAAATGCCTGGCCATAAATCTCCAATTGTATATTTATCACCGTAACATCGGTGTAATGAAATTTTTAACGAAAAACTAATTTGTTCACATATAATTTCTAGTAGATAACCAGCAGCTGCACATATTTCTACTGGTGATCCGGTTGAGATAGTATCTCTTAACTTTTCATCATACATATTTCTTGAATCAATTATTATAGGACCTGTTTCAAAATTCCACTTTTTAATTTGAGCAATACTTAAAGATTTGCCATGATTGTTAAATAGTAATTGAACCTGTTCTTTCCAAAGTCTATCATGAGTGGTCATAATTAATTGCCAATCTGCAAAGTGTTTTAATATATAGATCATAACATCAAATCGAATTGTTGAATCTACACTTTGAAAAACATCATCTAAAACTAAAACTTTTGCTTGACCAAATATTGTAGAATCGAAAGTAAATTCCAAATATATTAGCAGTGCTAACAAATCTCTGTTAGCTTCCGAAAAATAAAATTCAGGATTTGTATAAGTTCCATTTTTCAGTAAAACTTTTATAGAAAGTGATAATTCGCCTAGTACTCCTGTCTGAATTATAATCTTATCAACATCATTCTTGGATGTTGATAATTCTAAAAAGCTTTGTGTTACTGCATTTGATATTCTATCTATTCTTTGACGTAAAGGCTCATACTTCCCTTCTGGAATAAAGGTTTCAGTTTCTCTCCTATTTTGTTTTTTTTGGTTCTTAATATTCTCTTCAAGCTTTCTTATTCTTGTAATATTTCCAAATTCATTGTTTGGATGATTTTCTGAAAAATATTTTTTTCCAAAAGTTCGAAAATAAGATGTAGTAAAATCAGTAAGACTATTTATTTTAGAATGATCTAATTCTGGATAGAAGTTTAGCAATTTTGTTATAATCTGTTGACGACTCTTAATAAGAGTATTTAATTTCTTTTCATTTTCAGATTTTATTTTTGATGTTTTTTTTCGAATATTTGCTAAATCCCAGAAAACCTTCAACTTATCAGTTTCTTTTAATGACCAGAATGAAAGTATATCATTGCGCCGTAGTACGAACGGTGCATATATAAATTCTTGAAAAGTCTTAGAAGTTAAACTATCCTTTTCCTTTTTATCTTTGGTAATTTTTCTTGTAAGTTTTGCTATATTAATTTTATTATTACTTAACTGAAGGGTAATACAAGCATTATTACTTGATTCCTCACAAGAAATAGATTGTGTAACAGCTTTTTTTCTAGTTCTATCAAATTTTGCAATGGCTGCAATTTCTATTGCATCTATAATTGATGATTTTCCTGAACCATTTTCTCCGAAAATGAGGAAAGAAGTGAAGTCTTTATCTTTAGAAAAATCAAATTTTAGCTCGTTTGTTATACCACGAAAATGATTAATGTTCAGTTTATTTATCTTTTGAAACTAATAAACTGAACCCAACCTTTTTTATTTTAAACTACTTTTGGAAATTACAGTTCTTATTCAAAAATCAAAATCTCATCCATTGGTTTATTA
>CAMNBC010000161.1 GCA_946532115.1 uncultured Treponema sp.
TTGACTTATCATAAATAATAATAGTTAAAAGAGGTTTTTTTGAACGAATACACAATAGTAGTTCCTGACAACGATGTGCTTTCCTGTGTGTGCGGAACTAATGATAAAAATTTACAGCTCATAGAAGAACATCTGGGAGTTCCTGTTTTTTCAAAAGGAAATGAACTCTCTGTAGAAAATGCCGCTCCTGAGATTTGTCAGAAATTCCAGTTTATTGTAGACCGAATTATCGATGAAGTTCATTCCGGCGGTCGAAATAGTGATGATATAATTCTTACTGTTTTAAATACAAAGAAAAAAGTTAATGCAGATGAAATGGTAATTATGGTGCCTGGAGCCGTTCGCCGTGTTTATCCGCGTACTCAGGGACAGGCCGAATATGTGAATCTTCTACAGACCCGTGATATGGTATTCTGTACTGGTTCGGCCGGAAGCGGCAAAACATATCTTGCTGTTGCAGAAGCTCTGCGGCTTATTCTTACGCATAAAAAGAACAAATTGATTATTACACGTCCTGTGGTTGAAGCTGGCGAGAGCCTCGGTTTTTTGCCGGGCGACCTCGAAGATAAAATTGACCCATATCTGCGTCCACTTCGTGATGCAATGGAAACTATTTTGCCAGCCGAAACAGTGAAGCGGTTATTTGAGGCGGGAATTGTTGAAGTTGCTCCTCTTGCCTATATGCGTGGACGTACTCTTAATAATGCTGTCGTAATTCTTGATGAAGCCCAGAATACAACCTGTGCACAGATGAAAATGTTTCTTACACGTATGGGAGAAAATACAAAGGTTTTTGTAACCGGAGATCCATCACAGATTGACCTTCCAAAAAAAATTGAATCGGGACTTATGCATTCAATCAATATTTTATACAATATAGAAGATATCGGATTTATGGAGCTTACAGCAGAAGATGTTGTAAGAAATCAGCTTGTGAAAAAAATTGTAAAGGCGTATGAAAATGAAAAAGAATAATTCTATGAGCCTTGTAATGAAGGCAACTGGGACATATATCAGACAAAATTATCCGTTTCTTATTTTGTTTTTTGCAGGACTCCTCGCAATTTCTGCATTGAACTTTTTAAAAATCAGTACAGCAGAAACAATTGCAAATTTTTCTCTTAATGATTTTGAAATTGGACAGATTGCAGACCGCACAATTATAGCGGACCGTTCACTTCAGCCGGATAATGTAGATCCCGTAGCTGTGGTGAAGGGTGAAAAAATTATTAAAAAGGGCTTCCCAATTACAGAAGAAGGGCTTGCAAAACTCAAGAAGATGTCGGCTTCTCCTCTATATATAGACTATCGTGCTTTTGCAAACAGCGAACTATATCTTCTTCTGCTTTCTATAATGTGGTATCTGCTTTTTACATTTATTTCTGTAAATCGCAGACTTGTTTTTAGAGAACCACTTTTGCAGGTTTTGTTTTTTATAGCAGAGTATGCTGTTACGGCTTTTTTAGGAAAACTTCCTCTGTTTTCCAGTCCATACAGTATCTGTATTGTAATTCCTTCTGCTCTTTTTATTATGATTGTTACGATTCTTTACGGAAATCTTTCTGCACTGCTGCTTTCAATCATAATGTCTATGGGAGTTTTGTGCGCAACCGGCTGGCAGATTCCTACCTTCCTGTTAACTCTTGCATCATCTCTTACAGCAGCCGCAATTGTACGAAAAATTGAGCGGCGTCTGGATCTGGTTTTTGCAGGTATCATGATTTCAATTTTCAATATTGTATATCTGCTTATTTTCTCAGTAATTTTTAATGAAACTTTTGATGAAATTCCAAAACTCATGATAGGACTTGCAATAAACGGCTTCCTTTCTGGAATTCTGACTTTGGGATTTTTAACTCCTCTGGAAATTTTACTTAATACGGCATCTGTTTTCCGTCTTATGGATTTGAGCGATAATAATACTCCGATTTTTAAACAGATGCAGATTCAGGCAAACGGTACATACAATCATTCTATGATGGTTGCCCAGCTTGCAGAGGCTGCCTGCCGTGAAATTGATGCAAATCCATTGCTGGCTCGTGTTGGTGCGTATTATCACGATATTGGGAAAATGGATCAGAGTGAATATTTTGTTGAAAATCAGGCTAATATGGAAAACAAACATAATGAACTGAATCCGACACTTTCTGCTTCTGTAATCAAAAGTCATGTACGAAAAGGAGTTGAAAAAGCACATCAGCTTCATTTACCTCAGGCTGTAATTGATATTATTGCAGAACATCATGGAAACAGTATCATTACATATTTTTATAATGCTGCAAAAGAAAAGGATTCTTCTTTAGATGAAGATGATTTCAGATATCCTGGAATTCCGCCTAGAACAAAAGAATCTGCTGTTGTAATGCTGGCAGATACAGTTGAAGCTGCCTGTCATACTCTTGAAAATCCAACATCATCTCGTCTTGAAAAATTTATTACATTACTTATAAATCAAAAAGTAGAACACAAACAGCTTGATAATTGTGATCTTACTTTTAGTGATATTTCAAAAATCAAAGCGGCTTTTGTAAATCTGCTTACAGGGTATTATCATAACCGAATAAAATATCAGAATCAGCAGGATCCGGATGAGGCACCTGCAAAAACTGAAGAACCTGTAACCGAAGCTGTAAAAGAAAATGCTGAACCTGTGAAAACAGTAAAAACTTCAGCAAAAACAGTGACAGCAAAGGTTGTAGCTTCAAAGCCTGCTGCTGCAAAATCAGCAGTTTCAAAAACAACTGCAACAAAGGAAAAGAAATGAACAGAGTATTTGTAGCAATGCACGACGGCGTAGAAGAGCCGGAGTGGTTTGATAATATTGAGCCTTTTGTATTAAAGGCACTCAAAGAATTTAGTTTTGATGGTGAAGAAGTTTCTGTACTTTTGTGTGATGATACATATATGCAGGAACTGAATAAGGCATACCGTCAGATAGACAGTACAACAGATGTTTTGTCTTTTGAAAATGATGAAGAATATGAAGATGAAGAAGGCAAGTGGAAATGTGTCGGTGATATTGTAATAAGCCTTGATACTTTACCTGTAAATGCCGAATATTTTAATGAAAGCCGAAATGACGAGCTTAAACGACTGATTGTTCATGGCCTTTTGCATCTGAATGGAATGGACCACGGAGAAGAACATATAGAAAAAGGTGTTGCTCCGGTTTGCGAAATGCTTGTGCTTCAGGAAAAAGTTTTAGAAAAATTAAAGGATGAAAAAATAATCAAATGAGTTTTTTTAAGAAAAAGAAAAAGAACACTGCTGCCGAAGAGGCTGAAAATATACAACAGGAAATTTTAAACGAAGAAAAAAAAGACATGATTCAGGGAGTAGAAGATTTATCTAAAACTTCTGTAAAAGAGGTAATGATTCCCCGAATCGACGTAGATTTTATTTCCAGTGATACACCGCAGGAAGAACTTTTTAATAAAATAGTCGCCAGCGGACATTCAAGATTCCCTCTCTATACTGATTCAATTGATAATGTAATTGGCGTTCTTTATGTAAAAGACATCATAAAGTGTCTTGCAGAAAAAAAAGAAATTGAACTTACAAAAATGGCGCGCAAGGCATATTTTGTCCCGGAAAGCAAACGTATTGACTCACTGCTGCGTGAGTTTAAACGTCATCACCTTCACATTGCCATTGCCATTGACGAATATGGCGGGGTTTCGGGTATCGTTACAATGGAAGATATCATCGAAGAGATTGTAGGTGATATTCAGGACGAGTTTGACAAGGAACAGGAAGATATTCTTAAGGTTAGCGATAATGTATGGCTCTGCGATGCCCGTGTTGACCTTGATGATTTGAACGAATCTTTAGAAGCCGAGTTCCCGAATGAAGATTTTGATTCTCTTGGCGGTTTTGTATTTGATTTGTTCGGTAAAGTGCCTGTAAAATATGAAAAGGTGAGCTGGAATGATTATGACTTTATTGTTCAGGATATGGAAGGTCACCGAATTAATATGGTAAAAATAATTAAAAACACAGATGACGGAAAGGATGATGAGTAAAAAAAGAAGCCGGGTTTTATTCGCAATGATTTTGACTGTGGCAGTTAGCGCAGTTACGCCAGTATTTGCCGCAGATTCAAAAAATATCCTCAAAACTTATAATGAAGCGGTTGAACTTCAGAATGAAGAAAACTGGTATACTGCTTCGCAGTATTTTATTGAGGTTGTAAATTCAAATCCTGCTTTTAGTGATGCATGGTTCCGCCTTGCAGACTGCTCTTATCATCTTGGAGAATTTGACCTTGCGTTTCAGTATCTTGAGAGCGCAGAAAAATATGAAAAAAATAAATCAGAAATCAAAAATCTCAAGGGAATGATTTTACTGGCACTTGGCCGTATAGATGAAGCCCGACAGATTTTTAATGAGGTCTTAAAAAAATATCCGAACGACATAGATGCTCATTTTGGCCTTGCAGAAATTGAGTTATATGACGGAAAATTCTCCGGTGCTGAAAATCAATATGCAGAAGCTTTGAAGCGACAGAATTCAAACCGAAAGGCATTGCTTTCACTTGCTTTAGTTTGTGCAGAAACTAAGAGATACAATCAGTCAGAAAAATATCTGCGTCAGGCAATGCAGTATTATTC
>CAMNBC010000162.1 GCA_946532115.1 uncultured Treponema sp.
CTCCTATTACTTCTAATCTTACACTTAAGGCTAAGTGGACAAAAATCCAGAATAATGATAGCCAAAATGATAATAATACCGAAGAAAACGGAAATGAAAATAAGACTGATGAAAATGGAAATGAAAATAAGACTGATAAAACACCACCTGCCGAAGTGTCTGGCCTAACTGTAACAGAAAATCATAAACGCATAATACTTAATTGGATTAACCCTGCAGATGAAGATTTTGCATCCGTAGAGATAATCTGCGAACCTGCAGAGGGAAGTTTGTCAGAACCACAAAAAATACAAGGAAATCCCACAGAAGAAAAATCATATACAATCTCTAACCTTGAAAATGGCAAAGAATATAAAATCACAATAAAAACTATTGATTCTAGTAACAACAAAAGTACCGGCGTAACAAAAACAGCATCTCCAAAAGAAAGTAAAATAAATCTAGAAGTTTCTCTTCCTAATGATGACGGCGAAAATATCATACTTACAAATGATAAGGCAACTATAAATGTAACCATTTCGCCTACAGATCAAGTAGTAAAAGCAGTTTGGAAAAAAGGTGGTTCTGCAGGCATGTCGGATGGAGACGCTCTGCTTTCAGATGACTCTGCTACTGTTTTGGTTTTTAATTCAAACATTGCCTCTTTTACTGTAACAGAAAATGGTTATTATGATATTGCTGTAAGAAATTCAGAGGGAGTCACAGAATGTATCCGGACAGAAATCAAGACAATTGATAAAACTCCTTTTGCTGAAGTTACAAACCTGACTTCAGAAAGCGACGGCCAAAATATTTATGTAAGCTGGGAAAATCCTGCGTCCCAGAACAAATACGATAGCCCTTTAAAAACGGTGATTCTTTCTTATGTTTATAATGATGATGAAAATGATGCAGCGAATGGGGAAATAACTTTAAACGCCGGGGAAGAGCAGACTACAATTCCAATTGCAGTAGAAAAAACGGATGAAGATTTTGTAAGAATTACTGTGAAAGTGGTTGATGAGCTTGGGAATGTAAGTCAAGGTTATAAGATACAGCAGGCTTGTGATGGATATGTCTATATAACATCTAGGAATGAAGACCAGAAAATACAAGACATAAGAAAGAGCGGTAAGATTGTTATAGCAGGAGATGTTGAAGATTCAAAATCCTGGATGGGAAACATTAGCGTCGATGAAAACGGAAGTCCTTGTGGTGGAAATAGTGGAGCTATATGGTCTTATTTGTGGACACTACAACAAAATAATCCTGATATACGACTCGATTTAGATTTGTCAGGTCTCATTGTTCAACAACAAGCTACAGTTTCTAATCTTTCAGGACATATGGAAAATACTGGTACTTGTTTTTCTGGATTGACATGTTTAAATAGTATTATACTTCCAGAAGGAATTACAATTATAGGAGACTTTTATGACTGCTCTAATTTTACTAGCATTGTTATTCCAGAAAGCGTTACAACTATTGACTCTTCCGCCTTTTCAAATTGTTATAACCTCACTAACATTGTCCTTCCAGCAGGAATCACATCTATCGGTATTAGTGCATTTAAAGGTTCTGGACTAACAAATATAGAAATTCCAGATAATGTCACTAATATTGGTGAGAAGGCATTTCAAAATTGTGAAAATCTTAGAAGTGTAGTTCTTCCGAAGAATCTTTCTAATATAAAGCAGTCGCTTTTTGAGAATTGCAGGAATTTAATGAATATTAATATTCCTAATAATGTTACTTCAATAGGCATGTACTCATTTAAGAACTGCTCTGCTCTTACAAGTATAACTATTCCAGGTAGTGTACAAACAACTGGTGCTAACGCTTTTGAAAATTGTTCCAATCTTGAAACTGTAACAATAATGTCTAGATCAATTGGTGAAGCTGCTTTCAAAAATTGTTCCAAACTTAGAAACATAACCCTGGCAGATAGCGTTACAGGTATTTATAATAATGCTTTTGAAAACTGTTCTAGTCTTACAAGCATAACCATTCCAGATAGTGTTACAGGTATTGGAAATAATGCTTTTGAAAACTGTTCTAGTCTTACTTGCATAACGATTCCAAACAGTGTTACAGGGATGGGAAAAGAAATTTTTTCAGGATGTTCTTCATTAGAAGAAATTACAATCCCATTTATCGGAAGTACAAAAACTCCTTCAACACCATATTCACATTATGTATCTGAAACAACATTTGGTTATATTTTTGGAACACAAGCCTATGATAACTCAATTGTTGTAGAACAACATGATTGTATTTCTGAAGGTTCAAGAACATATTATTTACCTGCTACTCTTAAAAAAGTAACTGTAACAGGGGGAAGATTGTGGAATTATGCATTTCAGAATTGTTCAAACCTAAATGAAATCATATTACAAGATGGAGTCACAGATTATAGACAAGAGGATCGTGACAGGTATTTCTGTGGTAATAATGCTTTTGAAAATTGTAATAATCTTACAAGTATAACAATACCCGATACAGTCAGGGAAATAGGAATTTATGCATTTAAGAATTGTAGTAAACTTGAGAGTATAACAATTCCTGCATCCGTAAAAAAAATAGGTGGATATGCCTTTGAAAATTGTATTAGTCTAAATAATGTTATAGATGAGGATAACAAAATTTGGTATCAGGATGATCTTAACGGTAATGAAAGAATGATAGGTGTAATATTAGCCACTTATCTTAAACAAAGTTATAGATATAGATATTATAGATATTAATATTTTATAAAAATATATGGAGATTATATGAAAATAATAACTTTGAAAGGAAAGAATAATTCTGGAAAAACAACAGCATTAAGAAATCTTTATCAGAAATTTCTCAAAATGGCTGGAACAAAAAAAATTAATTTTTTTCATGAAGGAGCTGATGATAGCGATTTTACTGCAGAATTAATTGTTAGAAATAATAGAATTGTAATAAAATCTATTGGAGATGGAATAAGCTGGATACGTGATGGATTTCAGTATGCCCAAACTAATAACGCTGATGTTTTGATAAATGCATGGAATTCGAACCTAGACAAGAAATACAACGTTCAAACAGAATTACCAGGAGCAATCGTAATAAATAATCCCATATCAATATGTGCTCCTTTACAAGATGAGTGGAAAAGATTTAATGACGATATAATTAGCAGGTTGTAATCTCGATAAAACAATCTTACGTTTTTAATAATTCATAACATTGGGCACTGTCATACTTCTTTTCTTATAACTATTTTTTCTCACACAAATCTGTTACTATAAAATAATGACAGATTTTGAAAAAGTAAAAAACTACTACAGGCATTTTGATGAAAAGAACAGACTCAGAAATGATAACAGCGGTAAGCTAGAGTTTTTAATAACGATGAGGATTCTGGAGAAGAATCTGCCACAGGTGCAGGGGGCTGAGAATCCTGAGTGTGCTGTGGCCAATGGGGCTGCTGGAGCTGACTCTGTGGACGGAGTTTCAATCCTTGACCTAGGTGGCGGAGCCGGAGTTTATTCTTTCCCACTGGCTAAAAAAGGCTACAAAGTAACCCTTGCAGATCTTTCTGGAACTCTGTTAGCGCAGGCTAATGAGCAGAAAAAAGAGGATAATGTTCAGAATCTGATTTCCTGTGACCAGGTGAATGCGATAGACCTTAGCTGTTACAAGGACCAGTCTTTTGATGTAGTTTTTCTTTTTGGCCCTCTTTATCATCTTACAGAAAAAAATGAGCGGGAAAAATGTATACGCGAAGTTTGCCGCGTTCTTAAAAAAGGCGGAAAGATTTTTGCAAGTTTTATTCCACATCTGTCGGGCAGCATTGCTCTTGTTCAAAGATTCTGCTGGAGTCCCGACCAGGTTGATATCAATACTCTGGAAGAATGTTTTGAATCAGGCAAGTTTAAAAATCTTTCTGACAAAGGCTTTCAGGAAGGCTATTATCCTGCTTCTGAAGAAATTGAAAATCTCTTTTCTGAAAATGGTTTTGAAAAAATCATGCTGCGTTCTATCCGTGGCTTTGGCTACGAAAAAGAAGATGTAATTTTCAAATTCAAAAACAAAAATGTCTTTTCAAAAATTCTGGATTTAATAGATTCCACTGCGGAAGATAAATCTATAATCGAAATGTGCGGACACGTAATGTATGTAGGAATTAAAAAATGAGTACAATAAATAATCAGAAAGATGTAAAAGAACAGTACGCAAACGCGGGAAATCTGAATACCCGCATTTCGATTCATCAAAAATATTCTACAAATAAAATGGGCTTTGGGAACTGGATTTTTTCAAATTATAAAATCACGCCGGGAATGAAGGTTCTTGAACTGGGCTGCGGAACCGGCGATATGTGGAAGGGGCACGAGGATTTGATCAAGGTTTGTGACAGTCTTGTTCTTTCTGATTTTTCTGAGGGCATGCTGGAAAATGCAAAAGCAAATCTCGGAAACTGCGCCGGCCTTGAATACCACGTGATTGACATCCAGAATATTCCTTTTGAAGCAGAAAGCTTTGATGTCGTGATTGCAAATATGATGCTCTATCATGTGCCGGATATGAATCGCGGACTGG
>CAMNBC010000163.1 GCA_946532115.1 uncultured Treponema sp.
CCAAATCTCTTAAGTCTGATTTTGACCATTATATCCTCCATGGCACTGTTTCCAGCACCAAATTTTTACTGTAATT
Source organism: uncultured Treponema sp. (assembly GCA_946532115.1). GTDB lineage: Bacteria > Spirochaetota > Spirochaetia > Treponematales > Treponemataceae > Treponema_D. The sequence goes on from CAMNBC010000163.1 coordinate 77, forward strand.
TAATAACAAGGGCATAAAAATGCCTATTGTGTATATTAGGACAGTATTTTATATGATTTTATGATTAATTTCAAGAGCTTAGCTAAATTTCGCAAGGTTCTAGGTTTCAGGTACTAGGTTTTAGGTTCTAGGGATGGGGGAAGTCTCCCCCTCGCTCCAGCCCGCTTTGCGGTCTTCTGCTACCCCCTCTGCGGGCTCAAACGCCGCCCGCAACGCCTGCTAAAATCCCTGGCACCTAAAACCTAGCACCTATCTAAGCATTAGCAAAACGTGATAAGAAGCTCTTAGTTCTATCCATTTTCGGGTTATTAATCACATCCTCCGGGGCACCTTCTTCCACAATTACTCCGCCATCCATAAAAATTATGTGGCTTGAAATATCGCGGGCAAAGGCCATCTCATGAGTTACTACAACCATTGTCATTTTTTCTGCAGCAAGTTCCTTTATAACTGCAAGAATCTCACCTGTAAGTTCAGGATCAAGTGCACTAGTTGGTTCATCAAACAAAAGGACTTCAGGCTTAAGAGCAAGAGCACGTGCAATTGAAACTCTCTGCTGCTGACCTCCGGAAAGTTCACAAGGATAAGCATTTGCCTTAGTTTCCAACCCCATTCGTTTTAGCAAGTCCATGGCAGTTGCTTCAGCTTCATTCTTTGACTTTTTGAGAACACGAATTTGAGCCGCAGTTACATTCTTTAAAACAGAATAATGAGGAAAGAGATTAAAATTCTGGAACACGAGGCCACTTTTCAAAATAATTTCGTGACGAACTTTTTTGTCAGCATATACGCCATTTTCCACCAGCGTCTTTCCGCAGATTTTTATAGTTCCATCAGTTACAGTCTCCAGCTGAGAAATACAACGGAGCATTGTTGACTTTCCGGAACCGCTGGGACCGATAATGCTGAGAACTTCTCCCTTCTCAACAGAAAAGGAAATACCCTTTAGTATTTCGAGATTATCGCGAAAAGTCTTTTTTATATTTTCAACTCGGATTATTTCTTCCATAAATCACCCATGTCATCCCGAACTCGTTTCGGGATCTGCTAGTAGATGCTGAAATAAATTCAGCATGACGTTTAACTATAATAACTCAACTTCTTTTCTAATCTCTGGAAAGCGATAGAAACAATCCAGTTCATTACAAAATAAAATACGCCGGCAATAAAGAGAGGTACAAAAGAGAACATAGCCCCCTGGCGTTCTTTTGCGACCATCAAAAGTTCCGAAACTCCAATTACAGAAACAAGAGCTGTATCTTTTACAAGAGTAATAACTTCATTTCCCATTGCAGGGACTATTCTTTTTATAACCTGAGGCAAAACAATTCTAAAAAATGTCTGGGCAGGTGTATAACCAAGAACCTTTGCAGCCTCATACTGACCTTTTGGAATAGATTCTATTCCACCCCTATATATTTCCGCAAAATATGCAGCATAATTTACAGAAAGAGCTACAATTGCAGCAACAAAACGATTCCACTTAAAAGACACTGCATACCCCTGCAGCACCAGCCAGCGCACAAAAAGCCCGGGACCAAAATATACAACAAGCAGCTGCAGCATAAGCGGAGTTCCACGAATTATAAGAAGAAAAATATTTGTTATTCCAGAAAGCAATTTATGCTTAGACATTCTTCCCATGGCAATAGGAAGGGCAAGAGGAATTGAAAATATAATTGTAAGAAAGAAAACTTCAAGCGATGTAACAGACCCGTTAAGCATCGCCTGAAGCATTTTGATATAACGTTCAGAAAGCAACTTTTTCTCCAAGTCGGCAAGCACAGCTTGCCTCTGAGCCATTCTTTCAAAAACCCTTAACTGGCCCGCTATTGCAGCCCAGTTATTAACGATTCTTCGATTATAGGCTTAGTTAATTGTTGAAATATCGCGACCAAACCACTTCTGACTGATTGCTGTTACAGTACCATCAGCCTGCATTTCTTTAAGAATTGACCATACAGCATCGCGTAATTCAGGTTCGTTCTTTCTAAAACCAATACCATAACCTTCGTTAGCAAGAGATTCATCAATTACAATAAAAGGCTTTTTTGTCTGGGCAATAGAATAATTTGCAACAACACTATCCATTACAACTCCGTCTACACCGCCAATGTCAAGGTCATTCAATGCTGTAATATTATCTTTAAACATAATAAGTTTAGAAATTGATGCTGAGAATGCTGCATTATCATCTACAGCTTCCTGTGCACTTGAGCCGCTCTGAATACCAATAATCTTGTTCTTTGCATCTGAAAGAGCCTTAATTCCACTGTCTGCACGAACAACAAGTACCTGATCATTATTCAAATATGCTTCTGTGAATGACAGCGCATTCTTACGCTCTTCTGTAATTGTAAATCCATTCCAAATACAGTCAATTTTACCAGTTTCAAGTTCCATTTCTTTTGCATCCCAGTCAATTGGCTGAGCACGGAAATCTACACCAAGTCGTTTTGCAACTTCCTTAGCAAGATCAATATCATAACCTACAATTTCATTATCTTCACTTCTGAAACCAAGTGGTGGAAAGGAATCATCAAGACCAAGTACAAATACTCCACGTTCCTTAAGAGCAGAAACTGCATCTGCACCATCCTTTTTCTGAGTTTTTTTACATCCAGATACAGCAAGAACAGATGCTGCCATAAGAACTGCTAAAATAATTTTTTTCATAGTATACTCCTATATAAAATCACCAATCGGATCAGCATCCGTCGATGTATTTTCCTTTACAAAAGCAGAAAGCTTTTCTATCTGTTTTTTTACTTCAGATGGTGCTGGCCCACCTGTTGTTTTCCTGATTTCCACACATTTTTCAGGGGTAATCAATTCAAAAATATCTTTTTCAAAAAGAGGACTTGCTGCTTCATACTCAGAAAAATCAAGTTCTTCAAGACGGCAATTCTTTTCAATTGCAATACGAACAAGACCTGCGGAAACTCCATGTGCAGTTCTGAACGGAAGACCTTTTCTTACAAGATAATCTGCAATATCAGTTGCATTAAGATAGCCGCCGTCACAAGCTTCTGTCATAACAGATTTATTCCATTTTGCGGTTCTTACCATCTCTGTAAAAATACGAACACTTGAAATTACAGTATCATATGCTTCAAAGAAACTTGACTTATCTTCCTGCATGTCACGGTCATAAGCCAGAGGAAGCCCCTTCATCATTGTAAACAAGGCAATCATATCCCCATATACACGACCCGTTTTTCCACGAATAAGTTCAGCAAAATCAGGATTCTTTTTCTGAGGCATTATTGAACTTCCAGTACTCCACTTTTCACTCAAATCTATAAAATTAAATTCTGTTGTACTCCATAAAACTATTTCTTCACAAGCACGAGAGAGATGCATCTGTAAAATTGAAAGATCAGAAACAACCTCAAGATAATAATCACGATCAGAAACTGAATCAAGTGAATTATCGGTTACTCCACCAAACCCAAGTAAATCTGCTTCATATGAACGGTCCAGAGGCAAACCGCTTCCGGCTAGAGCACAGGAACCTATTGGTGACAAATCAGCTCGTCTTGCAGCATCTTTGAGTCTGGTAAAATCACGACTGAACATCCATGCCCATGCGCACACATGATGCGCTAGCGTTACAGGCTGAGCATGCTGCATATGGGTAAAACCTGGAATAAGAACATCTTTATTTTCTTCTGCAATATTTATCAGACCAGAGACAAGCTTTAAAATTTCTGATTGAAGATTTTTTATCTGATAGCGTAGATATAGTTTTTCATCCAGAGCTATCTGATCGTTTCGGCTGCGGCCTGTATGAACTTTTTTACCAGCCTCGCCTATCCGGTCTGTAAGGGTTGCCTCAACAAATGAATGAATATCTTCCGCAGAAAGATCTACAGAAATTCGTTCGTTTTTCAAATCTTCTTTGATTGATTCAAGACCTTCTGTTATCTGATTTTTTTCTTCTTCGGAAATCAGTCCCTGCTTACAAAGCATTTTTGCATGAGCTTTACTACCTTCAATATCAACAAAAGCCATGCGCATATCATCATTAATTGAAGTTTCAAATTTTACTGCATCAGCATCCGGGCCTTCCTTAAAACGTCCGTGCCAGAGAGCAGCATGATTGTCGTTAGTAATTGTACCATGTTTTGACATATTTCTATTATATATTAAAGACATGGGTTTTTCAATGTAAATGAACTTTTTAAATATATATAAAAAAAAGGTCGTCGATAAATCGGCGACCTTTATAATGCTTACCCGGTCATGCCGGGTAATAACAAAACCTGAACTTAGTTGTTCATAGCCTCGTCAATTGTAGCCTGAAGTTCATTCTTCATAGACTCATATGTTTCCTGTACATCAGCACCACCACAGATGTTCCATGAAAGTGGAGCGTAGTTCAAACCAGGAATAAGCCATGCGTTCCAAGACTTAGAGTTGTCCATCATGTACTGCAATGTTTCATCAACAGCACGTGTATCGCGGAATG
>CAMNBC010000164.1 GCA_946532115.1 uncultured Treponema sp.
ATGCAGAAAAAGCAGTTGTAACTGGTGGAAAAGAGCAGAAGAAAATCTATTATCACCACACAGGTTTTGTTGGTGGTCTTCGTGCTCATACTTATGAGAAGCTTCTTGAAAAGCATCCTACAGACCCAATGGCTATTGCAGTTGCTGGTATGCTTCCACACGGAAGACTTGGCCGCAAGATGATGGACAATGTAAAGATTTATGCTGGTGCTGAGCATCCGCACGCTGCACAGAATCCGCAGCCTATCGAACTTTAATAAGGGGTTAAAAAATGGTAAAGAATATTGCTATTGGTACAGGAAGAAGAAAGACTGCTGTAGCCCGCGTTTTTGTTCGCGACGGCTCTGGTAAAATTGTAGTAAACGGAAAAGATGTAAAAGAATACTTTGCAACAGCAGAGCAGATTCAGGTTGTTCAGCAGCCATTGCTCGTTACTTCTATGGGTACAAAGTATGACATCCTTATCAACGTACAGGGTGGCGGTATGAATGGTCAGGCAGCTGCTTGCTTGCATGGTATTTCACGCGCTCTCGTTCAGATTGATCCAGATGCTCGTACATCTCTCAAAGCTAACGGATACCTCACACGCGATTCTCGTATGGTTGAGCGTAAGAAGTACGGACAGAAGGGTGCTCGTCGCCGCTTCCAGTTCTCAAAACGTTAGTTTACAATTGCTGTGTCTTCTGGCATGGCATATATGTCATCTTCAAGCGAAGATATGTCATCTTCGGGCTCGACCCGAAGATCTGCAGAAACTCGGTCAGTTGGCCGAGTTTTTTTTATTTTAAAGTCCGCACAGAGCTTTGGCTGGCACGGAGTTATTTTTTTATATTAAAATTTTTCTCTGTGTTCTCTTTAGCTCTGTGAGGAATTTGTCATTTATATTGACCAGATTGTTTTTATATTTCAAAATAATGATATGGTTATAAAATCAATTGCGGAAACATCATATAGCGGAATGTTCAAAATAGCTCCAGAAGAGGGGAGTGCTTTTTATGTACGAAAAGAATATCTGCCGGAGGATCTTTTTGAGCGGCTCGGTGTGGGGGAGGCATTTGATGATGAGGAAGTAGATTCTCTTCTTGATGCAGGACTCACTTGTGCAGTTGAACTTAAAGCTGTGGGGTATCTTGCCCGGGCTGAACAAAGCCGTTTTGGGCTTACACGCAAATTAATAGAAAAGAAATACGATAAAAAATATGTCGAAGCCGCGCTGAGTTATCTTGAGGAGCGGGGGTATTTGAGCGATGCGCGTTATGCAACTGCCTGGCTTAATACTCGAAAAATCAATCATTATGAAGGAAGAAGCAGGCTGGCGGCAGAGCTTGCGGCACGTGGAATTGCACGGGAAGTTGCGACGGCCGCTCTTAATGAGTTTTTTACAGAAAATGATGAAGATGAAATTTGCCGCAAGGCATATGAGAAAATGTCGAAATCTAAATCTGGAGAAAAACTGATGGCAGCAATGCTGAGACTGGGCTTTACACAAAAACAGATACGAAATCTTTAAAATATAAATTCCTCACAGAGCTAAAGAGGACACAGATGTTAAAATTAACAAATATAAGCCTCTGTGCTCTCTTTAGCTCTGTGAGAAACATATTTATTTATATTTCTTCTATATATATCAGCTGTCCCTGGAAGTCTCCCCAGTCTCGGCGAACCGGGATTCCGGCTTTTGCAATGGTGAGACCTGTCAGTTCCATAGGCTGGAACTTTGTCTGATCTTCATCCGGCCAGGTAACGCGGTATTTTGCCTCAGGCTTGAGGCCAGCGATTTTTATAAAACGTGTCTTGTAATTCGGATGGTTCAAAACCTGTACGAAGGTTATCAGTCCCTTTGACTTATCTTTTGCAATGCTTGCCCAGCAATCGTATTCGTTGTTTTCGCTGTAGCTGGCAATGCGGCTGTAGTCTCCGTTGCGAACTAAATCACTAAACTTCTTATATAAAACAACCTGTCCCGGAATCATGGCTCTTTCTTCCGGCGGCAGCTTTGTGATGTCCAGCTCGTAGCCAAAGGTTCCGCTGAGGGCAACGTAGCCTCTTGTCTTGAAAGGAGTTATGCGGCCACAGGCGTGGTTAGGGCAGACTGACACGTGAGCTCCCATTGTAGAAAGCGGGTAGACCAAGGCCGTGCCTTCCTGAATGGCAAGTCGTTCAATTGCATCTGTGTCGTCGCTGCACCAGATCTGCGGACTGTAGAAGAACATGCCCGGGTCAAAGCGGGCACCTCCGCCGGAACAGTTTTCGAGCAGAAGCTTTGGGAACTCGGTGATTAAGCGTTCCTGCAGGCGGTAAACTGCAAGCACATAGCGGTGGTAGAACTCGCCAAGCTGGTCTGCCGGAAGGGCAGCTGAACCTATGTCTGTAAGCTGGCGGTTCATATCCCATTTTACATATTCGATGTTTGCGCTGCGTAAGATTTTTGCAACGCTCTCGTAAGTGTAATCTTCTACTTCTTTTCTTGTGATGTCGAGTACCAGCTGTTGGCGGCTCATGCCAGGTTCACGGCCTGGAATCTGAATTGCCCAGTCCGGGTGAGCGCGGTACAAATCAGAATCAGGGGAAATCATTTCCGGTTCAAACCAGATTCCAAACTTCATGCCAAGTTTGTTTACTTCATCTACTAAGTGTTTGAGACCTCCCTTGATTTTGTTTTCATTTACATACCAGTCACCAAGGCTCGAGTCATCAAAACTTCTGTGGCCGAACCAGCCGTCGTCCATAACAAGCATTTCAATTCCGTCTTTTGAAGCCTCCCGGGCAATATCAATCAGTTTGTCTGTATCAAAATTAAAATAGGTTGCTTCCCAGTTATTGATGAGAATAGGGCGGGCAGATTTTTTGTAAGGCGAGCGGATAAGGTGCTCGCGGTAAAGGTCGTGGAAGGTGTGGCTCATTCCGTTGAGACCGGAGTCAGAATAAACAAGAACTGCCTGAGGAGTGTAAAAGTCGCAGCCAGGTTCCAGCTTCCAGGTAAAGTTTTCCGGATTGATTCCCATTACGGCGCGCAGGTTGTTAAACTGATTTTTCTGCAGGTCTGCAATAAAGTTTCCGCTGTAGATAAAGTTGATTCCGTAAACGCGGCCGGAGTCCCAGTCTGCCTTGTGGTCTGCCAGGGCAATAAAAGGATGTTCCTGGTGACTGGTTTCACCGCGGTTAGAGCAGACTCCCTGTTTTCCCATGTGCACAGGGTGACGCTCAATATGGCGCTCGCGGGCCCAGGAACCGTGAAGTGTAATTACATCAAAATTATCGTCATCAAGGTCGAGGGCAAGGGAAAGAGATTTTTTGATGTAAAGAGCTTTGCTGCCATTATTTTTGATTTTGACAGAGCGCACGATGGCATCTAGCTTTTCAAAAACTGTATATATAATAGTAACTTCTGCACCAAGAATATCATCTGTTGCAACCAGTTCGAGTACAGAACAATCTGCGGCATTTCCGAAAACAGCCGGCAAGCCCGGCAGGGGCTGAGTTCCACCTGTAATTATATGGCTCTTATATTTCAATTCAACCGCATTGTGACCTTCTGAATCACAGAGTGCGAGGGCAGATTCTCTGTAGTCGCCAAGTCCGTCGGTCGGCAGCTCCTGTGGAAAGAAATCGAGGAAAGAACCTTTTTCGCGGAAAATCTCATTATCAGAAAATCCGTATTCCTTGTTGCGGGTAAGGTAAGAGACATCATCATCTCCAATCTTACTGCCATAATAAGCATGGCCAATATAGCCGCGTTCGTTGATGAAAATGCAGTAAGTTGAGCCTGGTGTGTCTAAACGAAAAGTCTTTGTTTTTGAATTAAATGAAATCATAATGCCCTCGATAATTTTGAGTTTTATTAAATTGTATAAGGAAGAATCTGATTAAGCAATAAGAGAAAAATTGTAATGTTTCCAACTAAATAATTTTATTGAGTGAGTTAGTTGGAGTAAAAAAAATCATGTTTTGAAAAAGTTCCGACTAATGATGAGTTTTTGACGTTTTAGTTGGAAGATGTTTTTTGAAAAAGAGAGTGTGTTCCGACTAAACTGAAAAAAAAAGCGTGTTAGTTGGAGTTTTTTTGAAAGAGAAGAACAAAATTGTAGGTTTCTTGTGGGCACAATACATTTTTAGAAGAAAAACTCCAACTAAATTGTAAATGGAGTATGTTTAGTAGGAATGTTTTCAGAATATGGCTTTTTATGTTCCGACTAAAATGAAATTTTAGCGGATTTAGTTGGAGTTGTTGAAGAAGTCGCAGGGGGAATTCCTACCAAAAGACGTGTTTTTGTGTTTAGTCGGAAAATGTGAGCCGACAGACTGGCCGGGGGCGTTGCGGGGGTGGCGCAGGTAATAAAAGGGAAGTGTGTGAATTAAATCTTGTACCTGCGCCTGTAGTTTTGCGAAGCAAAACTACCATACTCTATCGATTTGCAATTACCCCCGCTGGGTGGGGTAGCCGAAAACGCCGCAGGCGGTTGAGGCGTAGGGCGGGGCTCCGCCCAACATCATCAACTTAAGACTAAAAAGACGGTTTTAGATTACAGCCGAAT
>CAMNBC010000165.1 GCA_946532115.1 uncultured Treponema sp.
AAACAAGGTCTGATATAATTGGCCTTAGTATGATGGCTGTTTTAATTGCTTATCAGATTATTGTAAAAAAAGTGTCATCATCGGGCTTGACCCGATGATCTGTATTCAGCAGTGATATATAGATTCCCGTGTCAAGCACGGGAATGACAAAGGTCAACATTTTTTGAAAAGACAAAAGTCAACATTTTTTTGTTGACGTTGGGTAACAAATTTTATTAATTTATTATATAAGAGGTACAAAAAGATTATGAAAATCAAACCATTAGCAGATCGCGTTCTCGTTAAGAACGATAAGGCAGAGACAAAAACTGCAAGCGGACTCATTATCCCGGAAGCCGCTCAGGAAAAGACTCAGACTGCTGTTGTAGTTGAAGTTGGACCTGGAACTGATGAGAATAAAATCACAGTAAAGAAAGGCGACAGAATTATGTACGACAAATATGCCGGAACTCAGGTTAAGATTGACGGCGAAGACCACCTCATTCTTCGTATGAGTGATATCATCGCTGTTATTGAATAGACTGTATTTTCAATCTGTCTTTCAAGATTGATGCCCTTGCGTTTTCAGGATACAAACTGGCTGCGTATTCTGCTGAACGGAGGGCATTTTTTATATCCCCCTCCCCTGCATATATACATGCAATTCTATAAAATAATTCAGAACGTTTGGCATTATTACTTTCGCGTCCGGCAGCTTTTCCATATAAATCAAGGGCTTTAATTCTTTTTCCTATAGAAATGTAAATATTTCCAAGATTCATGCAGGCAGCTGTAGACGCAGTCTGTGAAAGTAAACCATCTTCCAGAAGACCAGCACTTTCATAAACACAATATTCATGAAGCCGAATAGCCTCATCTGTGAGTTTTTTATATGCAGCAAACCATCCGCCAAATTCTACAAACGAAATCTCATAACCTCGAGCTTTTTCTACAAACTGTTCCCAGAAGTCCCGTTTTGAATCATATTCACTAATACTTGTTACATAGCTGTAAAAAAGTTTCCAGGCATCATCGTATTGCTTTGTCCTTATTAAAAAGTTAAGTGCATACTGAACCAGAAGCCCTTTATATTCACCTTCTTCATTTAAACTGTTTTCCAGCATATTCCATAAATCACGATTTTTATCTTTTTCAGATATAGATTTATCTGTTTTATATTTAAGATCAAGCTTTGTAATATTAAGATAAGGATCGTTTGTACGGCGTAATGCTTCATCAATTCTATATACGGCATCACTTAAAGGAATCTTACGACGGTTATCATATCGTTCCATTTCGAGAGTTGTAATACCGGCTTTACGAAGAGCAGTAAGTTCAGCATCTTCTTCGCGTTCAAGATTAGACCGATATGCAAAATCTGAATAAAGTATAAGTCCCGGAATATTATCTGGCCAGTGAGTAACAACATAAAAAAGTAAATCTGCATTCTGGTTATCCATCCCCTGATTTCCTGCCCAGATTGCACTATTTAAGATGATATTTGAAAGAAGAGTCTCATCTGATTTACGGACTTTTAATTCATCAAGATTTAAAACTATATTTCGTCGTGCAGCCTCAGCAGCTTCCATCTCACTAACTGCCATATAAGCATCTGATTCCAGAGCGGTTAGCTGAACAACAGAAGTCTTAAAACTAACAATTCCCTGATAGCCGTTCATTAATTTTCTTGAACTTTCAATTGCATCTATGGAATCATAAAATTTACCGGCATCATAACAAACCATTGCCCAGAAAAAAGCATCATCTGCATCGAGAAAAGCAGGAGGACAAAGTGAAGCAGCAAGGGCATAATCACCATTTAATAAATTAAATACTGCACAATTTCGCAGCCACACAGTGTTTTTAGAAGCTTTATAAGCATCCAGATAAATCTGATAAAACTCCTTTTTGCTGTAAAAAGTAAAACCGGCATCTTTTCCACCAGCAGCAATCGAAGCGGCTGTTTTCTCTGCAGAATCACGCAAAATACATTCGGAATATATAGAGGCATATTTAGTTCCACGAAGCTTTTCCGCCACCTTCAAACAATCCGCGAGGCGGCCTTCCCTCATCAAAAATACAGCGTATACTGCAAGCAACTCTTCGTTACCGCTGTTCTTTTTAAGGGCTTTTTTTAGCAGTTTTTCAGCCCGCACAGAATCGCCAAGTGTTACATATCTTTTATAAATACCGAGGTAGCTCCACGAATCAAAAGCACGTTTTTCTGCCTTTTTCAATTCTTTCAAAGCAGACTGCATCTGATTCTGCATTACAAGAGCATCAATTACATCAAACTGGCTTGTTAACGAGTTTTGTTCTGCCCTCATTCTACACGAAGAAAAGCAGAACAAAATCAAAGAAAATAAAACGAATGTGAAAATGCAGCGTTTAAGCTCTTTTTGCTTCATCTTTTCCTATTTTATCAAGCACCGCATTAATAAATTTATAGGAATCATCGGTGTCAAAGTCTTTGGCAATATTTACAGCCTCATCAATGACAATTTTTGTTTCTGCACCATTCTGAAACAAAATTTCATAAACACTTGTACGCAAAATTGCAAGCGCTACACGGCTTATTCTATCCATGCTCCATGAAGCAGAAAGATGATTTTCTATAAGCTTATCAATTTCATCTATATGACTGATTGTACCTGCAATTATAAGGCTTGCGAAAGTTCTTTCTTCTTTAGCAGTTTCAGATATTACAGCAGTCTGTTCCGAAACTCCAGCTTCAATTTCAGAATCTTTCTGAAGCCACGAAAAAGTAAGCAAATCATCAAGAGAAGATTTACTTACATCCCATGAATACAATGCCTGAAAAGCAATTACTCTACCATTTCTTCTAGACAATTATTTACCCCACTCAAGCAGTTTATCCAAAGCAGCGCCTGTCTTTTTCATATCTACGTTCTCTGCTGTGTGAAGTTCTTTTGCAATAGCAGCGGCAGCATTGTTTACATAAATCTGCTGTTTCTGCTGAGTAAGACTTGAACGGATATAATCATAAACTGTTACGGTTGTTTCTGGCTGAACCAAATCTCCGATTGCAAGAAGTTTTGCATCATACTTTTTAATTACACTGAGGAATCTGTAATCATCTGAAGTTTCTTCGACATCAGATGTATATCCTTCTGCCTGATTAAATACAAACATAAGATTCTGTAAAGACATTCCTATTCCAGTAGCTGCAGCTTCTGTTTTTGGGAATACACCTACACCAGCCTGGAAACCTGAATTTTCAGCCTTTGACTGAACTTCAAGCTGTTCTGCTGTAAGAGTCTTTGCCTTATATTTCGAAAGGAAATCTACAGTCTTCTGTTTTGCTGCTTCAGGATTATTTCCTTTTGGAACAATCACGAGAAGCATTTTAATCATATCATTCCATACAAAAGACGATTTATTGCTTTCGTATGCCATGCGAATTTCATCATCTGTTGCAGCTACTTTCTGAATCTCTGCCTGATTTTTCTGGACAACATACTGCTGCATAAGAAGAGTATTCTTAAGCTGAGTCTTATACTCTGCTTTATTCATACCAGTCTGTTCAATAAGAACTGCATCAAGAGTTGTTCCCTGTTTTTTAAAGATTTCATCAAGATCTTTTTCAGTTACTGCAACACCAAGAGTCTGGCTCATATACTGTGCAAAATACTGATCTACATAGCTGTCCGGAATTGAAATACCTTCTTTTGCAGCAGCCTGAACAATAAGCTTTTCTTCAATAAGTGTATCGAGAACCTGCTTTTTCTCTTCCACTGTAAGAGTTCTTCCACCCATCTGTTTTTCATAGGCTTCACAGCGAGTTTTAAGCTGTTTAAGTGTGATAGATTCATTCTTACTAAGTTTTACAACAGCAATTGGCTGTAATTCTGACTGTGCAAAAACAGCAACTGTTGTAAGCATTAAGATTGAAAGAACTGCAATAATTTTTTTCATTTTATAATCCTTAAAAATAAGTTTTCGTTTTTCTGTCCGTATATATAACAAAGAATCGTGTTATATGTTACAGGATCCTGAAACAAGTTCAGGATGACATTGTCATGCCGAACTCGTTTCGGCATCTCTATTTATCCAGCGGAAGGCCTCCAGAAATTACTGCGCGGATACGGCGTACACCAGCTGAGCTTGACTGTTCCTTCTGAATCTTGAAGTCACCAATCTGAGCAGTGTGCTGAACGTGAGGTCCTCCACAAACTTCCTTACTGAACCAGTCTGTCTTAGCGTCGCGGCCGATTGTGTAAACCTTAACGTCCTCGCCATACTTGTTTGTAAAGAGAGCACGTGCACCTTCTGCCTTAGCCTTATCAAGTGGCATAACTTCCATAGTAACTGGAAGATCTTCCTTGATTTTCTCGTTTACGATGTCTTCTACCTTCTGAATTTCTTCCTTAGTCATAGGACGTTCAAAAGTGAAGTCAAAACGCATACGCTCGTTGTTGATATTTGAACCTTTCTGAGCAACCTGGTCGCCAAGTACGTTTACCAGAGCCTGCTGCAAAAGGTGTGTTGCAGTGTGATATTTTGTTGTAA
>CAMNBC010000166.1 GCA_946532115.1 uncultured Treponema sp.
GGATTTCAGAGTGTTGTCGAGAGCGATCTTATTACGAGATTTCCAAAAATCAAAATATTAAATCTTTATGACGGGCTTGTTCACTACCGTTATGACGGCGACTCTCATGATCTTGAAAAAATCATCTATTTTAATAATACTTTTTTTGTACTTAAAACCATGAAAGGGAAGGGGCTTAATTTTCCTTCTTTGATTGGAGCTGTAACTTCATCAAAAAATTATTTTTTAGTAAATAAAGGAAGCTTTCGTGTTCGCTTTCAGAATGAAAATCAATTTGCGAAAGTCGATAAAAATCTTACCCGCCGTGCAGAAGATTATGTACTTGCAAATTCAAAGCTGAAACTGGACCGTCTTTCCCCGACAAACGAAGTGTGGTTTTCTATCCGCCGCGAGGGTTTTGCTTTCTGCGGGGAACTTATTTCAAAACGTGAATTTACCGAAAAGAATCTTAATAAAGGTGAGCTCCGCCCTGAAATTGCGTATTTTCTCTGCTGTTTTGCCGGCATTCAGAAGGAAGATGTCGTTCTTGAACCATTCTGTGGCTACGGTTCTATTCCAACTCAACTTATTAAAAAATTCAGTTTTAAAAAACTTTATATAAGTGATGTGGAAAACGAACGTGTAGAACTCACAAAATCACGAAAACAGATTGCTTCTGCCTTGCAGGAGCTTATAGACTGCCGGACAGCAGATGCACTTTCACTTAATCATATAGAAGACAAATCAATAAGCCTTGTAATTACTGATCCTCCATGGGGGTTTTACGAAGATATTGGTGATATTAAAGAATTCTATACAAAGATGTTTAAGTCATTTGACCGGGTTCTTGCAACGGAAGGGCGAATGGTAATTCTTTCTGCCCGCAAGGAAGAGCTGGAAATGACTGCGGCTGCAAACGGCTTTAAAATAAAAAACAGCCTTCATACACTTGTAAACGGTAAGAAGGCTGGAGTTTATTTGATTCAACGGTAATTGATTGCTCCGCTATGCTCTCAAAGACGACTATTGTGCAAGATACATTGGAGTAAATCTGTCTGCGTTATTAATAGATTTCATAACTTCGGCAGGAACTCCAAGCTGTGCTGCTGCCTTTGCATTTTCCAATTCAAGAGCCTTTCCGGTAATCATATCATATACAGACTGCTTTTTTTCATATCTGTAGGTCTTTACCTTGATTCCTGGTTTCTGAAGCTCGTTTTCTGCAAGATCACGGAGCATATTGTCCCATGAATCAATTGCATCTATAAGCCGCAGGTCCAGAGCCTGTTTTGCAGTATAGAGCCTGCCGTCTGAAAGATCGCGGCATGTAAAGTACTGAATGCCACGGTTTTTTGCTACGATTGAAACAAACTGATCATAACATTCATCACACATTGCTTGCATGATTTCTCTCTGTTCATCTGTAAGTGGTTCATTGTAATTCATCATGTTTTTATTTTTGCCTGAATGAATTGTTGTAGATTTTATTCCAATCCTTTCAAAAAGCTCTGTAAGATCGAAAGATTCTCCCATAATTACACCGATGCAGCCGGTGAGGGTATTGCGATTTGCATAAATCTTGTTTCCTGCACATGAGATGTAATATCCGCCGGAAGCTGCCATTGGTCCCTGGTAAATATATACCGGGCGTTTTGTAGTGCGGTAATCTTGTAAGGCAAGATAAACTTCATCTGCCTGATATACAGCTCCTCCGGGAGAATTAATGAAAACTGCAATGCCGGCATTCTTTTCATTTTTTTTGAGAGAATCAATTGTGGACAAAAGCCACTTTTGATTGTAATTATTGTTTGCAGATGAAATAGTTCCTTCTATATATAATGCTGCAATAAACTCATTCTTGTAATCCTTTGCAGCTAAAGCATCATAATTTTTTGAATCTTCAGCTACACGGTATGTATCAGAAGTTGAAAGCTTAATATGGTTATCATTATTCATGTTTTTGAGGGTATATACCGTATAACCTGCAATTGCAATGACGAGTAGAATTAAAACTATAAGTCCAGATTTTGTTGTTTTTTTCATTCGGTTAAATTCTCCGGTCTGATTCTGCCAGATTCAAGAGCTTCTTTCATCAAGGCATGATATGCATTTACATAAGTCATATTTCTATATGGTGCAAGCCAAAGTTCAAGAATTCCACAAGTACAAATTGAAAGAATACCCCAGCCAAGGAAACTCAGGTACATTACAAACAAATCCCATTTTCTACCCTTTGTAATTTCAATACTGATGCGCATGGCTTTTGTAACAGAAACATCTTTAAACTCTGTGAGAATATAAAATGTTTGTGAATATGCAATTGCCTTTATAAAGCCTGGAATAATGAATATAAACATCCATAGAAAAACCCAAAGAATCTGCCACAATATTCCAAGTGTTGCGCGTGCCCAGTTATTAAATCCTTCAAGAAAATCACCAAAACTAACAGGTTCCGGTGAGCGGGACATTTTTATATATACGTTTAGAGAAGCAACTTCGAGAATTGCACTTACGATACATTGTATTATTGTTGTAAGTAATGGGGTGTTTGTATTCTCAGCAGCAAGTGCAGCTGCCTGTAAATCTCCCGCCATTAAAGCAGAAAAATATCCGCTTCTTGAAAATTGAAAAATATCTGGAATTGAAAAAGCAGATGAAATTAGTGTTATAAACAAAGTTATTAGAACTGGAATTCCCCAGCGGCCGGAGAGCTGTGTTTTTGCAAAGCTCTTGTACTTTTTTCGTTCAAACATAGATTTTAGTTCTCCAATTTTTTTTATTATATTTGTTCTATAATGATAATACTAAATACAGGATATTTCAAAGAATTTTTGTTATAATAATTTAAATAACTTTATAAAAGATGGCGGCAAAAATGAAATTAATCTGCGGACCAATGGCTACTATTTCTCATCCGGCTTTTAGAATTCTTGTTGAACGTTTTGGCGGCTGTGATGAATATTTTACAGAAATGATAAATGCCGGAAGTCTGTTAAATTTTGGACCTTTTGAAAAATATTATATAGAGCCTGTTCCGTGTCCGGAAAAAATTGTCTGGCAGCTTACCGGATGCGATGCGCCTCGTATGAAGGAGGCTGCGGCCCAGCTTGCTGAGCTTCCGGGACTAGGAATTGACATTAATATGGGGTGTTCCGCACCTGATATTTATAAAACTGGGGCTGGAATCGGCTGGATGTTAAAAGACAGGGCAGAAACTCAGAAAATGGTTAGGGACGTACGTTCTGTGGTGCCGGCTTCTAAAAGGCTTAGCGTTAAGCTGCGGCTTGGCGATGAAGATTTTACGGAGCAGGGCTTTTTTGATTTTTGCGATATGCTTGTTGGTGAGGGGGTTGAGCTTTTGACACTTCACCCACGTACTAAAAAGGAAAAGCTTTCACGTCCTCCCCGCTACAAATATTGTCAGATGCTGGCGGAACGCTACAAGGGCAGGGTGCCCCTTTATTTAAATGGAAATGTGAAGGATAAGGCTTCTTTTGATTTCGCGAGGGCGGCCTGTCCTGATGTTGCGGGGGTTATGATTTCGCGGGCGGCTGTGCAGAAGCCCTGGATTTTCTGCCAGTTGAAGGATTCCCCGATTCCACTGTCATCCTCCAGCGAACAAGTGTCATCCTCCGGCTTGACCGGAGGAACCATCAACCTGGAAGAGCTCTGCCTGTCCTACATAGACCTCATAGAGCAGTACCAGCCGCCGGAGTTCTGGAAAACCCGTCTCCAGCGTTTTTATACCTACTTCTGCATGAATTTTACTTTTTCCCACTATGCCCAGACCCAGTTCATAAATGCCGCCGCCCGCAGCAACGGAGATCTCCGGACGGTCATAAAAGAATTTTTTGAAAAATGCCCGGAGGAGAAAAATTTAATTCAAAATAATTAAAGAAATTAAGGTAGATATTGAAAAAATATGTTATGCTTATAGGGCTGAAATCAGGACATTTTTTGAAACGTGTTCTGAAGAAAAATTGAAAATATATAATAGGAAGATAATATAAAAATGAGCCAGACTGATTTGTCAGAAAAAGAATCAGAAGAAAAAGAAAAGGCAGAAACGCAACAAACTCCTAAGCCTCAGGATACCGAAGAAGTTCAGAAAGAATCTGAAACTCAGAAAGACGCTGAAGTTCAGAACCCAGGAGATGTTCAGGAGACAGAGACTGCTTCGGACAGTCAGGAAGTTTTGTCTACTGAAGAAATGCAGGATAAGGCGGAAGAGAAGGTTGCGGCAGAACAGGAAGCTGCTGCAAAACCAGTTATTCAGGTTCCTCTTGCTCCCCGCTGTGTAAACCCGATTATTGGAAGAAAAGTATTTTTTGTAAATCCACCGCTGTATGTTGAAAACTATTTGCAGCCGGAATTAAAGCAGCATGAATATGAAGCCTATATCATTAAAGATTATAAATACACCAAGAATGCCTTACGAATGTTTCCTGATGCTCTTTGTTTCATTTTTATTGATGATGAAATGAGCTATGA
>CAMNBC010000167.1 GCA_946532115.1 uncultured Treponema sp.
CAACTCAGGTAAAAGCCGAAAAGATTCTTGGTGTAGTTGATTATGATTATCCAAACTTCCATCTGACCATGCATTGCATTTTGTGTACTATTGTATCTGGTGAGCTAAAACTTCTTGAACATGAAGCTGCAAAGTGGGTTACAAAGGAGACGCTTCGTTCAGTAGACTGGCTTCCTGCAGATCAGTTGATTCTGGATAAGATTGAAGAGATTTTGTAGGGATCTGAATAAGAAGATCTTAATCAGTGTCTGTCTTGCGGGCGACAAGTGCAAATATAACGTTGGAAATAATCTTAAATTTCTATCTTGTAATAACCACAAAAATTTGTATAATGTCATGCAACTAGGGGAGCTTGGTAAAAACCTTGCTGAGAGTAGACTGTATGTCTTGACCCATAACCTGATTTGGATAATGCCAACGTAGGGAAACAGTTTCTGGCCGTTTTTCGGCAAACAGCATTTTATTCAAACAGGCAACTTTATTAAAAAAAGAGGCTTGTTATGTTCTCAAAAATCTTATCTAACGTGCGGGAAAAATGCCCGCTTATTCACAACATTACAAATTATGTAACAGTAAACGATGTTGCAAACATTCTTCTTGCTTGCGGCGGAAGCCCTATCATGAGCGATGATGAGGGTGAAGTTGAAGAAATCACTGCAATTTGTGGTGGTCTCAACATCAACATTGGTACACTTAACAAAAATACTATTCCTTCAATGTTCCTTGCAGGAAAAAAAGCAAACGAACTTGGACATAAAGTTCTGCTTGACCCGGTTGGAGCAGGAGCTTCTGCTTTGCGAACTAATACCGCTCTGGACCTGCTTAAGAAAGTAAAGTTTGATGTAATTCGCGGAAACATTTCTGAAATAAAAACTCTTGCTGTTGGAAGCGGCACTACAAAGGGTGTTGATGCAGATGTAAGCGATGCAGTGACAGAACAGAATCTTGATAAATCAATTGCTTTTGCAAAAGAATTTGCAGCAAAGACAAAATCTGTTATTGCAATTACTGGAGCCATCGATTTGGTTTGTGATTCAGAAAAATGCTATGTAATCAGAAACGGTCGTGCAGAAATGGGAAAAATCACCGGAACCGGCTGTCAGCTTAGTGGAATGACAGCTGCCTTTATCACCGCAAATCCTGACAATATTCTTGAAGCAACTGCTGCTGCCGTATGTGCTATGGGGCTTGCTGGTCAGCTTGCCTGGAAAAAAATGGAGGACGGAGACGGTAACTCAACTTACAGAAACAGAATCATCGACGCTATTTACAACATGACCGGCAAAGAACTCGAAGAAGGCGCAATTTATGAAATCAGATAATTTTGCTCTTCGCTCTGCACTCCTGCTTTATGCTGTTACAGACCGTCACTGGACTGGAGAAAAGAATCTTCTGGAGCAGACTCGGGATGCTTTAAATGGCGGCGCAACAATGGTTCAGATTCGTGAAAAAGATCTGGACGAAGCTGATTTTGAAAAAGAGGCTCTTGAACTTAAAAATCTCTGCAAGGAATTTCATGTTCCTTTTATCGTGAATGACAATGTTGCACTTGCAAAAAAAATAGACGCAGACGGCGTTCATGTGGGGCAGGATGATATGAATGCTCTTGAGGTTCGTAAAATTCTTGGCCCGGATAAAATTGTAGGAGTTAGTGCTCAAACTGTGGAAGAAGCTCTTCTTGCTGAAAAAGAAGGAGCTGATTATCTTGGCGTTGGAGCTGTCTTCCCGACTGGAAGTAAATCCGATGCGATTGATGTTCAGCACGAGACTCTAAAAGCAATCTGCTCTGCTGTAAAGATTCCTGTTGTTGCAATAGGCGGAATTACAAAAGATAATCTTTGCCAGTTAAAGGGTAGTGGAATTGCAGGCATTTCTGTAATCAGTGCTCTTTATGCTCAAAAAGATATCAAAGCCGCTGCAGAAGAACTGGTAAAAAGAACTCGGGAAATTATAGATTAATTACGGGAAAAAATGAAAAAAATTACTGCTGCCATTTTTGATCTGGACGGAACTCTCTTAGATTCCATGCCTATGTGGATGACTTGTGCTGAACGATATATTTCATTTTTAGGCATGGAAGCAGAACCTGCGCTTGGGGAAAAACTTTTTTCGATGAATATGAAAGAGGGTGCTGATTATTTAAGAAATAATTATAAGCTGACTTTTTCTGATGAAGAAATATTTTCCGGTATTAATTCCATTCTTGCTAAAGCTTATAAAGAAGAAGTTCAGTTTAAAGATGGGGCAGAAGTTTTTCTTTCTAAGTTGAAAAACTCAGGAACAAAAATTGCACTCTGCACAAACACAGACAGAGTTTTGTTTTCTCCGGCATTAAAGCGTCTTGATGCAGAAAAGTACTTTGACTTTATTTTCACTACAAGTGAAATGGGAATGAGTAAGCAGCATGAAGAAACTTTTTTGTCGGTGTGCGATGTACTGGGAACTACAAAAGAAGAAACCTGGGTTTTTGAAGATGCTCTATATTCAATAAAAACAGCATTCCAGACAGGTCTCAAAACCTGCGGAATTTATGATGAGACTTCAAATTCTGATATCGCACAAATCAGGAACTTCAGTACCGTGTACTGTAAAAATTACGAAGAAGTGCAAAAGTATTTCTTCGGGTAAAAAAGAAAAATCTTCTTGAGGGCACCGCCTGAAGATTTAATACACATATAAGAGGTATGTTTTATGAAAACCGCATTAACAATCGCAGGAAGCGATTCAAGCGGAGGCGCCGGAATTCAAGCTGACATCAAGACCATGACCTGCAATGGCGTTTTCGCCATGAGTGCAATCACGGCTTTGACGGCACAGAATACCACCGGCGTTACCGCAATTATGGAAGTGGAGCCTGAATTCCTTAAAGAAGAAATTAAGGCTGTAGTAACAGATATTTTTCCGGATGCAGTAAAAACCGGAATGGTTTCCTCTACTCCACTTATTAAAGTTATTTCAGATTCAATTAAAGAGTATGGCTTAAAAAATCTTGTAGTTGATCCTGTTATGGTTGCAACCAGCGGAGCAAAACTTATAAGCGACGAAGCCATTGAAACTCTCAAAAAAGAACTTCTTCCTTTAGCCACTGTAATTACTCCAAATATTCCAGAAGCAGAAGTTTTGTTTGGAAGAAAAATCACAAACGAAAAAGAAATGGAAGAAGCCGCAAAAAAAATTCATGAAGATTATGGTTGTGCAGTTTTGCTTAAGGGTGGACACAGCTTAAATGATGCAAACGATTTTCTGTATCCGGGAAATGAAGATGGCAAAAGCGAGGAAGGCATCTGGTTTTATGGAAAGAAAATAAACAATCCTAATACTCACGGAACCGGCTGTACTCTTTCTTCGGCAATAGCTTCAAATCTTGCAAAGGGCTTTACTCTTGCAGAATCCGTCAAAAATGCAAAGGACTATATAAGCGGTGCTCTTGAAGCCATGCTGGACTTAGGAAAAGGTTCAGGCCCACTTGCACACAACTGGAATATTAAATAGGAAGTATTATTTATGAAAGATAATGGAATAAAAGAAACAAAAAAAGGAACAAGTATTTTATCAAATTCAATTATATGGTTTGGAGCCGGAGTTTCCATTGCAGAAATTCTTACTGGAACTTATTTTGCTCCACTTGGTTTTGCAAAGGGAATTCTTGCAATTTTAATCGGACACGTAATCGGCTGCAGCCTTTTGTTTTTTGCCGGATATATTGGAGCTCTTTCAAAAAAATCTGCAATGGATTCTACTGCGCTCAGCTTTGGAAAAATTGGTGCAAAAATTTTTGCATTGTTTAATGTAATTCAGCTAGTTGGCTGGACAGGCATAATGATTTACGATGCATCTCTTTCTTTAACTGAAATATTTTCAACTCAAAAATGGGTATGGGCTGTAATTACCGGGCTTCTTATAATTCTGTGGGTTATTGCCGGAATTACAAATATCGGTAAATTTTCTTTTGGAGTAATGATTGCACTTTTTGTACTTACAATCGTGATGTGCAAGGTTGTTTTTTTTGGTGGAAACAGTTCGGTATCAGCTGAATTCCAGGAAGCCCTCTCGTTTGGACAGGCAATTGAACTTGCTGTTGCTATGCCACTTTCCTGGCTTCCATTAATCAGCGATTACACAAAAGAAGCTGAAAAACCATTTGCTGCAACTTTTGCTTCCAGCGTAACTTACTGCCTTGTTTCCTGCTGGATGTACGTAATCGGAATGGGGCTTGCAATTCTTACTTCTGAAAGCGATATTGCAAAAATCATGACAGCTGCCGGACTTGGAAAATTTGCTCTTGTAATCATAATTTTATCTACAGTTACAACAACCTTCCTTGATGCCTGGAGTGCGGCTATTTCCTTTAAGACGATTTTAGAAAAGGCTCCGGAAAAAATTACTGCAATTATCGTCACTATAATCGGTACACTTGCTGCAGTTTTATTCCCAATGGATAACATTACAGATTTTCTTTATCTGATTGG
>CAMNBC010000168.1 GCA_946532115.1 uncultured Treponema sp.
AGAAAATGGCAGAAGGAAAAGTAGTCGGACTTGATATTGGAACAAGTATGATTCGCGTAGCTATAGGTGAACTGGATCCTGAAACAGGGAACATCCGTATAGCTGGAACTGCATCGAGAAAATCGGCCGGACTTAGAAACGGTGTTATCGTAAATATTGAAGATGCAAAAAATGCCATTAAGGAAACAATAGATGCTGCTGAGCAGAATGCCGGTACAACTGTAGAATCTGTAATAACTGCAATTGGTGGTTCACAGATTGAAAGCCAGAATTCCAGAGGAACAGTTCCTGTTTCAAGTGCAAATAAATCAATCAAAGAAATCTCACGTGCTGATGTTGAACGTGTAATAGAATGTGCAACAGCAATTAAAGTTCCTGATGATCGGGAAAAGCTCCATGTAATTCCGCAGAATTATATTGTTGATGGAATAGGTGGAATTCAAGATCCTATTCACAGAATGGGGACACGTCTTGAAGCAGAAGTTCATATCGTCACTGCTGCAAAAACAATCATTCAGAATATACGTTCATGCATTTCTCGTTCAGATTATATTCTTGATGGGGTGATGTTAAAAACTCTGGCTCAAACACAGTCAGTTTGCCATCAGGATGAAATGGAACTTGGTTCTATTCTGATTGATATGGGAGCCGGTACAACAGATGTTTTGCTTCTTGTAAAAGGTGCACCAATAGGAACTTTTTCAATTCCTGTTGGCGGAAATCTTGTTACAAATGATATTTCTGTAGTTGCCGGCATTTCTACTTCAGCTGCAGAAGAAATCAAAATTAAAAGTGGCTGCTGCTGGGCAGAAGGAATTACACCTGAAAATGATCTGGATGTAGTTTTGCCAGGTGTTGGAGGTCGTGCTCCAGAAGTAATGAAGCGTTCTCAACTTACCCAGATTATTCAGGCACGCGTTGAGCAGATTTTTACTCTTGTAAAGGCAGCGCTTCGCAAAAATATCGGAGATTCAATAAAAGAACTTTCCGGAAACATAATTCTTACAGGTGGTGGAGCAATGATGGAAGGCGTAATTGACCTTGCACAGAAAGTGTTCCACACAACTTCGGTTAGACTTGGTGTTCCTGAAAGTCTTGGTGGCATTGAAGAAGATTACAGGCGTCCAGATTTTGCAACAGTAATTGGTCTTGTTCTTGCAAATAAATCACTTGCAAGCGGTAAAGAAAAAGGCCGTCGTGTAAAATCACATTCTGCTAAAAAGGAAAAGCAGAAGAGTGGAGAGAGTGTATTAAAGAAAATCTTTAAATCGTTATTCTGATAAGGAATAAAATCACTTAAAAAAGTGTGCGCTTGGGGAAGCGTTTGAGTGGGAGGAAATATGGGAAATCTTGGCATTTCAATTGTAGACGATGAGACTGACTACGAGTCGGAAGTTAATGGCTGCAGTCCTACTGTTATAAAAGTTGTAGGTTGTGGTGGCGGTGGTTCAAACGCCGTAAACAGAATGATTTTCCGCGAGCTGAGCAACGTAGACTTTATTGTTTTGAATACAGATTTGCAGGCACTTGGCCGATCTCGTGCTAAGACAAAGCTTGCTATTGGCCAAAAAGTTACCAAAGGACTTGGTGCAGGTGGTAAGCCGGAAGTAGGTGAGCAGGCAGCCGAAGAAGATAAAGAACTGATTACAAACGAACTTCGTGGTGCTGATATGGTATTTATTACTGCAGGTATGGGAGGTGGAACAGGAACTGGTTCTGCACCTGTTGTTGCCAGAATTGCCAAGGAATTAGGTTGTCTTACTGTTGCCGTTGTTACAACTCCTTTTGAGTTTGAAGGCAATGTTCGTATGCGTCAGGCAAAAGAGGGATTGAAAAAACTTCATGAACAGGTAGACTCCCTCATTGTTATCCCAAATGAACAGCTTTTCAAAAATATTGATAAAAATCTTACTGTAAAAGAATCCTTCAAAAAGGCTGATGAAGTTTTGTGTCAGGGTGTTGAAGGTATTTCTAATATTATTACAAACCCTGGTGATGTTAATACAGACTTTGCAGATGTTCGCAATGCTATGGCTGGTCAGGGTAATGCAATCTTTGGTATTGGTATTGGCGAGGGCGAAAACCGTGCTACAGATGCCGCTTATAACGCTATTCATAACCCAATGCTTGAGAACTCTAAGATTGACGGTGCAAAGAATCTTCTTGTTAATATCTGTGCTTCTGAAGAAATTACTCTTAGTGAAGTTGGCGAAATTTGTAAGATTGTTTCTGCTTCTGCTGATAAAGATTATAACATGTTCTGGGGACAGGTTACTCAGCCTGAACTTGAAGGAAAAATTAGTGTTACGGTAATTGCAACTGGCTTTGAAGATTCTGGAAAACTTAATGCCCTACAAAAGGAAGATGTAGTTGTTGCAGCTCCGGAACCAAAAGTTCTTCCAAATGATGTAGTTGGACTTTCTGAAATGGATAAACTGCTTCATAAGAATACAGCAGCTTCAGCTGCATCACTTGGAGGAGAATTTGTAGCATCTCATGCTGTTTCAAAAACACCATCAGCAGATCAAAAAGGTTCTCTTGCTGCTGGCATTCTTTCGGATGATAAGGCTTCTGATGCTTCGGGAAGTTTTGTTCCTCCAGCTGGTTTTGTAGTTGATTCAAATGATTTGATGAAGCCGGCCATCTGGAATAAAAGTGACTACAGTAGAACAATAAGACTGGACGATTAATTTTCGCTGGCTTACGGCCTATGACAATAGAAATACTTCTGAATCAGTTTTATACGGATTTAATTCTGGTAAAACGTGATTCAGAACAGACGGCAATAACTTATAAAATCTCTGCCGGGGAATTTTTGAACTGGCTTGTCACAGAGCGGATAAAGTTGAAAGATGTTTCCGTTCAGAATTTATTGTATTATATTATAAAGAGAAAGGAAGCTGGCTGTTCTGAGCTTACAATAGCAAAAGATATTTCCGGCTTAAGGGCTTTAGGAGATTATCTTGAGCGTAAAGGAATGTGGACTTCTAACATTGCCCTTGAGCTGGATAAACCTAAGACTGCACGGAATCTTCCAAAAGTGCTCTCTGTTGAACAGGTAGATGCGCTTTTGGACAGTATTGATAAAACGACATTGAGTGGAAAACGGGATGACGCTCTTTTTGAACTTGTGTATTCCTGCGGACTTCGAATAAGTGAGGTTTGTACTCTCAAAGTTGCAAACGTCCACCTTGAAGAAAGGTTGATTCTTGTTCATGGAAAGGGTGATAAAGAAAGGCTCGTGCCTTTTGGAGAGCGGGCTTTAGAAAAAATCCTTATTTATATGAATGAGGTAAGGCCGGAGCTAGTTCGAGGTCGCAACATTGCAGAGCTTTTTGTAAATTACCGCGGCGAACCGATTTCACGAAAGGGTGTGTGGAAGCGATTTCAGGAACTTGAAGCATTAAGTGGCGTAGAAGCTAAGGTACATACTTTACGTCATTCGTTTGCAACACATCTGCTTGCCGGTGGTGCAGATTTGCGTTCAGTGCAGGAATTGCTTGGACACAGTGATTTAAGTACGACGACGATTTATACACATGTAACTGATAAGCAGCTTGAAGATGCGCATGAAAAATTCTTTAGGTGATAGGTTTTAGGTGTTAGGTTATAGGGTTTTAGGGGCATAGCCCCTAGGAGAAGGGGTGGCGGAAGACCGCGCAGCGGGCTGGAGACAGGGGAAGGCTTTCCCCTAAAAAAACTAAAACCTAAAACCTAACACCTATAACCTAAAAAAAAGGAGACGTAAAATGAAGAGATTAATTCCATTATTTATTCTAACTGCAATCTTAACAACCTCGTGTCGTGTCTCTAATAAACAGATAATCCGTCAGCAGCATCTTGAAGAGGGCGTAGAAAGCCCGACTACAGTAGAAGAACTCAAGGACGCAATTGAAAAATATCAGAAGCGTGTAGCAGATATTCAGCTGGCACAAAGTCAGATTGGAATCTGGTATAAAATTCTTGGTACCCGATATCTTGATCAGAAAATGTATGGAGAAGCCCTAAAGTGTTTTCAGGAAGCACTGCAGTATTATCCGAATAATCAAAACCTTTATTACTATGTAGGTGTTTGTGCCGGTTATATGTCGCATGCTGCAATGGACTTTGGGGGAAGTGGAAACACAGAAGTAAAATATAACTACCTGAAACTGGCAGAAGAAGCATATCTTCGTGCTGTTGAAATTGAAGACCGCTATGTTCGAGCACTTTATGGTCTTGGTGTTCTTTATGTTTTTGAACTTGATGAGCCTGCAAAGGCAATTCCTCATCTTGAAAAGGCTCTTTCAATTGATACTAAAAACATAGATGCAATGTTTGTTCTTGCAAGAGCTTATTATTCTAATTTTGAATTTGACAAATCTGCACAAATGTATGATAAAATAATAAACACCACAAAATCAGCCGAGAAAAAAGCAACCGCAGAGGAGAACAAAAAAACAGTTTTAGATGCAGCATACTCTA
>CAMNBC010000169.1 GCA_946532115.1 uncultured Treponema sp.
CAACGGCTCCAAAATAAGAACCTTCGATTTTCTGTACAAAACATGAAGCAAGACTTTGAATGCGGTATCCGCCTGCAGCTCCGTGCCATTCACCGCTTTCTACATACCATTCAATTTCTTCTTTAGACATTGGTGCAAAGGTTACGTTTGTTTTACAAAGTCGGGAAGTGGTAGTTTTTTCACGTCCATTGTAAAGAACAAGAGCTGTAAGAACCGTATGTGTTTTTCCCTGCAATTGAGTAAGATATTTTATAGCCTGTTCATGATTTTCCGGCTTGCCGATTACTTTTCCTTCAAAAAGAATAACTGTATCTGCACCTAATATCCACTGAATCTCCTGTCCGGCTGGAAGGGAATGAATAACAGCAGTTACTTTTTCGCGTGCAAGAAGTTCTGGAACCTGTTCAAGCTCAATTGTTGAAGTAAGAGTTTCATCAATATTTGGAATAATAACGCGGAATGGAATCTTAAGCATTTTTAAGATTTCCTGACGGCGTGGTGAAGATGATGCTAAAATTATTGGTTCCATTTTTTACTCCAACTTTTATATTTTACAATTCAGATTATAAAAAAGGGCTGCCATTACGGAAGCCCTTTCTTCGAATACAAATATATTTCAATCTATTCAGATTTAGAATTATTAGATTTCTTGTTATCTGCAGAACTTGAAAGTGATTTCAAAAGTTTGTAAGCCTTCTGTCTTACAGGTGTTACATAGTGATAATCTGAAGAAATATAAGTAACTTCGCGGATGATGTTTCTCTTGTCTTCTGTTGAATCTGAAAGCATTTCGAATGAGTTCAAAACTTCAAGTGCAAGAGAACTTGTTGGATTTAATACACGATTTCGTCTATTGGCAAAAGCAATTGCTTCAACAGTTTCATCATTATTATTAATTCCAATTTCACCCAGAGACTTTACAGCAGCGGCAATAACCATTGGTTCATTATCAGCTGTAGCAATATCAATAAGCATATTCTTTGAATGTTCTGTAGGAATCTTTGCCATAAGCTTACAAGCTTCACGACGGATTTCCGGGAAGTTATTCATAAGACGGCCATTTGTACGATTCTGTGTTGTAAGTCCATCACCTGCAAGGCGGTCAAGAGCCTGAATTACAGCGGCAGATGTGTTTCCATCTTCAAGTGCACTCTGTAAATACTGAAGTGCAACCAGCTTGTTATCGTAATCATCTGAATCAGCAAGTGTCATAATAATGTCACCATCAACATCATCAAGATATTCACTTTCTACAGATGTTTCTTTTTCTGAATCACTCTTTTTCTGTACCTGCTGTGTCTGTGCAAAAACAAAACTGCCGGCAATCATCATTGCAGATGCAACAAAAACTTTTCTTAAAAGTTTCATTAAAAATCCTCCGTAAAGGTTACAAACCTATTTATACAATTATAGAACAAACTATATAAAAAATCAACGGAAATTAAACCCGGTCAAGCTGAACAAACCACTTACCGTTTACTTTAATAAACTGGTAGTAACGTGTAATACTGCCGTCTTCGTTTACCTGAACAGCTTTTGTGTTTGTCTTAGAGATGTATCTGATTTCTGTAATTTCGCGGTTTTTTCTTGATGGAATGAATACATACTTAAAGTAATCACCAATTCCATTAAGTACAATAGCTTTATTAGGAAGCTTTTTATTTACCTTTCTGATATTTGCAGGATTTGAATAAAAGTTCTTGGAATCTCTGTCTACATAAGACAGCCAGTCTTCTACATCTTCTTTTTCCATAACCTTTTGAAGTTCCTGTATGATTCGGAGAATTTCGGCTTTATCTTCATTGAATTCATCTTTTGTTACCAATTCTTCTTCAGAAAGATCTTTTGTTGAACGGATGTATTCTTCTTCCTCTTCATCAATAATAGTAACTTCTTCATCAATAAGCTCTACTTCATCGTCTTCAATAACGACTTCGGGCTCTTTTACTTCTTCAGAAACTGTTTCTTCCACCTTTGGAGCTTCGGGTGTTACTTCTTCTTCCTTAGGTGCGCTTCCACATGATATAAAACATACTCCGAGTAAAATAGTGAATAAAACATAAATCTTCTTCATAGGTCCAATTCTACATCTATTGCCCGTTTTCGTCAAATAAGATAGATTACTTAAATATGGTAAAAGCAGTTTTTGCAGGATCTTTTGATCCACCCACAAACGGGCATTTAGATATTATAAAAAGAGCCTCAGGACTTTTTGAAAGTGTAGATGTTGTTGTTTCAGTAAATCCGGAAAAGCATACAATGTTTTCTGAAGAAGAAAGAGTTCAGTTTTTACAGGAACTGATTAAACCTTTCGGAAATGTTTCTGTACATTCTTATAAAGGGATTATCGTAAACTATGCAAAGCAGGTCGGTGCTAAAGTTCTTGTAAGGGGAGTTCGGTCTGCAAACGATTTCGGCTACGAATTCGAACTGGCACTCATGAACCAGAACCTGAATCCTGATATTGAAACTGTTTTTCTGCAATCAAAAGAAAAATATGCAATCGTAAAATCAAGTTCAATAAAACAACTCGCCCAATTTGGCGGTGATATCTCCCGTATGGTTCCACCAATTGTGGCAGAGGCTTTGTCAAATAAATATAAGAGTTAGTTTTGATATAAAATACTTTGAATATAAAAAATGTACGGAGCAGAAAATGAATACAGACTGCCTCTTGACGTATTTGCAGAATTGCATAAAAAGAATCTGAGGACTTTCGGAACGAAAGCCGCAAGATTCTTACACAAAAACGGAAAGCGAGCATGTCTGTATGCATTTTCGGCGGAAGTACATTTTTTAGCTGAACACAAAATATATTTTAAATGACAAAATCTTAAAATTTGTTTGACAAAGACCGTATTTTTGGTATAATAGATTGACATTCAGATTGGAATTGTTGTATATTAAACTTCAGTTATATCTGATAAATTATAGTGAGGTAATATATATGGCAGTACCAAGAAGTAAAACATCAAAAGCCGTAACAAAAAGACGTCAGACAATCAATATGAAACTCAAGGCTCCACAGCTTGTTGAATGCAGCAACTGCGGTAACTTAGTTCAGTCTCATCACGTTTGTCCAAAATGCGGATTCTACCGTGGTCGTCAGGTTATCACACCAGAAGTTAATGGCTAATTCTTAGGAGTAAAAGAATGGACGAATTGTTTGAAAAGATTCAGAAGCTTATTGCTGACAAGTTGGAGATTGATGAAGGAAAGATTACATTGGATTCTTCTTTCAGAAATGATCTTGGAGCTGATAGCCTTGATACTTATGAATTGGTATATGCTATCGAAGAAGAATTGGGAGTAAGCATCCCTGATGAAAAGGCTAACGAATTTGAAACAGTTCGCGATGCTTACGACTTCATCAAATCTGAACAGGGCAAATAAGCCTTTTTGCTAAGATAAAGAACAGAAAGCACAAGATTTTATCTTGTGCTTTTTTTTTATGTCTTTGTCGTAATTTGTCCGATAATCTATTTATGAGAAAAAATATGAAACTTACAAAAGAACGTAAAAGATTATTGTCTGATTTTTGTGACAGGGTAGGCATTAGTTTCAGGGAACTGGAACATCTTGATCAGGCCTTTCATCATCGTTCACTAACTAACGAAATTCAGGGAGTGAAAAATAATGAGCGGCTTGAATTCTTAGGCGATTCTGTGCTTGGAATGGTCACAGCCACGTTTCTGTATAAAAAATTAGACAATCCTGAGGGCGACCTCGCCAAAATAAAATCCCAGGTAGTATCAGAAAAGGCTCTTGCACCAGTTGCATTACGCTTCGGCATAGATAAACTACTTTTGCTCGGTCATGGAGAAGAAATGAGTGGTGGACGTACAAAACCCGCCATTCTCGCTGACTGTATGGAAGCTGTAATTGGAGCATATTATCTTGAAGCCGGGTATAGGGCGGCAGAAAAATATGTCCTTTCTTTTATTGCACCTGCTGTAGATGAAATATTTTCTCAGGGGATAAAAGATTTTAAGACACAATTACAGGAAAAATATCAAAAAAAGGCTAAACAGTGTCCGAAATACGAACTTGTTGAAAAAACTGGCCCTGATCATGATCAGACATTCAAAGTATGCGTGCATCTTGGGCAATGTGTTTTTGGACCAGCCTCGGCAAAATCAAAAAAGGAAGCAGAACAACTCGCAGCTAAACTTGCGCTTGATAATTACAAATTCTAATATATAATATATATATGAAGAATAAAAACTTATTTATCAGCTTTTTAATTAAATTTTTAGTTGCGCTAGTATTCGGTGCCTTCTGTTTTTTTGGTATTTTCGAAAAACTTGATTTCCGTCTTTATGATGCTCTTATAAAGCTTAGAAAAGAACCTGTAAAGAATGAAAATATTATGCTCGTAAAAATCGATGACCCTTCAATCAAGGAACTTGGTGAATGGCCATGGGGGCGTGATATTATTG
>CAMNBC010000170.1 GCA_946532115.1 uncultured Treponema sp.
GTAGCAACTGCTTCTTCTCGTGCTTCTGAAGCAAAAGAAGATTTCACCTGGGACGAGTAAGTAATTACTTGCTGGAAAAGCCTGCAATCTTTTAATGATTGCGGGCTTTTTTTGTTCTAAGCCTTTAAGGTTTATCTTAGTCCTTCTAAGAGAGTTTATTTTCAAATTTAAATCGTATGAAAAAACTAATTATTTCTCTTTTAATTCCTTTCTTATGTGTTGCAATCTGTTCGCTTTTGATTTTTTCTCCGCTTGATAATCAGGTTGCAGATTATTTCCAGCGCCCGCTTAAGCCTTTGACAGAAAGTAATGAAGTTATCATGGTTAATATTGATGACGATGCGGTGGAAAGTATAGGTACCTGGCCATTTTCACGTACAGTATATTCAGACATGCTTATTAGTCTTAAAGAATTTGGTGCGCGCTCTGCTGTATTCGATTTGAGCTTCCTTGACCGAAGCCAAGCTACAGTTGATGAAAACTATGTAAAAGAATCATTACCAACTTATGTAGATGATTATTTTTCCATGTTAAAGGATGTTGCATCAGAATCTTTTGATTCGCTGGCAGACGGTTCTGCAAGTTATGATGAGGCAATGGATTATTATGATTCAGAATCGCAGAAATATGAGCTTCAGCTTAATACTGCAATTTCGCATGTTGTTGTTCCTATAGATGCAGTTCTTTCAGAATCTATAAAAGATTTTGAAAATACATTCCTTACTCTTACTTTTGAAAATGGTATTGAACCTTCGGAGCAGGAAAAGTTTTATCTGGAAAACTACATTGCACTGAAAAATGTTTCTGCTGAAAAAGATACTATTACTAAAGAGTATACCGGAGTTCAGCCTGCTCTTTATGATTTTATGATTCATGCAAAATCTGCAGGTTTCGTTAATGCAGATCCAGATAAAGATGGATATCTGCGTCATGTTCATCCTGTTATAAAATATAATGGACAATATTACGCACAGCTGGTTTTCCGACCGATTCTGGAAATGCTTGGTAATCCTACCGTTGAGATTACAAACAAATACATAAAAGCCGGAAGTCTTGTAATTCCTCGTTCAGAAAACGGAAGTGTAATAATCAAATATCCAAAAAAGCGTTATATTGACTACAATGTTATTTCACTTGCTAATATCTATAATTTTTCTAAAGAGGAAGCTACTTTTATTACAAATCTTAGCATTATGAATGAAAGTGGTTTCTTTGATGAACTTGATGATGAAGAAAATCCTTATGAACTTTATATGACAGCACAGTATATTCGTGAAGAACTTTCGAATGAAGAATCTCTTGAGGAAGGTCTTTCTTATGATGAATATCTTGCAACCCGTCAAAAGTATTTTGAGGCATCACGAGCCTTCCTTACAAAGGAAACAGAAGATTATTTCTGCACTATATGGGAAGATGATGCAGATTATATTCATGATCTGTTTACAGAAACAACAAAGTCATTTAATAAGGTAATGGAACTTTATGAATTTTGTAAGAGTAAGGTTCAGAATGCAATGTGTATAATCGGAACAAATGCTTCTAGTACAACTGATTATGGATTGAATCAGTATGAAGAGCATTATCCAAACCCTGGTGTTCACTATGCTTTTGCCAATATGATTCTTTCCCAGGATTTTGTTGATGATTCTCCTGCAATTATTTCAGTTATCATTGCAATGATTGTCTGTCTCTGTTACGGCTTTATTTCAAGTAAAATCAAAAAAACTGGTCCACAGATTATATTCGGAATTGCAGCTGTTGTTGTAACTGCAGGCTGTCATCTTTTGTACTTCATTATAACAAAGCAATATGTTGGTGCAGTTGTGCCGGTTGTTTCTGTATTTGTATCTTTTGTTGCAACTACAATTCTTGGCTTCATTACTGCAAACCACGATAAAAAGTTTATAACTAATGCCTTCAGCCAGTGTCTTTCAAAAGAAGTAGTAAACGAGATTGTTGCAAATCCTGCATCTTTCAAGCTTGGAGGACAGCGTCTTGAAATGACAGCCATGTTTACTGACATTCAGAAGTTCTCCGGTTTTAGTGAACTGCTTACTGCGGGTCAGCTGGTTGCTCTTTTGAACTACTACCTTACAAAAATGTCTGACATTATTATGGACGAGCGCGGTACTGTAGATAAATACGAAGGAGATGCTATTATTGCGCTTGTTGGTGCGCCTGTTCATATGGATGACCATGCTCAGCGTGCCTGTGCAGCCGCTATTAAGATGAAGGCAGCCGAGGCTGCTATGAACGAGGAAATTGCAAAAATTGCGGCTGCACCTCAGCCTGATGGTATGGATGATGAGTTGTACCAGGCATTTACCATTATGGTAAAAAATAACCGTACATTGTTTACCCGTATTGGTTTGAACTCGGGCGAAATGATTGCGGGTTATATGGGTTCTGAAAATAAAAAGAACTACACTATGATGGGTAATAACGTAAACCTTGCGAGTCGTCTTGAGGGCGTTAATAAGCAGTATTGCACGGGCGGTATTCTTATTAGCGGCGCTACTAGAGAGTTGCTGGGCGACAGATTTATTGTGCGAAGTCTTGATCGTGTCCGCGTAGTAAACGTAAACACGCCAATTCGTCTGTATGAATTGATTTGTGAGCGCGACGGGGCTGCTTCTGATGTTGTTGCATATTATGAAAACTGGGAAAAGGCTTTAGCTGATTTCGAAGATGGTCAGTATGAAAAGGCTCTTACGCAGTTTAAGGCACTTGCCGCTCAGAAGGAAGATGACAAGGTTGCCCGATACTACATTAAAATTACAGAGGACTTCTTTATTAAAGGTAAGTATCCGACAGAACATGATGATGTTGGTGTGGCCTTTAATCCAGAAGACAGAGTATTCAAGCTTATGCAGAAATAAAACTGCGTAAGTTTTTTACAAAAGCAAAAGACGGTGGTTCGGAAAATTGAACCACCGTCTTTTTTTCTGTTTATCTGCGAGTCCTATTAAAATCGTCTGGACCATCTCTAAATCCGCTGGTTACACTTGAATCTGTAAAAACTGAATTTGAAGAAGTTGCAGTAAAGTTTGTGATTGTACTGCTGCCGCCTGAGATTTCTGGTAAAGTTATATAAAGGTTATGGAATCTGGTACCCCCGGAAACACTGACGTTTTTCATTACCGTATAGTTTGTATTTGCTTTTATAGCTGGTGAAGAAAGAATCATTACCTCTCCTGCTGATGAAGGAAGGGTGTAAACAAAAACTGGAGTGTTATTTGAATCTACAATTGCCATTGTAGTATTTGCATTGCCGTAATTTGAACTTGCAAGTACGCCAGTTGTCTGTTTTCCGTTCTCTGGAGCTGTGTAATTGCTTGTGCCAAGGCCCACTAAAAGACCACCATTGATTGTAAGAGGATTCTGGTCGCAGTCAAAAGCACATTCCGGTGTATTTATTCCTATTGCAACAATTACTCCATCATTGATTGTAATTCCGCTGGAACCGTTTGAATCTATTGCGTCGTTCTTTGAGCTGTATGCATAGAGTGCGCCGCCATTTATCGTGATATTCCCGCCTGCGTTGATGGCGTCGTCCGTACATTGCAATGTTATTGTCCCGGCATTAATTGTAAGATTTCCCTTAGCTTCAATGCCTTCTGGCGAACAGCTTGGATCATCATCCGTGCGGCCTTCATAAGGTTCACCGATTGTTGTAATGTTTATGATGCCTCCATTTATTTCTACAAATGGATTTGGTTTTGTTGCCGTTGTTCCAAGCAGATAGTTATTACAGAGCAAGGAATTATTTGCGATTGCAGTATACTCGCTGTCATCAATTACAGACTTAGCTGATTTCCAGTGAGCAGTAATACCTTTTGCAACTGTATTAATTGTAAGGTTTCCGCCATTGATTATTACAAATCCGGCTCCAGCTGTATATTCAACCGTCATATCATCTTCATCAGCATCTTCTCCATCTACGCGAATGCCATTGCTTTCATCATCTTCTATAGTGCCTTTTCCTGTAAGATTAATATTTCCGCCATCAATAATTACTGCATTAAGAGCCCTGATACAGTCGCGGCCGTTTGTGCCTTTTACATTAATGTTCAGATTAATGCCATCAGCAATGCGTACATAATCTTTTGAGTAAACAGCGTGTTTATAACCTGAATTTATGATTGAAAGTTCACCTGTGATTTGATTTGCAGATTCCCCGGTAAAAATCAATGTACCTTTAGAATAAACAGAACCTTTTTTGTCATCATACATGGTTGCGCTTTGATTTAAGATTCGGCTGTCTGTAAGGGTATTTGTGGTTCCTTCCGGCACGACAATAAAAGTCCGCAATTCAGAACTGAATCTTAAAACCGGACCAGATCCATTACTGCTGGTGATATTTGCATTATTCAATATAACGGCTGCATCAGCTTTTTTATTTTT
>CAMNBC010000171.1 GCA_946532115.1 uncultured Treponema sp.
TAAGCTGATTAAAAAGCGTTGTCTTTCCGCAGTTCTGATTTCCAACAAGGGCGTAGGTAAGGGTAGTGCCAGCAGGAAGCGGGTCACCGTCGTCTTTAGCGTGGAAGCGGCCGCCTTCGCCAAGACCTGGGTGCTCAGTTTTAGTAGTGACTGGGCGATTGTTTCCGGTGTTTGAATTTGTCGAAGCCCCATTTTTCGAGTTTATGGTAACTTTGAGAGTCTCAGCCATCGTATGCGCTGTTTCCACTTCAATCTTCGCTGCATCATCAAGACGCATCGTAAGCTCATAACCGCTTACATCAAATTCAACAGGGTCGCCCATAGGAGCTGTTTTGATTTTAGTAATAACAGTTCCCGGAATTACACCCATATCAAGAAAATGCTGGCGGAGTTCACCATTTCCACCAACCTTAGAAATACAACCAGATTGTCCAATCTGCAAATCTTTTAATGTCATGAAATATGCTCTTATAAAAAAATATTATTATGTTATGATAATGCATTTTGTGCTATAATCCAAGATATGAATCAGATACAACAGGAAATTGCAAACGCACTTGTACAGCTCTCGGAAAAATCATTAATCACAGAAGCTGTTGTAGCAAAAAAAATCAGAGAAAATATAAAACTTCAGGGCAAGCAAAAGGCCGGCCTTGTGTTTACAGATATAGAAGCTGCAATTAATTGTATAGAAGAAAACAATAATTTACATTTTGCCCTTCATCTCAATTCAGCGAATGATATTCTTATAAAGCAGGCAGAGACTGCAACAGGTCTCGAAGGTGATGCCCGTAAGCGCCGCCTTGCCAGCGAAAAGTCTATGACTGTGCTTACAAACGGCGATGTTAAAAAGGCTCTTGAAGGTAAGAGTGGTGGTGGAAAGAATGGTCCAAAGCCCCATTCCAAGCGAACAGATAAAAAACGCCTGAATGTAAATAAGAATTATGATGATTATGAATAACATCCTAATCGGCACCAGCGGTTACGATTATCCCGAATGGAAAGGAGTCTTTTATCCACAAGACTTAAAACGAAAAGACTTTCTGCCATACTATGCCACCCAGTTCAACGCGTTAGAGGTTAATAACACCTTTTACAATTTGCCAACCGCTGAACGGCTCTTATCATTTTACGAACGCAGCGGTGGCAACTTACAGTTCAGCATAAAAGCTAACCGTCTGCTGACTCTTGAAATTACAAGACAGTGGCAGAATGCAGCAGCCGAGTTCATATCAGCCATTGCGCCACTTGCAGAAAAAGCCTGCCTCTGCGCCGTGCTCTTTCAGTTCCCGCAAAGCTTTCATTACACAGATGAAAACAGAATCTACCTTGCAAAATTAATCAGCGAGTTTCAGGGGCTGCCGGTAGTAATAGAGTTCCGCCACGTTGAATGGATAAAAGAATCTGTTATTGCGGGACTTGAACAACGAAACGCCAGCCTGTGCTTTTGTGATATGCCGGAACTGAAAGCCTTGCCTAACATGGTGTTTTCGAAAGACTCAACCACCGTAAGAACTCCGTTCATTGGGCCAATCGCCTACATCAGACTTCACGGCCGGAATGCCGATGCCTGGTATTCAAGTGCGAATGATGCTTCTCCTAACGGTTCTTCTCGTTACACCTACGATTATTCAGATTCAGAACTTACCGAGTTTGTTCCCGTAATAAAGAGTGCTGTTCTCACAGGGAAAAAGCCCGTCGTATTTTTCAATAATCATCCTAATGGCAGCGGTGCGAGAAATGCTGGAAAGTTGAAACAACTTCTTTCCTATTGATTTAGGATGACTCAATAGAGTTCCTATGATATAATTACTCTGAAGGAGGCAATTATATGAAATATCCTTTTCTTACATTAGATGACGAAACCGAAATTGTACATTCAGAAATGCTTCCAGATGGAAAGGTCGAAGTATACATTGAAAAGCCAGATGAAAAAGACTGTTTTCATAATGCTTCATGTTTCATTCCCGGCTATGAATGGAAAAATATAAACGGCTTTACCGATGCTGAAATAAAAAAATATCAGGAAATAATAGAATCAACAGCTCATTTAATTTTAGATTTTGCCCAGAAAGGTGGTTTCGAAAATGCCTCAGGTTTTTAAGATTGGCTCATATTGGGTATACTTCTGGTCAGATGAAAATGAACCTCTCGAACCAATACATGTTCATGTTGCACAAGGTAAGCCTGTAAAAAATGCAACAAAAATCTGGATTACAAAATCTGGTGGCTGTTATCTTGAAAACAATAATTCAAATATTCCGAATCATGTATTAAATAATATTATCAAAATTCTAGAAGCTCGAAGTTCGGAAATTGTTGAAAAATGGATTAAATTCTTTGGAAGTATTACTTATTATTGCTAGAAACAAAGTAATAAAAAATGATAAGCATATTATAAAAACTCTTGGCGGTTCTATTTGTATGTAGTAAAATATAACTATATTATAAAAAAAAGTGAGAAAAAAAATGAAAAAAGATCATTATGCTATTCTTTTTATATTTATAATAATTTGTGTTATTCTCGAAATTGGTTTTACTTGGTATTTTTTAATCCAAAAAAGTAAACTTCATAAAACTGAGGTAACCTTAAATATAAGTACTTTCCATTTAGACGATAATAAAGAAATAACTAAGCTCTCTGAGGAGTCTCTTGAGAATCTTAAAAAAATATTATCAGAAGAACCGATTAGTAAACTTACAGAGGACTTTGAGAAAGAACGTACCTTTTATACTAACTTCATTACAATTATTACTATTCTATTAACTATAATAGGACTTGTTCCAGTTTTTTATGGTATCTTTGAGAAAAATGAAAATGCAAAGTTACGTGAAGATATTGAAATTATAAAAAACGAATATGGGAAACAATTAGATGATATAAAGGTAAATAACATGTTGGATTCTATAAAAAATCTGACTGATGCATTAAAAGGAAAAACTTCTTTACTTATTAATACACAAAAAAAAGTTGAAAACATATCTGAATTAGAACATTACATTGCTGAAAGAATAGAAGAAAGTTTTAAGGGGATAAATATTAGTACTCTATGTGAAAATTATATGTATTATTTGTCTATAATAGTATTCAATCTATTTTCAAGTATAGTCTTCTTTTCTAAACATGAATTGCAAGTCAATTTAGTGGATGAAACAAATGGAAATGTTTGTATAAATACAACACCAATTCTTAAAACTATTTTGACACAAATAAAAGTATATATTACCGAAGAAAATTATAAAAAAATGATAGATAATATGAAATTATTCCCAGATAGACGATTTGATTTTTCAGATCTTTAGAAAAAAAGATTAATATTTTTTTTTATTAAATTATACCTACTCAATGTTTTTTGAGTTCAGTTTATAAAAAATTAGCTCAAAGGCAGCGGTCAATGAAGATCGTTATTACAATAATTCTCTTCTGAATTTATCTACTCTATTGTATATAACGAGGAAAACTTTTTATATTGTTGTTTCCTTTTTAGTATTATACTTTTAGATTGTAGTTGATAGTGGATTCTTTTTACATTTCTAGTAAGTTTTTATTAAAAACTGTTTTTTCTTTGTATGCAAGTTAATATTTCACTATAGATTGCTAGATGCACTGAAAAATGCTATTATGTTTCTATTCTAAATAACAAAGGAAATCACAATGAAACTCTGGGAAACTGGTGCAATTTACGAAAACGGAAAGATTAGTCCTGCAGCTGGCGCAT
Organism: uncultured Treponema sp.; assembly: GCA_946532115.1. Classification (GTDB taxonomy): domain Bacteria; phylum Spirochaetota; class Spirochaetia; order Treponematales; family Treponemataceae; genus Treponema_D. The sequence continues at coordinate 3,720 of CAMNBC010000171.1, forward strand.
CTGCTGAAGGCAGCAAAAAAACAATCGCTTATTCAATTTTACAGAAGCATAATACAAGCGGCGACGAAAGCAAGCTTAAAATCAAGTTTGACAAAATCACTTCTCACGACATTACTTACGTTGGAATCATCCAAACTGCTCGTGCGAGCGGCCTTGAAAAGTTCCCAATCCCTTATGTTTTGACAAACTGCCACAACTCACTTTGTGCTGTTGGTGGTACTATTAATGACGACGACCACATGTTCGGTTTGACTTGTGCTCAGAAATATGGTGGAGTTTATGTTCCTCCTCATCAGGCTGTAATTCACCAGTATGCCCGCGAAATGCTTGCTGAATGTGGTGCTATGATTTTGGGTTCAGACTCTCATACACGCTATGGTGCTCTTGGTACAATGGCAATCGGTGAGGGTGGTGGAGAACTTGCTAAACAGCTGCTTGGAAAAACTTACGATGTAAACTATCCTGGCGTTGTTGCAATTTATTTGACCGGAGCTCCTGTTCCAGGCGTTGGTCCTCAGGATGTTGCCCTTGCAATCATCAAAGAAGTTTTTGCAAGCGGCTTTGTAAAGAACAAGGTAATGGAATTCATAGGTCCTGGCGTTGCTAACCTTTCTGCTGATTTCCGTATCGGTGTTGATGTAATGACTACAGAAACAACCTGTCTTTCTTCTATCTGGGAAACAG
>CAMNBC010000172.1 GCA_946532115.1 uncultured Treponema sp.
TCCCAAAGGGTGTTTAAGCATTCCAGATACTCTTTATAAGATAAATAACCACGCCCTTTTTTATCGAGCTTTGCAAATGCCATGATGAAAAATCGATCTCGCGGAACAATAGTTCCTGGTTTATACCTTATTTGGTTCATGTATTCTGACTTACCTTTTGCAGGCTTTATATTGGCATTTACGATAAGTTCCTGCATGTCTGAAATTGGATATGCCTCCAAATATTGTCCACATACAGATGTTGGCTTTATATCAGCCGGATCATCACCAACTTTTGTTGTAAAGCATTCATCAAAATTAATGACTACTTTGCCACTCGTAATTTTCTACAAATCACCATATTCAATCTGAATTGAAAAATTATCCCCAGTAATCTGTACATAATTCCTATACTTTTGATAGATGGTATGAATAATATTTGCTATGATAAAAACAGTAACATAAACAATCATTCGGTTGGCAAGTACATTGGTTGAGTCCTTCCACTCACCGCATACCTTCCATACCAAAAAGCAATCTTCGGGAACCAAAGTAAAGATAGCAGTAATTATCGCATAGGCCCAATTGCTGCCTTGACTAAACAAGAGTTTCTTCAACTTATTCATAGCCAAGCGCCTTTTTTATGAATAGGTAATTCCCTGAACGACCACCCCAACCATCTTTAATCCAAAATGCCTGTGCCTGACTTTCATATCCCTTCATATAGGATGGAAGCCAACTTGGTTGTCGAGAAAGGGAATTATAGACGATGATTATGTTTTTGTTTCGTTTCTCTGCTTCAAGAAACTCATGTTTCAGATATGAGTAATTGTTGATCATACCGATATCATCGCCAGTAACTGGACAAACGTTATAATACCTACACCACTTTGTCCCGTTTGCATTCTGCTTATATGGCGTGCAACTACAAATACTCTGTGTGCTCATCCTCTGACATGAACAACCCGCCATACGCTTTGCAGTCTTATCTCCAATAACGAAAATCACAGCCGAGGAAGCTTTAATCTGATCATTAAACTCAGCTTTCAAATCACATGGACGGCAATCAGGATCTTTGGACACACTACCAGAAACAACCTGGGCGGTATCAACATAGTCGACAAGATGCTTGTTGTCCTTTCCCCAAGCATGAAGCACATCTATAACATCACGATCACCATCATCAACCGAGTAATCTGCACTGATATAAACTCGTTTACTCATTTTTTCTTGTATGATATATTCAGATGCTAATATCATACTTTTCCTTTCTTAAAATTTTGTTACTTGTGACGAATAATACATTCAGATGCTGTGAAATTTAGATTTTAGCCTGTAGTCCAACTACTTGAAGGAGAGTGCATTACCACAGCTTTATCTAAATCATTTATCAGCTGGATGTGCCAGGAAGCTTTTATATCTTCCACAGCTCTTATTTCAATCAAGTCTATGAGGATAAATGTCTGTGGATTGTTACAGCATCTTACACTCGGAAAGGAGATTTTATGATTTACGCCGGCATTAATATTGCCAAGTTTTAATATTATTAGCCATAATATTTTTTACCTATTCCTTATGTATAACAAAAAAAGCCGTTTCGTTAATTCTTTTCGTATTAGTTGCTAAAAAAGCCATTCTTTCCTATATCTCAAACACTTTACTAATGAGCGAGCACGTTATAGCGAGCCCTTGTTCATTTCATCTTTTTCCAGAGCAATGCTATGAATAGCATTAACAATCGCCACAATATTATTGCCAGCCTCTTCGACAAATTCTTTAGTTATAGTATTCTGCTTAGCAGAGGCATGCTCCCTGTCGTTTTGATGTGCAATCAGATTTCTCCTCTTATATAATTCTTCAACAATTTTAGCACCATACTGTTGCGATTCATTGCTTGTTGATTTCGAAAATGCTTTATGCATGGTGTCTCCAAAGCCAATTCCAATCAGATTCAACTGATCTCGCATGCTCTCTGCAGCTAAAAAAACTTGTCTGCTAAAGCATTCATTTAAATAATCAAAAAAACACTTCTTTGATTCATCATTTACAAAAGCCGCTTCAACAACTGACATTGGAATTCGAACAGAAGTATATTTTTCACTTTTGTCCCATTTCCCACAAAACATGGAATACAATCCATATTTGCTTATTTCATGAATATAAAAATCCAATAAACCTTCAAGAAAAATTATTTGAGAACGCCAAACAGTCTTTGCATCTTCGTTCTTACCAACGCTCAATAAATTATCTGCTATTGCATACTCATTTTCGATTGAAAGAAGCGTTTGATCAAAATGTTGTTTAATTTCTTCCAAAGAAAACTGAATAGGTACTAATGGTAATTGCGGTTCTCGAACACCTTCGACCCTGCTGTGTAAATCTAAATCCTTATTTGCCATATCCGACCTCCATTATAACCTGGATACGATATTAGCAAAATTTTCATTTAACATAGGAATGGCACCATATCTACCGCTAATATACCCTTTTTCAAAATTTTCATCTTTACGTACGTTTTTTATTTCTGCCAAAGAAAACAAATCTGTTGCACGTTCCTTGCCTTTTAATTCCGTAAACCAAATTTGATCTCTGCGGAATAATTCCGGCGACAAAAGATTGGTATCATGAGTAGCAATAAAAAGCTGAGGAAAACGCTTTAATTCCATATTCATAAATAGTTTCAACATTTCATGCACAAGTGATTCATGCAGTCCAGATTCCAACTCGTCACATATCAACACTTTTCCATTAGCCATAATGTCTAAAAATGGGCAAAGAAAGGCGAACAATTTTTTTATGCCTACAGACTCTTCATTAAATAAATCCGTTTCAAATGCATCATAGACTATTTTAGCAGAAAATGCCTGCGTTACCCCCTGTGAAAGCTGCAATTTAAAATCATCAGATAAAAATGGTGGTAGTTCAGAAAGTTCCAGTTTTTTCTGGTCTATCTTAACCTTAATATCTTTTATTCCAGTACCTATACTATTCATTAATTCAAGAACAGCTTGTTTCATTAACTTGTTAGAGTTAATTTGTTGCAATGAATACTGCATCCACTGTTCCTGAACTTCAGTTCTGTAGATAATAATATCCTCTGCAAAGAAACGATACGCCATTTCAATCTCTTGAACAGAACTGAAATTCGCAGCACAGGAAAGAAGCAGCCGATTTGGTTTTAAAACATCTTTACACCTTTCTAATTTTCCTGTAAAGTTTCTGCCTGTCTTGAAAATTTCATTCTTACGTTCAAAAATTTTTGTTCTTTTCCCCTTTGGAAAATAATAAAAATATTCATCAGATACAATCATTTTATCTAAAGAAAAACCGTAAATATAACGAATCTCATTTTTCACGAACTGGATTCTAAAAGTACTTTTTTCTTTAAAACCTAACATCTTGTGTGGTATTTGGAATATTCCTTCGCCCGGTTGGTGTTTAATACTATTTCTTACTAAACTACTAACGAACAAAATAGCATCTATAAAATTGCTTTTCCCCGAACCATTAGCTCCATAAATAACGGCTGATCTGAGCACATGATAACTTCCCATGTCCTTAGTTTTATTAATGTTTGTTATATCTGTTCCCGCTAAAGCCGAAAAAAAAACTTTTTCTTTTATTGATTTATAATTTGAACAGGAAAACTCTAATAACATAGCCGTCAACTCCTTTCCAAACTTTATCTGCAATCATATAATAGCATGTTTTTTTACGTTTATCAACAGATTTTGTATTTTTTTCGCAAAAACAAAGGGTAAACGCGCAAAAAGTTTGCAAAAGCATTTTGTAGACGTTAATCAATTTATTTTGTTCATACACTTTACCTGTTCTCTCTGAATATTTTCATCTATGGTTCTTGTTGCAATCTGCGGATTCCTACGGACGGTTTAGCGGAGCAAAACGGACATGATGCGGAGTGAGCAGATGTTAGCACCGTGAATTTTCAACCACTCAATTCTGCCGGAATTATCCGGCCAATTTTTGCCGAAATAAAAAAGCCATTACATTTTTCTTTCAAATCCCTTACACTGTATGTGCCAACAACTCAGTGAAGGTGGATGAATGAAAGAAATTATCATCAGTAATGGCTTGTACCCTATTATAGCACAATCTCTTTTAGACGTCCCAAGAATTTCTGGAAGCAATAAATTTCATTTTTCCTCTATAAACCAAAGAAGGTTCCGTTACGCTTTTTAACACTTTTTCAATCTGAATGAATTGTTTCTTATTCGGTCTTAACCTTAAGTCAATATCTCTTAGCAGACCTAATTACAAATTATACAATCATGATTAATTTACGCCGCCATTAGGACCGAACTATATAGCGGAACTTCTTCATCCGAACTTGTAATCTATCCCGCATTGCTTCATAATTGCATTTGCCGTAAAACGGGACTTAATCTT
>CAMNBC010000173.1 GCA_946532115.1 uncultured Treponema sp.
GCTTTTGCAGAGCAGGCAAAAAACTTTGTTCCTAAGGTTGTGCTGACTACGGTTGAAACAACAATCTCAAAAGAAGATGAAGAGGAGTGCAGCCGTCTATGCGAAAGACTGGGTGTAACTCATCGCATCAGAAGATTTATTCCTGTATAATATCCCTCATTCCCTTTTTTTCAAAAATCTACTATATTCGTAGGCATATGGATTTTGAATTTATAAAAATGGTTATTCCCATGTATCTGCAGGCGGCCTGGCTTACCCTCCGTCTTGCCCTCATTGGAATCCTTTTGTCCCTGCTCTTAGGCCTGCTCTGCGCGCTTATCAAATATTACAAGGTACCTGTTTTGCGCCGCATCGTCGGTTTTTATATAGAACTTTCCCGAAACACTCCCCTTCTTATTCAGCTTTTCTTTTTATATTTTGCCTTTCCCCGCATGGGAATCAAACTCAGTTCCGTTCAGTGTGCAATCATAGGTCTTACCTTCCTCGGCGGATCATACATGGAAGAGACCTTCCGTTCTGCCCTCGAATCAGTTTCAAAGATTCAGATAGAAAGTGCCCAGTGCATTGGACTCACTCCACGCCAGGTTACCCAGTATGTAATTCTGCCACAGGCAGTTTCTGTTTCAATTCCCGGCTTCTGCGCAAATGTAATGTTTCTTATAAAAGAGACTTCTGTTTTTTCTGCCGTAGCCCTGGCCGACCTCATGTACATTGCAAAGGATTTAATCGGCCTTTACTACAAAACCGACGAGGCACTTACCCTGCTTAGTATTTCTTATTTTATTCTGCTTCTGCCAATTTCACTTTTAGCGGCTTATGCCGAAAGGAGGCTGCGTTATGCCCAGTTCGGACGTTAGTATAAATGCCTTCGAAGCAATCCGCCAGGCCTTTGGCGTTCTCACAATGGGAACAAACTTTGTGCGCCTGCTGGGTGGTCTTTGGGTCACAGTCTGGATAGCACTAGTCTCAGTAGCACTTTCAATTGTACTCGGCCTTCTATTCGGAATGCTGATGACAGTAAAAAATCGTGCCGTAAAAATCATCTGCAAAATTTATCTCGAAATAATGCGTATCATGCCGCAGATGGTTCTGCTTTTCATCGCTTATTACGGCCTTACAAGAATGTTTAATATTTCGCTTAGTGGCGAAGCCGCCAGCATCCTCGTGTTCACCCTCTGGGGCACCGCCGAAATGGGAGACCTCGTTCGCGGCTCTCTGGAAAGCGTGCCAAAACATCAGTACGAAAGCGGCCGTGCAATCGGGCTCACAGAACGCCAGGTATTTTTATACATCATAATTCCGCAGACCGTTCGCAGCCTTATTCCTCTTTCCATGAACCTCATAACCCGAATGATAAAAACCACTTCGCTCGTCGTATTCGTTGGCGTAATCGAAGTTGTAAAAATCGGCCAGCAGATTATCGAAGCCAACCGCCTTACCGTGCCAACCGCCAGCATTGCCGTTTACTTCGTAATTTTCATGATGTACTTCTTTGTGTGCTGGTTGTTAAACTTAGGAGCAAAGAAACTGGAGAAAAAGATGTAGGAGGGGGAAGTCTCCCCCTGCGCCCGCACTTTGTTGCGGGCTACCCTCTCTGCGGGGACACCCCGCAACGCCCCGTATATAAGGAGATCTAAATGCCATTACTGGAAATTAAAAATATAAAGAAGACTTTCGACCAGAATGTAATAATCAAAGACCTCTCCCTCTCTGTAGAAAAGGGTGAAGTCATCGTAATCCTTGGACCGTCGGGCTGCGGTAAATCAACATTACTCCGCTGCATCAACGGCCTTGAAACAATTCAAGGTGGCGAAATCCTTCTCGACGGCGAAGTAATTTCTAACCGCAAGAAGGACATGCACCTTATTCGCCAGAAAATCGGAATGGTCTTCCAGAGCTACGACCTCTTTCCGCATCTCAATGTAATGAAGAATCTTCTGCTTGGTCCAAAGCATGCTCATGAGCTCAACCTGGATATGAAGGATGTTGAAAAAGAAGCAGAAGCCTGGCTGGAGCGCGTGGGACTTGCAGATAAAAAATATGCTTATCCCCGACAGCTTTCCGGTGGTCAAAAGCAGCGCGTTGCAATTGTCCGCATGCTCTGTCTTCATCCGGAGGTTATGCTTTTTGATGAAGTAACCGCCGCCCTCGACCCGGAAATGGTACGCGAAGTTCTCGATGTAATGATGGATCTTGCCAATGATGGAAAGACTATGCTTATAGTAACTCATCAGATGCAGTTTGCCCGCGCCGTAGCCGACAAAATCGTTTTCATGGATGAGGGAGAAATTGTGGAAATTTCAACACCAGAAGAGTTCTGGACAAATCCTAAGACAGAGCGGGCTAAGAAGTTTTTGAGCAATTTTGAATTTGAAGCACGTAGAAAGTAACAAATGGTAAATCCTAAACAATTGCTGCACACTGCTCGCAATTGTTTTTAACGGATTTTCTATCGTAATCCCTATTGACTTAGTAGGTAATACAATGCTATAAGTAATCATCTTGAAAATCTTACTTAAGAGGTGATTATATGAAAAGAAATTTTAAGACAATTATTGCAGTTGCACTTATTGCACTGACATCAGTTTCAGCTTTTGCTAAGCCAAAATTCCGCACACTTGATCAGATTAAAAAGAACGGAACAATTAAAATTGCTGTATTCAGCGATAAAAAGCCATTTGGTTATGTTGATGAATACGGTAAGTATCAGGGTTACGATGTTTACTTTGGAAACCGCATCGCAAAAGACCTTGGTGTAAAAGTAAAGTATGTTCCGGTTGAAGCTGCTGCCCGCGTTGAGGTTTTGGAAACAGGAAAGGTAGACCTTGTTCTTGCTAACTTCACTGTTACTCCTGCCCGCGCAGAAAAAGTTGATTTCGCTCTTCCTTATATGAAGTGTGCTCTTGGTGTTGTTTCTAACGAAAAAGATTTGATTACAAAACCAGAAGATTTGAATGGTAAGACACTTATCGTTTCAAAGGGAACAACTGCAGAAACTTTCTTCACAGAAAATTATCCACAGGTAAATCTTTTGAAGTTCGACCAGTATTCAGAAGCTTACAATGCTTTGCTCGACGGTCGTGGAGTTGGACTTTCAACAGATAACACAGAAGTTCTTGCCTGGGCTATCGAAAATCCTGGATTCTCAGTAGGAATCGAATCTTTGGGAAGCCTCGATACAATCGCTCCTGCCGTTACAAAGGGAAATACCACGCTCTTGAACTGGATCAATGCAGAAATTGAAGCTCTTGGAAAAGAGAGCTTCTTCCATGCAGACTACGAAGCAACACTTCGCGCTGTTTATGGTCCAAAGTCAGATGCTGATTCACTTGTTGTTGAAGGTGGAAAGCTTTAATAGAAAAATAGAAAGCTAAATCATTAGCAGGTAAAACCGGCTATGTGCAGAGTACGTCGAATCACATCAATGTAAGTGAGGCTGATGTCATTCATGCGCTGGCCGGTTTTTGTTATGTAGCCGAGTTCAAAACAGTGGCTGATATTTTCATCAAGATTCTGGAGGGGAATTAGAATAAAGTTTTCTCCTGAATCATTTGAAACCGCAGAGTCGTCGCCGGGATTTTCTGCATTTGAGTTTTCTTCATAAATGCCAGAAAGAAAAGTGTAGCCGTTCAAATGTTCAATAAGATTTAATTCTGTTGCCCGGTCTGCTACTGTGATTGCCTTATCAAGTCCATATTGAGAAATTACCTGGTCAGAAAAAAAAGATTTTACATCATCTGTGTCAAAAGTTATAAAGCGGTATTCCTGTAATTCTTTTAGTGAAATGCTTTCTTTTTTTGCAAGCGGATGTTTTTTATGAAGATAAACAAAAGCATTGCATTCTGTCAGATGATGAAATTCCAGTTTGTTAGCTTTAAGACTTTTTGCAATGTCATTGCGGTTTGAATCACTCAAATATAAAATGCCTATAGTGCTGCTTTCGTTTGCAACATCAGAAATTACATCAGAAGCTTTTTTTTCGCAGAAGGCAAAATCATATCCCTGACCTGAATATTTTTTTACAATTTCTACAAAGGCCTTGCGGGCAAAAGCGTAATATAGTGTAGAAACGGAAAAATTCTTTTTTTCAGCGCCACAGTGCTTTTTGAGAAGCTCTTCGTATTTTGAATATAAATCCTGGGCGTCTTTTATAAAATTTTCTCCCCGCTCTGTTACTGTAACGCCCCGTGTCGATCTGTTGAAAATCTGAAAGCCAAGTTCATATTCAGCATCGTGCACAGAGCTGGTAAGTGAGGGCTGGGAGATAAAAAGCTTCTCCGAAGCCTTGTTAAAAGACCCCGAAGAAGCGACACCCAGAATGTATTTTATTTGTTGTAGTGTCATGTATTGTCATGCTGAACTTGTTTCAGCATCTCCTAATAGAT
>CAMNBC010000174.1 GCA_946532115.1 uncultured Treponema sp.
GAAGATTACATTCTCTGGATGACCAAGGAATCTACAGGTGTTCAGCGCCTTGATAAAGATGTTCGCGGAATCTTCTGGCGAAACATGCCGTTCCCTAAAGAACTTAAAGAAGATCTCCGCAAACGTTCTCTTGTTTACGACGAACTTTGTAAGAAAGACGCTAACCGCGAGATGAGTGATGGTTATTAATATTTCTCTGTCATGCTGAACTTGTTTCAGCATCTATAAAAAAGATCCCGAAACAAGTTCGGGATGACAGTTTTTGAGTTTTACTCCCCACTCAATGCCACAACCGGATCCAGTTTTGCAGCTCTGCTTGCCGGGTTTAAGCCAAAGAAAACTCCTACAAATACAGAGAATACAAATGCAATAATACAGGCGTTCCAGTTGATTATAAGTGCATTTGACTGTACGTATTCAACCGCAAGACTTATACCGATTCCCGCAATTATTCCCATAATTCCACCAAGCAGTGTAATGCTTGCAGATTCAATCAAAAACTGCTGACGAATATCTGCAGGGCTTGCTCCAAGAGCTTTTCGGATGCCAATTTCCTGTTTTCGTTCGGTAACAGTAACAATCATAATATTCATAATTCCAATACCGCCAACCAAAAGCGAAATGGCCGCAATTGCACTGAGCATAATGCTCATTGTGCTGGTAATTTCACTCATCTGCTCAAGCATAGACTGCATACTCATAACGTTCACAGAATATTCAGAGCCAGTTTTTTCTGTGTAATAGCTTTTGATTTCTGTTGCGAGAAAAACCGCTTTATCTGCAGAGGTTGCCTGAACCATCATATTTGCCGCAGCCGGATTTGGTTTGATTTTTTTTGCATAAAATCCGCGTGGAATAAAGGCAGAGCCGTTTTCCATTCCGGTTGTCTGTTCTTTTAAAACACCGATTACTTCAAAATTAAAAGTAGTTTTGCTTGCAACAAGAATTACCTGTTTTCCAACCGCATCTCCATCAGGAAAATAATTCTCAGCAGTATCGTGGCTTAAAATGATTTTCTGGGTTCCTTCTTCGTTATCAGTAACCGTAAAGAAGGAGCCTTTTTCCAGTTCAAGATTATACATTTCAAGATATCCGGTTTCTATGGCAGAGCAGTTTACAGAAGAAGATGTTTCCCCATAAGTCATAGTTACATTCAGCGTATTTTTATACCAGATTTTTTTGATGTTTTTGATATTATCAAATAAGTCTGTTCGTGCCGCTTCATCAAAAGTAACCGAAGAAGAACTGCCGCGGCGGCTCATAAAACCGGCACTTACGTTTACAACATCAAGCCCGGCGCTTCCAAAAGTGTTTTCAATCTGTTTTGTGGAGCTGCTTCCCATACTTGTAATTACAATAACCGATGCAACACCAATAATTACACCAAGCAGAGAAAGAAATGTTCTGGTTTTATTACTCTTAAAGTTTTTGAAGGCATTAATAAAATCTTCTAGCATATTTAGTCCTTAGTCAGTCACAATCTGACCGTCCAGTATGCGAATGCAGCGTTCTGTAGATTCACCAATTCGCGGGTCGTGTGTTACAATGATTATAGTCGTATTGTTTTCCTTATTGATTTTGCGGAACATTTCCATAACCTGCTTTCCAGTTTCTGTATCCAGCGCACCAGTCGGTTCATCAGCAAGAAGAATCTTTGGCTGAGTTACCATGGCGCGCGCAATTGCTACTCTCTGTTTTTGTCCTCCAGAGAGTTCATGCGGTTTATGGTGGATTCGTTCTCCAAGCCCAACGGCTTCAAGTGCAACTTTTGCTTTTTCCATTCTTACTGAGCGGTCAACCTTTTGATATTTCAATGGAAGCATTACGTTTTCAAGAATATTCATCGCCGGAATAAGATGATACTGCTGAAATACAAAACCAACAGTTTGATTTCGTAATACAGCAAGTTCCTTTTCGCTCATCTTTGCAGTTTCACGCTCATTTATCTTTACAATTCCGGAAGTAGGGCGGTCGAGACAGCCAATCATATTCATACAGGTAGATTTGCCCGAGCCGGAAGGGCCCATAATTGAAACAAATTCTCCCTGCTGAATATCAAAACTGATGCCTCTGAGAGCATGAACTTCATTTTCTCCCATAACGTATGTTTTAACAACGTCCTGTAAGCTAACAACAGTTTCCATATTAAGCCACCTTTAGATTACATCGGGCCGCCAGGAAAGCCACCACCTGGAAATCCACCAGGAGCTCCGCCGCCATTTTTATTGGAAGTGCTGCTCTGATTTCTATTGCGGTTTCTGTTCATTCCAGACTGTTTTGGAGTTGATTGCTGTAAAAGAACTTCGCCGCCTTCAAGTCCTTCCAGAACTTTTACATATTCCATTCCATAAGGCTGAATTTTTACAGACTTTTTCTGTTCACCTTTGGCAAGGACAACATAAGGTTCTTTGTTTTCATAACCAATTGCATAGCGCGAAACAACAACGTATTCTTCTGTAGGACTGATTTCGATTTTTCCTGTAAAAGAAAAGTTTGGAAGAATGGCTTCAGGGTAATCATCAATTCTAAGTTTTACTTTTACAACGGTTGCACCGCGCGAAGTAACTTCTCCTATTGCAGGCCAGCCGACAACATAACCTTCTACAGTTTTTTTGCTAAGGGCAGGGAAGGTAAAAGTAACTTTCTGTCCAACAACCAGCTTTGAAACATCTGTTTCTGTAACTTCAACTTCTGCTGTAAGGTAATCAATGTTTACGAGGGTTCCTACAGTATCCTTTGCTTCGAGAGAGTCGCCTACAGCAACATCCAGATCAGCAATAATACCGTCAAAGGTTGCAGTAACCTTGCGGTCTTCTACTTTCTGAAGCAGGGAGTTGCGTTCGGTTTCCAGAAGCTTTCGTTCGCGTTCAGAAGCAGTAAGGCGTTTTGTAGCCATGTTATATTCCTGTTTTTCAAGGTTGTAAAGTTGTTCTGAATCATCAAGCTGAATGATTACATCGCCTTTTTTTACTTTGTCACCAGCCTTTACATAAACTGCTGTTACGGTTCCTGCGCTGCGGGCTTGGAGTGTCTGTTCCTGAGCGGCAGCAACGGTTCCTGAAATTTCAATAATATTTTCATAGGTTTCAACATTGGCCGTATAATAAACCTTTTCTGTTCCTTTAGAACTGAGCACTGTTTTTAGGACAACAAGACCGGCTCCGATTACGGCGAGAGTTGCCACACAGATTAAAATTATCTTAATTTTCTTTTTCATATTATCCTGCCTTATATATTGTCATGCTGAACTTGTTTCAGCATCTTTAATATAGATCCATACACCTTCGCAGCATAGCTGCTCGGAGACTCGCTTAAAATGCTCCACTGGAGCATTTTATCGGCTTTCAGCCGTCGCTCCCTAAGTTCGGGATGACGCTATTTCGCACTTACAAAATTCGAAATAACATCATCATTGTATATAATCAAATCAATCAGGTTTGAAACCTTTTTGATAATGTTACTGTTCAAATCATTTTTTGTAGAAAGATATTCAGTTTCGCTGATATATCCCTGTTTATACAGCTGGTTCATATCTTTTTCCAGATCTTCATACATAGAAAGATTTGTTTCTGCAGTTTGTTTTTCCCAAAGCAGAGTGTCAAGTTTCTGCTGAAGTTCAACAACCTTTGTTTCATAAGCGGCTTCTGCAGATTCAATCGCTAAGAGTTCCTGCTCTTCTGTAAGTTCATTCTGTTGTTTTGTAAGATTATTTTTTCGGAAAGTATTTGGTGTAAGAGTTGCGCTGAAAGTGAAAGAAGGATTTGTATTGTTTCCTCCAACCGGCATGCTGACTCCTGCTCCAAGTGTTACTCCGCCAATTGAGCCGCTGAGTCCTGCATCTACAGTATCAGTTTTAGTATTTGAATTGTCAAAAGTATAACCTGCATTTGCCGAAAGACTGTATGTCTTTTTAGAACTTCGTTCCATGGAATTAATTGTGTTTGTCCAGACTGCGCTTTCAATTTCATTAAAAAGTTCTTTGTCATATGCAGTTACATCAACCGGTTCAATCGCTTCAATATCGGATGGAACAAGACTCATCAAATCAACAGTTTCGTCAATCTCAATGTCAAAGCCGCATTTTTTATAGAAGACAACGCTGTCATAAATCAAAGCATGCATCGCACTTTCTACGTCATGCTGGTCGGAAATAACTTTGAGTTCTGCCTGTCTGTATGTAGATGAACTTTTTGAATATCCCTGAATCTTTTTTGCTTCAAAATCAATTTCATCTGAATATAAGGTTTCGCGTTTTGAAATAATTGAGCTTACAGAGGTAAGGAGTTTTTTTAATTCTGTGTAAAACTCTTTTTCTGCGGCAATTGCACGTTTTTCGATTTTTCTCTGAGCTTCGGTAACAGAACGTTTTGC
>CAMNBC010000175.1 GCA_946532115.1 uncultured Treponema sp.
TTAGCATATGATGAGATCACTTTATTCTGGAGTTTCAGGACTTCAGAATCACCAGACACGAATGGACGTAATTGGTAACAACATTTCGAATGTAAACACAAACGGTTTTAAACGCGGCCGTGTTAACTTCCAGGATATGATAAGTCAGCAGATGTCGGGAGCTGCAAAGCCAACTGACGAGCTTGGTGGTGTAAACCCTAAGGAAGTTGGACTTGGTATGACAATTGCCTCAATTGACAATGTCTTTACTCAGGGTAACCTTCAGTCAACAGGCGTTTCAACCGACCTTGCAATTCAGGGTAACGGATTCTTCCTTCTCAAGAGCGGCGAAGAATCTTTCTACACACGTAACGGTTCTTTTGGACTCGACCGTGATGGAACACTTGTAAACCCTGCAAATGGTATGCGTGTACAGGGCTGGATGGCTGATGAAGTAAACGGCCAGATGCTCGTTAGCACAGCCGCAACACCTGAAGATTTGATTATTCCTGTAGGTTCAAAAGATCCTGCAAAAGAGACAACAAATGTAAACTTTGCCTGCAACCTGAATAAGAACACACCTGAGATTGCTGAAGGTGCAAGCGATGATGATATCTACAAGGGAACCTGGGGAACAGAACAGAAGATTTACGACAGCTTTGGAAACGAACACCTTCTTTCAGTTTCTTTCCGCCGCGTAGTCGGAAATCCAAATCAGTGGGAAGCTACAGTTCTTGTAGATGCCGACAATGCTGATTATACACAGACTCGTGTAGGTCTTGGAACAACAGACGGAGTAGGAAACACATTCCTTGTAAACTTTGATAACTACGGTTCATTGCAGTCAGTAACAGATACAGCAGGTAATGTTACAAATCCGGAAGGACAGGTAGTACTCCAGACTTCTTTTGCAGTATCAGATTCAAATACTGATGCAGAAGGAAATCCTTACCGCCAGACAATGAATATCAACCTTGGAACAATCGGTTCTTTTGAAAATACAATTACACAGTCTGCTTCTAAGTCAACAACAAAGGCTTACTATCAGGACGGATACACAATGGGCTATCTTAATAACTTTAAGATTGACTCAAGCGGAATTATCACAGGTGTATATTCAAATGGTACAAACCGCACAATCGGACAGATTGCACTTGCAAGCTTTGCCAACGACCGCGGTCTTGAAAAAGCCGGCGACAATACATATGTAGAATCAAACAACTCAGGTATGGCCCGCATCGGTGAATCTGGAGTAGCAGGAAAAGGTACATTGTTAGCCGGAGCTTTGGAAATGTCAAACGTAGACCTTTCAGAGCAGATGGTAGATATGATTGTAACCCAGCGTGGTTTCCAGTCTAATGCAAAGACAATCACAACAGCAGATACCCTGCTTGAAACAGTATTGAGCCTTAAAAGGTAATAGGTTTTAGGTACTAGGTTATAGGACCTAAACTTAATGATAAAATAATTAATCCCGGTAGATAATCCATCAATCTGCCGGGATTTTTTTATGGAATTCCTCACAGAGCTAAGGAGTGCACAGAGAGTAATATAAAAATATATCTTCTCTGTGCCCTCCGTGTACTCTGTGAGGAATTTTATTTAAACAGATTTATGATAAGGAGTTAAGATGTCTACGAGCTTCTGCTTCTTAAACAGCACCGCGTAATTGTACGCACTCATGCCCATCTGGTCTTTAACATCCGGGTCAGCACCATTTTCAACAAGCAGCTTTACCAGAGATTCCCGGTTTGCACCAACAGCGAGAATCAGGTTATTCTGACCTTCCTTGTTGATAGTATTTAGGTCGGCACCCTTGGAAATAAGATACTTAGTGATTTTTTCGTTACCACGCCACACAGCATCCATAACAGCAGTATAGCCTCGGTCTTCGGACACCGCGTTAATTTCAGCACCAAGATCGTAAATCATTTCAACAAACTCAAAGTTGTCGTTACGGCAGGCAATGTTGAGCATAGGAGTTCCAAAATCATCACGGGCATTAATGCTCATGCCAGCTTCAAGAAATTCATGAACAATTTCCGGCTTGTTTTTGGCGATATAAGTACCAAAACAGTCCGAAGTATAAGGAATGCCACGATTCAAAAGCTTTTTCTTTGCAATGCGCATGCACGATTCATCAGAAAGAGAATTATACTTTTTTTTCAGAATGTTAAATAAATCATCAGCATCTTTACAGCCAATACCAATCTCTTTACCAAAAAGATAATCCTGGTAGAGGAAAGTATTGTTTGTAAGAACCGGAATTTTAGAAGCCGCAAAATATCCAAAAATTGCACATAGTCCTGAGCCAACAACCGGGTCAATATTTTTTACATCTTTAGTATAAATAATGCAGGCAGCAAGATCAGCAAAATATTTTTTATAAGTCTTAAGGGTCTCAGCAGTAATAGGAGCGCAATAGATTTTGTCTTTCTTGTTATTTTCAGAAAGAAATAAATGTATTTTCTCACTGAGAATAGAGTCATCAGATATAATAAGCCATTTCATAACTCTATTATTATAAGGTAGGAATTGGTAGAAGACAAGAAAAAAATGGACAAATAATTTAAGCCAAAACGGCAATTTTTTCTTTTATTGCCTGCATCTGCTTTGCAGTAAGCTTAAACATTGCAGAAAGCTCTTCTTCTGTCATTTTTCCACTTTCAAGAATTTTGGCTGCCATTTCAAGTCTTTCTTCAAGTCTTTCTTCTTTAGCCATTTCTTCCATTATTCTACACATATGCTTAACCCCCATTTCATTTTCCTTGAGGTATCTGGTTCTTTCAGCCAGAAGCTTACTTTTCATATCATCGGCCTTTTTGCAATGAAAGTCATGCATCAGGTCGCCAATAGGGTCATTTCCTTCATATTTTCCATTTACATAGATGATGTGATTTTCATCTCCGAATGGAACATTACATTCTTCTACAATACGGTTAATGTGATAAAGTGGCAAGCCTTTTCCAAAGATATCATTTTCTGTAATGAAAATAACATAACTCTCTGGAAGATTCTTAGCATCCTCACCAGGAACCGTTATATCTGCATCCATCAAAGCTGAATTGTAGCGAGCTCGTTTAGCAACGGCACCTTTATCAGCTCTCTGAATTTCAATATCGTAAAATTTACCTTTATTGTCTTTAGCGTAAACATCAAGACGTACAGAACGACCTTCCAGGCTCTTTACGACTTTCTGAACAACTGTATCAATTACTTTAATCTTCTTGTTATTGAGAATAGTTTGTAGGACGTATTGAGTACAGTCTTTGTCATTTTCAAAAAAGCGAGACATGAAGTCATCATCCATAAGAGTAAATTCTTGAAGACGTGCTATCATTCTCTGCTTCTTCGTCAAATCCTTTATAACCATACTGCATTATAGCATTGAAATATTAAATTCGCAAAGTTTAGAATGATATTTTTTATATGATTGGGATTTGAGCATAAAAAAACTCTTTTTACTTTAGTAAAAAGAGTTTTTTTATGCCACAGGTTGGAATCGAACCAACGACATACGGATTTTCAGTCCGGCGCTCTACCAACTGAGCTACTGCGGCGTTGATGTATTAGAATATATACGAAATGCGCTTTTGTGTCAATAACTTAAAATGCATTTTTTTAATATTTTTAAAGATTTTTTTTTGCTCCTTTTACCCCTGCTTAGAAATATCTTCAAAGCTCAAATCCATAGTGTGGCAGCTGCCGTGAAAGTCAATCCGGATTTTGGCACGTTTTTTGCGGCGGTCAACTTTGATGATGTTGCCTTCAATGCCTTTGAGCGGGCCTTCAACAACCACAATGCGGTCGTTTTCGTCAAACTTAACAAGAGACGCGCCAATCTTAGGCCCAAGCCCCAGAAAGTGCTGAATAATAGCCAGATCCCTGTCATTCAGCGGCACAATATCAGTATTGCTGTTCAAAAAGTGGTAAAAATCCGGCAGCCCCTTAAGAGCCTGCACTGTCGCCGCATCAATTTCATTATCAGTTTCTACTATTAAATAGGACGGAAACATCGGCTGAATTTCCTTAAGCCACTTTCCCCCGCGCCTGATAGTAAGCTCCCGAGTCAAAAAAATAAACTTATGTTCCTGAGCAAGCAGGGGAGCAAGCTTCTCCAGATTCTCCACAAAAATCTTTTCCCGCCCCGTCGCAACCTGAATAATGTAGTACTGCATTTGTCTAACTATATCCTATTTTTCCGTAAATGTCATTTCCCTTACCTTAATAAATTTCCCCTTCTTTTTATTAATAATCTGGGCGGCACCCAACATCATCAACTTAAGGAACCTACTATTTAAAAATTCTAAAATCTATTAGA
>CAMNBC010000176.1 GCA_946532115.1 uncultured Treponema sp.
AAGGCAATTCACGACAACTTTGGAGACGACATTGACGTTTTCTTTGGGCCGGCTTACAAGGGAATTCCTCTTGCTGTAGTTACAGCCGTTGCTTACAGCGAACTCTACGGCAAGGAAATCAAATACTGCTGCGACCGTAAGGAAGAAAAAGACCACGGTGCAGACAAGGGCGCAATTCTTGGCTACAAGATTCAGGATGGCGACCGCGTTGTGATTATTGAAGATGTTACAACTTCAGGCAAATCTATAGAAGAAGTATATCCAAAAATCAAGGCGCTTGAGACAACTCCCGGCAGCATAAAAATTGTCGGCGAAATTGTAAGCCTTAACCGCGAAGAACGTGCTCCAGATTCAGAAAAATCAGCTCTCGAAGTTATTACAGAAAAGTACGGCTTCCCGGCTCGCGCAATTGTAGCCATGTCCGAAGTTGTAGACGCACTCTACACAAACGGCGACCGCACTGTAATTACAGATGAAATAAAAACTCAGCTGGACGCTTACTACGACCAGTGGGGCAGCAAGTAATCTGGCAGACAAATCATATAAAGAAAATTTATAAGCCCAAATAATGACAAACTCATCCTTTATATATATAATAATATATGGAGGATGAGTTTATTATGAAACGATGTTCTTATTTTAGCAATCTAGTAAAATTATGTCTGGGGGGGGCTATTAACTTGTATAGTATCTCTCACAATCACTTCCTGCGATAACTTTCTTTCCGGGGCTGATGTAAAATCAGAAATCGAAGAGGCAATAGCCTACAATAATGCAAAAGAAATAAGTGCCTTAATTCAACCGGAAGTTGGAACCGGAATTACCGTACCTTCCGGTGACTATACCTTTAAACTGGGGTATGATTTTGAAGTAAACTTCACGGCAGATTCCAGTTACAGTTTTATAAAATGGCTCGCCGTTTCAAAAGAAAATCCCGATACAAGTGCTCCGGTTTCCGAAGGCGTTGTTTTTGAAGATGCAGGCAAAAACAATACAAAAGTAAAAATCACAAATGATACAACTGCCCTGCGTTTAATTCCGCTTTGTGAAAAACGAATTGCCATTTCAGAAGAAAGTCCAAAATATGAATCGCAGGGTGTCAGCCGTGACCGCCCAATAATTGTTGCCTTTACAAAAGAGCTTTCACCGGACAACTTTATATTCAGCGAAGCAGAAATTCCGGAAGGTGCTGTAACCAGAGCTGATGAAAATAACAAAATCTGGGCATACACACTGAACGGCGAAACCTTTCTTAAAAACATTAAAATTACAAACGATGCAGATTATTCAATTGCAGAACATTTCTTAAAGCCCGAAGTAAACGGCAAGCTTCTTACAATTGCAGTAAATAAAAATAATCCCATTCAGTTTGAAACGAACCTTGCTCTTAAGGTTGTAAAAGTTACTCTGAGCGGCCAGATAAAAGATTCAGCCGGCATTCCTATGAGTTCAGAAAAAAGCTGGAACTATCAGATAAATGAATCAACAGTTGAAAAAGCATCTGTTAATTTTTTCAGCACTGCAGCAGAAGGCCAGATAAGTGCAGTTTCAAAAGAATACTCAATCGGACAAAAGGTTGCTGTTTCATTTACCGAAGGTATAGACTATCAGTTCGTAAAATGGGAGTACGACCCTTCAATCATTCATATAGAAGATGATGATGCAAAACGCCCGTCAACAACCCTTACGGTTCTAGGAACTTCAGATTCAACACAGGTGCGTGCAGTGTGTGCGCCTCGTCTGCGTCTGGAATCTGCAAGTCCCGCAGCATCCACTGCAAGTTCTGTAGCAAAGAATTCTTCCATTATTTTATCATTTAATCAGGATTTGCCGGTTACAGAAGCAGCTCTTGCCCAGCTCGAAAAAATCCAGATTACGGTAAATGGCGAATCAGTTCGTTCAAACTTTAATGCGCCGGTTATAAACGGAAAAAACATCAACTTTATTGCCGACAAGGCTAACATGATTGATGTACCTGCGGGGCAGACAAAAATCGTTACCGTTTCAATTCCTTCAGATTTTTATTATTTGTTAGAAGATGGCACTAAGGTAAGCTACGGCGGAAACGGAAAGACCTTCAGCTATAAAATAGATGAAACAACAGTAAATAAGGCCTCGGTTAATTTTGTAACGACCCAGGGCGCAGGCCAGATAAATGCAGTTTCAAAAGAATATTCTATAGGACAGAAAATTGCAGTTGCCTTTACCGAGAATGCAGACTTTCAGTTTATAAAATGGACTTATGATAACAAAATTGTTCGTCTGGAAAATGCCGCAAGCCCATCTACAACAGTAACAATTCTGGAAAACACAGAAACAGAAGCAACAAAGGTAACAGCTGTCTGTGCACCTCGTTTGCGCCTTGAATCCTTCAGCCCGGTTACAGATGCAGCTTCAAAAGTAGCTAAAAACTCTTCCATTATTCTTACCTTCAGTCAAAATATTCCGGTTACGGAAGAATCCCTTGCCCAGCTGGAGAAAATACAGATTACGATTGGCGGTTCTTCTGTACGCTCAAGCTTTAAGGCTCCGGTTATAAATGAAAAAACAATAACTTTTGACGCAGAAAAATCCAACATGATTGATGTAGCCGCAGGTCAGACAAAAATCGTTACGGTTTCAATTCCATCAGATTTTTATTACCTTCTTGATGATGGCACTAAAATAACTCATGGCGGAAACGGCAAAACCTTCAGTTATAAAATTAATGACGAGACCGAATCTAAGGCTGGAATTAAAATAATTGCAGAAGATGGTTCTGGAACTGTGTCAGGTATCTCAAGCCAGACAGAATTGTCCTATTCCATTGAACAGGAAGTTCCGCTTGTATTTAATGTAAACGACGGTTTCATATTTACCGGCTGGTCAATTACAAAAGGAAATCCTGCTGTAGAAGTTCCTGAATCAGAAATTAAGATTACAGATAAAAATGCCGCTTCTACAAAGATGTATATTTATGAAGCAATTTCAGGGGTAACGGTAAAAGCGAATACATTAAAGCAGCCGGAAGTTGCCGAAAACTCTTCTAGTCTTGTATCTATTAAATCTGATAATCCAATAACAGCAACCTTTAATATGCTGATGGATACTACACAGCTTTCATTTGAAACTGGTAATATAAGCATAATCTGTGGTACAGATGATGTTTCTTCATGTTTCAAGCCGCCTGTATTTGATGAAATAGAAGAAGATGGAGATAGAAAAACTAAGATTACTATTACACCATATGGCTCAGCACTTTATGATTACGCAAAAGCAAAAAGTGCATCAGAAATTACAGTGAAAGTAGTTTTTTCAAATCAGATTACAGTTACAATGCCTTCTAATGGTAAAGATTATGTGCTTCCACTTATGCAGAACGCAAAGTCCATTATTAGTGTAAAATATGCAGCACAGGTAGAAACTACAAAACCGACTTGTGAAGATTTATATGCTACAGCAAAAGAAATTACTTTGCAGAATGCTGTGTCATATTCTGGTAACAAATTCACTGAAGATGCACTTTCAAATTTTGACGAAGCAAAAATTCTTAAGAATGAAATCAACAATTCTGTTTATATATATGGAAAATATCGGGATATAGCAGAAAACGCGGGCGAAAATGCATCCGGTGTAGGTAAAGTTTTACTTACTGTGCGTCACACAAATAAAAAAGACGGAACAGAAGTTTCCGCCACAGCTGATTCTATTGAGTTTACAAAACAGTCAAATGGCACCTGGAAGGCTCCTCTGGGCTTTAACGGAACTTCAGAGTTTAGAGAAAATGACACTTATACAGAGTTTGTAATAAGATATGATATTCCAACTGACACCACAAACGCTCTTAACAGTGATGGTGCATATCTGTTTACAGTACAGGTTAGTGATGCATGTAAAAATGCGGCTGATGAAAAAAGCTTTACGGCAATCAAAGATTCATATATTGATATGAGTGGCTTAGATGTTAGTAACCTTAATGGAAATACACCTAAAGATATTACTCTTACATACACAAAGCCTGTTTACAAAGATGTAACAAAAACTGTAGGTCTTAAATATACTTATTCTTGTTATAATAAAAATGGGGAAAATGTATATGAGTCTTATATGACTACAAGCAAGCAGCACAGGCTCGGGGTTGGTGATGTTTCAGATTTAATATTGACTGTAACAGTAACAGATGAATTTGGAAATCAGGCTGCTTCAAACTCATTTTATTTTCCGCCAAAACCACGCCTTTCCGCTGATGGCTCTAATATGTTGTGTCTTCTGTCAAGAACAAAAAACAGAAAAGATCTCTCGGCAAT
>CAMNBC010000177.1 GCA_946532115.1 uncultured Treponema sp.
AAGGTCCCGCAGAAGATATTCACAGCTATCTCCTTGCCGCCGGCCGTCCGCCACGCATATTAGTTTCAATAGGCGCAACCCGCTACACAGCCTGGGGTGAATCAAACTTTTTGCAGAACGGCGACAAATCTGTAGTTGTAGTATATCCAGAATCAAAATACAATGCAGACCAACTCAAAAAAATGGCAGAAATCGGCGACTTTTCAGACCGCGCAATTTCTGCCTTAGTTCAAACTGTGGAAATGTAATTTATACCTTTAATTCCATTAAAATTCTATTTAATCAGAATTTTAATGGAGTATAAATGCTTTCGTTTGATTCTACTGGAACTAAATAAAAACCAACTTCATTGGTATTTGGTTTTATCATAAAATGAATACGAAGATCCGTCCAGAAAGTTGAACGTTCTGATAAAGCCTTATTGATATCGGCCTTTGATCCCCACCAGAAATTGTGATCCCCCAGCACATTTGCTTTTCCTTTTGAAAGTAAATCGTTACAGAAAGAATTATTCGGATCTGACTCAGGATATATTGTCATACCAGGTGCAAATAACCAGTTCGTATCGCTCCAGTCTTTTTTACCGGAAATAATCGGCGTTTCAATTCCAATATTTTCCAGTCTGTCTGAATAATTTTTTAGCAAATTGATGGCAACTTCTTTAGAAAAATTAGAAAGCGAAATATATGCTCCCTGAGAATTTGATTCAACACTAATTTTTGTCTTTTCTAAAGCCTTGTAGTTCAATTCATTTTTTCCATTTGAAGCAATTATACTGAGATTTTCGCCATGCCATATTCCATTTTCATCAGTCCAACTACACTCAAATTTATAAATTTTTCCTTTTTCACAGAAAGGCCAGATAAAGGTTATAGGTTCATTTTTATTAATTGCCCACTCGTGAATATAACCGTTAGAAAGTGTTGAAGCCTCTCCAAAGCCAAAATTAAAAGAACCTTTCCAGTTACCTTTTTCTGATTCAAGTTTTCGTACTGTAATTTCAAGCCCTTCCGAACAAGGTTTAATTGTTACATGTTTAGTCTGTGCTTCACTTGTTACAAAGGGATCTTTATCAACAAGTTCAATTTTAAAATCAGACATAATCAGCTGGTCATTTTTAGAAAGCGGATTGTAGGCAAGAAGCAAAGCCGCATTTTCCATAGACTTGAAGTTTCCATCCTTTTGAATATGAATTTCAAAATAAGCCTGGAGTTTTTTATTCTTGCTTTCAACGTAATGCCAGTCGTTTCCTAGGAAGCTGTCTTCAAAGTCTAAATTATGCAAATCAAGTCCCATACTTCCTTCATAATCAGCTGAGAGATTTGCAGATATTGCAACTTTTACAACATCACCAGCTTTTGGATTTATTTTTGCTTCAGGAACTACTGATTTTAACGGTATCCATCTGTTAGAATAATATCGTCCCTCATTGTTTGGAGCATCATCTGGATTTGGCTTATAAAACTTCAGGTTATATTTACCGTAAAAATCCTTACTCTTTGTATTATCTGCTGCAGGAAGAACTTCAAGAGCTTTTCCCTTAAAATCAGGATTATCATACCAGCCTAAGAATTCATTTTCTCCCATTGTCCAGAATTTTGTATTTTCAGGATATGGTAAAACATAAGGATTCTCCGGAAAATAAGAATCATATCCGGTAACAGACTTGTGCTTAAAATTATAACTTCCGTAGTACAGGGTATGCTCTATGATTTTGGACTGATTATTTTTATCAAGAATTTCGAATTTAAAATCATCAATTTTTATCACTTCATCAAGCTGATCCGGATTATATGCTATATTAAACGAAATTAAATTCAGATCATCGGTTGTAAGATCTTTTATTATTTCAAGTTCAAAAATATCAAGCAGGTTCTTATCTTTTGTTTTTATATGATGCCAGTCATCGGCAACTTCATTCCATTCATTATTATTTCTGTCAACTAATCTTAATCCCCAGTCAATATCAATATCTCTCGAAACTTTTCCTGAAAGAATGACAATCCATTTATTTCCCTTAGAAGGCAGATTAATATTTTCAGGATATTCCATATGATCATTAAGTACAGATAAAGGCAAAGTAAAGTCATGATTATATTTTCCATTTTGAGGATCATAAAGATTTTTGTTTAGTTTTAAGCTCCAGTCCGCCCAGAATTCTCTGTCTGTATTATTATCAGCTGCAGAAATTGATTTTACAGGCTGCCCCGTTAAATTCTGATTATCATACCAGTCATTAAGTCCCTGATTAAACATATCATAATAAACATTAGAATACAGATATTGTTTTTCCAAACCAGGTAAAATATATTCGCTACCTTTTGGCGCATAATCCTTAAATGTAGCATTTGACCAGTGATAGGTGTAACTAACAAGGTCTAAGTCACGATAATAAAAATTCTCTTTTGCAGAAACAAAAGTTTGCTCTTTACCATCCATTTTATTTTTTGTACAACTTACGTTTATGATATTTTCATTATCAATTTTAAAATCATACCAGAATTCCATAGGAGGATTAATTTCATTAAAACTGATTCCATCAGAGCTTTCCTGTTTTAAAATCTGATGAAGGACACTTCCGTTTTTAGATTTTATAACTTCGTATGAACCTTTATAATGCGATTGAGCCTCGTTTTCTTCCCAAAAACATTCCATTGATCCGTTATTATTAAATGTCCACTTTTCATCCCAGGTGCAGTCTGGTGTTCCAATTTTACTGATACGCCATGAACCAATCAGATTTTCTTTTGTACCAGCTTTGATTTTTGTAAACTCATTAAATAAAGGTGGATCATAATCATAAACACCATTGCCCATTGCAGAAAAATCACGCCTATAACGGCTGAATGTAAATTTTTCATTATCAAGAGAATTAATTGCAAAAAATATCTTTAAATCACATTTTTCCCATGCAGCATCTTTCTTCTCTTTGTAATTCGTAATATTCAAAACCAGGGTAGTACCATATTTTTCGTCCTGGATGATAGAATACTTTCCCTTATCATATTCTGTATAATTTTGATGTATACTGAAAATTTCAAAAGTTTGATCTTTGTTGAAGGTAATTTCATCTCTTGAAAATTTTTCCTGATTATAACCGAAGTTCCAGAACCAGGTGCCCAAAAGCTGCTTTTTATTAATTTTTACAGGCTTTGGAGCAGCATAGGATATACCGCAAATCATCATAATGAGAATCATTACAGTAAACATTTTTTTTGTTAATCTTGAAATTATGTTTTTCATAACTCCCTCACTTTGCAAATAAATTATATTTTCAATTTACATGGTGAGTATATTTGTTTCAACAAAATGATAATTGAATAACAAGAATTTATTGTGAGATGAAACTCACTAAAAGGTCGGTAATTCCAATTTTATACTGTAGAAATGTAAATCTCCTGATTTGCAAATCTAGTTATACACAATCATCGGAATCTCCATTTCATCTGGAGTCAGGCTTCCGTGCAATGACACAAACTTTTGTCCGTTAGCATAAATTGAAAGGTCACTGGTAGCAATCGCAATATAGTCGCCGAGCATAGACCTGAACATTTTATGAGACTCACCAGTTCCCATCAGATTTTTAGCAATCATTTCTTCAACCGGCATCAGAATGAATTTCTCACCAAAGAGACGATTGAATTCTTTTTCGAAAAAATCCTTCTTTCCTTCTTTGATAAAAAGGTTCAATACACGTGGCTCAAGAGAAGGCTTACGAACGAGGCAATTAAAAAGCTCCGGGTAATCCTGAATGTAAACATAATCTGTATCGATATGGCCATGGTCTGCAGTTACAACGACAAGACTATCTTCAAGTTCAGCCGCGAGCTCAGCAACCTGTTTTTCCAAATCAACAATACACTCATGCGCCTCTTTAGACCCGCAGCCATAAGTGTGCAAAAGTCCGTCCGGCTGATTCCAGTATGCATAAATATATCTTGGACTCTCTGATTGGCCAGTTCCCGCATCATTTTGTTTACATATATTTTTTATATGTTGGCAAATC
The DNA here is from genome assembly GCA_946532115.1 of uncultured Treponema sp. Taxonomy (GTDB): domain Bacteria; phylum Spirochaetota; class Spirochaetia; order Treponematales; family Treponemataceae; genus Treponema_D. The sequence continues at coordinate 4,007 of CAMNBC010000177.1, forward strand.
TTTTCAAAGCTGTCGATTTCAGAATCCAGAAAGGGAGCAACAATACGCGCATCTTTTCCAGCCTTTTTAATTTTTTCGGTTACGCTTTCGTATGGAGTCAAAGTCCAGGCAAGGTTGTAATCAGCCGCAGGCTTTTCTGTTCCCTGAATCTTATTTAGAAAAACAGTTACGTTTTCATCAACCTGAGGATAATAACAGTCCCAGCCAAGCCAGGCATGTTGGCAAGGCTGTAAGCCAGACATAACAGAAGTTGTCGCCGCAACTGTAGTCGAAAGA
>CAMNBC010000178.1 GCA_946532115.1 uncultured Treponema sp.
CTTCGCTGTCAACCAGTAAGCCCATCTCATCACACAACTCCATCCATGCCCGTGGCGGCGGGTTGTGAGAACATCGTATCGCATTCGCCCCCATTTCCTTGAGCCGGATAAACTGTCGTCGCAGCGCAGCCTTGTTAAATGCCGAACCAAGTGCTCCCTGGTCGTGGTGCTGGCACGCTCCGTAAATCTTTACATGGCGTCCGTTTAAGAAAAATCCTTCGTCAGTTGTAAATTGTGCAAGCTTGAACCCGCAGTGCTGTGAAGTTTCATCAAGTACGGTGCCGTCACTTGCAATCAGTTTAGTTGTAAGAATATAGAAGAAAGGTGAATCAATATCCCAGAGTGCAGGAGCTGTCACTGAGAATTCGCCGTCACCTTCAAATGTTGCAAATACCTTTCCGTCGGGAGATGACAGAGTGTGTGCAACTGAGTTTTTGCATGGCCCAATTACACCTGACACTTCACTCGAAAGTTTTACTTTCCACTCACCGTCCAGTTTTCTTTCATCAACAGGCCGTGTACTAAAATAAACGCCATCACTCACAAGATGAACTGCCGGGCTATTAATCAAATTTACATCGCGGAAAATTCCCGCTCCAGAATACCATCTTGTATTGCAGTTCTGGTATACAACAATCACAAGTATTTCATTTTCACCTGCCTGCACCAGCTTGCTTATATCAAACTCAAATGCAGAATATCCGTATTTCCATTCGCCGGCCTTTTTGCCATTTACCCATACTGCGCTGTTCATATAAACGCCTTCAAAATTCAGGGCAATGTAACGGCCTTTATATTCATTTTCTGAAAGTGAAAATTGCTTTTTATAAAAACCCACACTGTTGCGGTACAAATTCTTTACATGATAAATCTGCCAGTCATGAGGAACGTTTACAGGTTTGTAAGTCTGTTTGTCAGCAGAATCAAAAAACTGGTCTGGCGAAAAAAGAATCGGTTCCCTGCCGGAAGAGCCGTCTCTAAACATAGAACATTCATCTAAACCAAGCTCGGCAAACTGCCAGCCATCATTGAATAAGTTTTTCATAACAAAAAGTATAATGTGGAAATTTAGAATTGTGAATAAGAAAAATGCACGACGGGTTACTCAAAAATGTAAAAACGATTATTCGGATCCGCCTTTGCCTCATATAAAGCAATGTCAGCTTTTTTAAAAAGTTCCGAGTAGTTATTTTCTATTCCAAGATATATTGCGACGCCAATACTTATGCTTACTTTTTCTCCGGCAACCGGAAGATGAATTGTCTCTGCAGCACCAGAAACTAATTCTGCAGCTTTTTTACGAGCTGCTTCTAAATCATCAGTATCTTTTATAAAGACAATGAATTCGTCTCCACCAAAGCGGCCTACAATCTCATTGCTGATAAAGGTATTGGCAAGAAAAGTTCCCAGCTGATTGATTACACTGTCTCCGATATCGTGACCATAAGTGTCGTTAATTTTTTTGAATTTATCGATATCCAGCATGAACATAATGCCTTTATTATTTGTTTTATTCTGAAGGTATTTGTTGATTTCCCTTGTCAGAGCTCCTTTATTTTTTAAGCCGGTTAATTCGTCTGAATCTTTTTGAATTTTAATTTCTCTTGTTAAAACAAATTCTTTAATTCGAATTGCATTTTCAATTACATTGAAGAAAATGCCGACTATGGTAAATGTAACAACATTAACTAAATCAATTTTCCAGATGTTCTCCGGTTTTACACCGTGCATATAAATTAAAAAAATTGCTGCAACCACGCTCAATTCAATGGCCATGAAAAATGGTTTATCAATCATAAATAATGGTGTAATTAACAGAAATACAATGAATGTAGCAGCCGGTACATTTGGATTATTAAGACTGACAAATCCACCAAAAAGAAAGAGCAGGGAAATAGAAATATAAATTATAAACTGTGCAATTAACGAATCTTTTTTAAGAAAAGAAAAAAGGATGATTACAGCTACAGAATATATTGTACCTAATAAATAAAGTAAAGCATTGTGCCTTACAACGCTGGTAGATAAAGAAATAAAATATAAGACAAGAAAAGTTGCAGCCATCAAGTAATGAAGGCTTCTCCAGATTACAAAATTAGAAATATACGCATTTTTCTTTATTGCATTATATTCAACGCGTTCAATTCCGCAATAAAAAAGATAGTTGCGTATTTTTTTAAGAAAATTCATTTAATACCTCATTATATTTTCTTGTCGGTTATTTTCCACAGAACTTTTTTAACTCCCAATTGAATATAAAGGTATTGCATTATTATAACACATTTTTAATTTTTGTGTAAAAAAAGTCAGGCTGGTATTAACAAAATATTTTGGTTGACAAAAATATACGGGGGGGGGGGGTATTATAAAAGGAAACATTCATTAATTGAAAACAAAAAAAATGTTTTCAGAGGAGATTTTATAATGATTAAAAAGATTTTAAATGTTGGTGCTGCAGCTGTTCTTGCTATGGTTGCAGGTATGATGATTTCTTGTACACCGGCCGCTGGTGGTGGAAATGATACATCACCTTTATTCACTGAAGATGAATTGACTGTAGAACTTAAATATGGAGAGTTTACACTGGCTGATGGTGACTATAAGCTCAAAGTGGTTCTAGAAAGTGATTCAATGTCAGGTGTGCAAATTTATGAATTTACAGTCAAAAATGGAGTAGAAACTTATACAAGTGCAACAATGAATCAATCTGGAACCATCCCTGAAGGTACAACTCCGGAAGAGCTTGAAATGGCAAAGCAACAGGGATATGTAATCAATGGAAATCATGCTTCTATACAGAAAACTGCTACTGAAGAAGAATTGAAAAAAATGTCAGGACAAACTTATGCTTTCAAGTATGGCAATGGGGTAAAGACAAATGCCGAAAAGACAAAATTCTTCCTTTTACAAACTTATACTGAAAGTGGAAAAACCTCTACACAAAAATACTACCTTGAGAAAAAATAGGCTTCCTTGACTTATCTGCCATTTTTATGGTAGATTCTTTTCATTGGACCAGATGCCCTTCAAGTGTCTTGCGCAAAACCCCGTCAGAGGAGGAATCCAGCAGCGGTATGCGTTTAGAGCTGTGCTTGGGATTATCTGGTCCTTTTTTATTATAGGAAAAATCACTTATTCTATTGAACGAAATATAAAAAATCATTAAATTATATCTTGGTATACGAGGGTCTCTTGGAGAGGCTTTTGTATATACAGAAATTTAGTCTGCTGCTTTTTGAGAGGGCAGGCTGACAGGAGTTTTTAATGAACGTTTCTGATATTAAACATGCTGGAATTAAAGCATGGGTTGAAGAATGTGTTAAGATGTGTGAACCAGACAACGTAGTAGTTGTTGATGGATCTACAGCTGAATATGACCGCCTTATGAAAAAATGCGTTGACGCTGGTCTCGCTACTCCATTGAAGGCAAAAGAGAACTGCTTCCTTTTCCGTTCTCTTCCTAGCGACGTTGCTCGCGTTGAATCACGTACATTCATTTCTTCTAAGAAGGAAGAAGATGCTGGTCCTACAAACCACTGGATTGACCCAGTAGAACTCAAGGCTACAATGAAGGGACTTTACACAGGTTGTATGCACGGTCGTACAATGTATGTAATTCCATTCTGCATGGGTCCACTTGGTTCTCCAATCGCTAAGTACGGTATTGAACTTACAGACTCTGAATACGTTGTATTGAACATGGACATCATGACTCGTGCCGGCGAAAAGGTATGGCAGTACCTCGGTACAGACGGTGACTGGGTACCATGTCTCCACTCTGTAGGTAAGCCACTTAACAATGGTGAAAAAGACAACGGAATCTGGCCTTGTGCTGATGTTGAGCACAAATACATTTCTCAGTTCCCAGAAGAGCACCTTGTTTGGTCTTACGGTTCTGGATACGGCGGAAACGCTCTTCTTGGTAAGAAGTGTTTCGCTCTTCGTATTGCAACTGTTATCGCTCGTGAAGAGGGATGGCTTGCAGAACACATGCTTATTCTTAAGCTCACAAACCCTAAGGGCCAAGTTAAATATGTAACAGGTGCTTTCCCAAGTGCTTGTGGTAAAACAAACCTCGCTATGTTGATTCCTACTATCCCAGGATGGAAGGTTGAAACTGTAGGTGATGATATTGCATGGATGAAGTTCGGAAAAGACGGACGTCTCTACGCTATCAACCCAGAAGCAGGTTTCTTCGGAGTTGCTCCAGGAACTTCTGCTGAATCTAACAAGAACGCTCTTATTTCTGCTGAAAAGAATACTA
>CAMNBC010000179.1 GCA_946532115.1 uncultured Treponema sp.
CGAAATAAGTGTACTTATTGCGTGCCTGAGATTCACCTGCAAATGCTGTCTGCAGGTTCTTTTCGGTCTGTGTTCCTTTGATATCCATTTTTTACGCTCCTATAAAATATATTGTTTAAAATATAATCCAGATTTCTGAGAAAGTAAAATAAAAAAACTGTTAATCACTTGAAAACAGACCAAAGATGTTTTACGATATATATAGAGGAAATTTATGAAAACTATTGGTATCAAACTCGCAGACGGGTCGTTTTATCCGGTTCTTGAGGATAATACACCTTCGGAAAAAAAGCTCGAACTCACTACAGCCCATAACAATCAGACTAAGGTTATGGTTGATTTGTATCGTTCTGCTACCTGCTCTATGGAAGATGCCGAATATGTTGATTCCCTCCAGATTGAAAATCTGAATGCACATCCAAATGGAGAACCGGAAATTAAATTTACCGTTTCCCTCGATGAAGATAATCAGCTTTCTGCAAAAATTGTGGACAGTGAAACTGGTAATGAAAGTAATACAACTATTACTCTTGTTTCCCGTACTTTAGAAGAACGTCTGATTACAGATGAATATGATATTAATGATTCTGAACCAGCTGAAAATAATGCGGGAACTGCTGTTGCTGGTGCTGTAGCAGCGGGCGGGTTGCTTGCTGCGGCTGCGGCACTTCGTGAAAAAGAGTTGAGTGAGCAGGAAGAACCTGTTGCTGACTCTGCAGAAGAAATTGCTGAACCAGAAGAAACTGTCATTGAGCCAGAAGAAGAAATTACTGTACCTGAGCCGGAAATTGAGACTGTAGAAGAAGAAGCTCCGGTACTTGATGAGACTTTTGTAGAAGAGCCCGTTATTGAAGAAACTTCAGCCGAAGATAATCCTGCTGAAGAGGTTTCTGCAGATGAAGCTTCTACTGATGAACTTCCTGCCGAAGAAGTTTCTGATACTATCGAAGATTTTGTTGAAACCTCTGAAACTGGTTCTGCTGAAGAGGAAACAAAGGGCGAGGATGCTGCGGGCGAACTCGGTGATATGGACTTTGATTTACCGGACGAAACAGAAAATGAATTTGTTGATACTGTTGAAAACACAGACAACACTGAAACTTCTGATGAATTACCGGATATGAATTTTGACTTACCGGATGATACAGCAAACGAAACAACTGAAATTGATACAACTACAGACAACACTGAAGTTTCTGATGAATTATCTGATATGTCTTTTGACTTCCCTGAAAGCTCTGATGAAACAGAGATTTCTGAACCATCTGCTGATGATACAATAACAGATGACTCTTCACTGTCTGATATGGACTTTGATATTCCGGATGAAACAACCGAATCTGAACCTCAAATGCCAGATGACTTCTTTAACACAGACGATTTAGATACTCCAGAGGAAAATATGAATGACCCGATGTTTGACACTGATTCTCCTGCTGCAGGTGGCTTGAATTTTGACGGACTTTATGATGAAGAAACAGAACGCGGTACACCTGCTGAAAATACTGATGATGATGTAAAGAAAAAGACGAAAGTTCCTGTAATCATCTGCATTATTTGTGCAATTATCTGTATTCTCGCAACACTGTTAATTCTTTTTATCATTCCTTCAAAATACAATCTTATTACAAAGAAACATGCAAAAGAGACAGTTGCCGTAGAAGCACCTGCTCCAGAGCCATCTCCTGCACCTGTTGTTGAACCAGAGCCGGAACCTGAACCGGCAGTTCCTGAAGCAAAAGAAGATGAAATTATAATAATCGAAAAAGCAGAAGAAGTTGTTCCTGCCCAGCCACCTGTTGCTGAAGAAAAGCCTAAAAATATTACCTATAAAATCAAATGGGGTGACACACTCTGGGATATAGCAGACACTTACTATAAAAATCCATGGCGTTATAAGTATATTGCCCGCTATAATGGAATTAGAAATCCTGATTATATCATTTCTGGAACAATTATAACTATTCCAGCTCAATAGGAGTCAAATGCACGCTCCTTTAGTTTTTGCTGGAAGGCTCAAAAAACTGATTTTTACTACTCGCTTTTTAATTGGAATTTCATGCGCTTGCCTTCCATGCACGGCTTGTACTGAAACAACAAAACCTGAAGGACAGAAAAAATTTGGCAGTGATGCCGATTATTTTATTGGACTTCGACTTTTAAGTGAAGGTAACGAAAATGCAGCCCGCGAAAAATTTAAGCGTTGTATAAAAAAAGGCAGTTCGCGCTGTGCACAGCGAAGTGCCGAAGCACTCTGTTCAATTGGAAACATTCAGGAAAAAAATACTGCTGCTGAAAATCTGCTTAAACTTTTTCCAGGAGAAGAATCACTTTTAATTGCAGCACGTCAATTCGCTTCTTCCGGAGAAATAAACCGACTCATAAACTGCACATCAAATCTGGATTTTTCAACAGCCAGAAATGAAATTATCCGTTTAAGACTCGAAGCAATGGCTAAACGCGGAGATTCTTCTTATGAAGAAGAAGTATACCGCTGGTTTACAGAATGTCCTGTTTCTACTGAACATTATCAGTTTTACCGCGATACCTATAATCACCCGGACTTTGAAGGTGCATATCAATATCCGGAAACAGCCCCTCTTTTAAGATATACCCCGGAACAGTTTGCCATTAACTACCGCATTGCTTCATATAAACGCAATTATTCCTATACAATGCTCTGTTCCGATGAACTTGCAAGATTTTTTGAAAATGGAGCCCTTTTACCTTCTCCTCAATTAATTTCTGACTTTGGAAAAAACTATCTTTACGGCAGCATTGATTTTGTAAAAAATGCAATGTACTTTAGGGAACTTGCTCAAAAATATAAGGGAACATCCGCAGAATTTTACTTCTGGTTTTATGCAGGAAGACTTTTTGAAAAAGCCGGAATCTACTATCAGCAGACAAAACAAAGCTTTGAAATGGCAATTCTCACTGCAAATGATAAATCACAAAAAGACAATGCATTGTGGTACCTTCTGAATACGTCGCTTAATTTTTCTGTAGACTTTATCATTAGTTCTATTGGTTCTTATGCACGAGAATGGTCTGATGCAGAATATTTTGAAGATTTTTTTGAGCAGCTTGTAACGGCCCTGCTTGCTGCCGGCCGCTGGGATGAGTTTGGAAGTATTTACAAGGCAATCGATGGTTATGCTTCGGATTTGACTACTGCACAGTTTGCATATCTTTATGGAAGACTTATTCAGGAAGGTCTAGCTCACGGATCTTCAGAAGAGGCAGAAACAGCATTTAAGAGAGCATGCGGGGGTGGAAGTTCCGTTTATTATAAAACACTTGCAGCGTACAGACTGGGACTTTGGAAAAATCCGGTTGAACTGCAAAAAATTTTATGTGCCCCTACTGGAATCAGAAATACTCAGACAAATATTGAGGTTGATTCCGGTTTAGAAACTTTATTATTGGGATATGCTTATTTTGGTTTTCCAGAATTGATTTACCCTGAATGGCAGAAAAATCAGGGGCAGAAACTTTCTCCTGAAACTGCATTCTACCTTGCAGATTTTCTCGGTAAATGTGGCGAAACTGAAAAAGAAAACAGTGATTTTTATGTTCAATCGCTTAGAATTGCAGCCCGTACACAACGCAATGCTAATCATCAGATAACAAGAGAGCAGCTTAACCTTGTTTATCCTCGTTTTTTTAATGATTTTGTGGAAAAATATTGTGCCGAATACAACATCAGCGAGTCGATAATGTATTCCCTGATTCGTAGTGAAAGTTTTTTTGATGCAGATGTTATGAGTTCTGCCGGTGCTGTTGGTCTTACACAATTGATGGAAATGACCGCAAGCGATATTGCCCGTCGTTTTAAGATTCATGACTATTCACTTATTGATCCGGAGATAAACATCCGGTTTGGAACTTACTATCTTTCGAATCTCATTTCACGCTGCGACAATTCACCACTCCTTGGATTTTTCTCTTACAATGCGGGAATCACTAGAGTAAGGCGCTGGCTGCAAAGTTCCCTGATTGAATTCGGCAAAAAAAGTAATATGCCGCTCGACCTTTTTTTAGAAACAGTTCCTTTTGCAGAAACCAGGGAATATGGGCGAAAACTCATTTCTGCTACTATAGCTTATGAATGGCTGGAATCATCAGCTAATTTCGAAAATACGGTAAGTCATTTATTAAAGTAAAATTATTAATTCCATTTTACCTTGCCGTACATTTGTTTTTTTATTATCTTATAGGTACACAAGGTGGTAAACATGATTGAAGATCCAAAA
>CAMNBC010000180.1 GCA_946532115.1 uncultured Treponema sp.
ACTTTCCGCGCAAAACTTGATGAAGGTTTTAAAACAGTTTTCCTTCCGAATGGAGTAGAGCGTACTGAATATAAATACGCAAATACTGTGTGCGATATCCTTGCACCGGAAATCTATTCTTCAAACCGTATAATGCTTTACATTCATGGTGGCTCCTTTGTCGGTGGTTCACGCACTGCCTATGCAAGCTTCTGTGCCTCGCTTGCAACCAAGTGTTACTGTCGTGTTGTAGTGCCGGAATATCGCCTGGCACCGGCTTTTCCTTTTCCTGCTGCAAATGAAGATATTCAGAATGTATTTAAGGCACTTTTTACAGAAGAGCAGATAGCCTGTTCCTTAAATGCAGAGCAGGGAACAAAGCCACAGCTTCCGGAAATTATTATTGCTGCAGACAGTTCTGCAGCACCAATAGCCTGTTCGCTGATTTTTAATTTACGGGAACGTTACCGAACCTGCATCAAGAGGGTAATTCTTTTTTCCCCATGGCTAGATGTTTCAGAATGTTCCAAACTGATTACAACAAAAAAAATAAGTGATGAAGTAATGAGTGGAGATGTGCTTCGAAAAAGCAGTCAGATTTATACTTATGAGTCTAATACTTCAAGCAATCTTGTTTCTCCACTTCTTGCAGGAGATGATGAATTAAAGAATTTTCCGCCGGTGTTCATTCAGATGGGTGAAAAGGAAATTCTTCTTGATGATGCAAAAGAGTTTGCAGCCAATCTCCGAAACGCCGGCAACGAGTGTGTACTCGACGTCTGGCCAGACATGATGTTTATGTTCCAGATGGCCGACGAATTTTTACACGAATCTCACCTTGCATTAGATAAAGTAGGAAAAGTTGTTACAGACGGCACAGGGGCTGCTTCAGCCGTCCAGATTGAAAACAAACCTCGGCTTGAACACAGTCTGAGGTCGGAGGCTTAACTTTTATGGAACTTTTATCTCCAGCTGGAAATGTTGAAAAACTATTCTATGCCTATGCATACGGTGCTGATGCCGCTTATATTGGACTTAAGAAATTTTCACTCCGCGTTAAGGCAGATAATTTTTATGAAGACGAATACAAAAAGGTTCAGGCTCTAAAAGAACAGTTTCCTGGCCGCCGTCTTCACTGTGCACTTAACATTTCTTTTCACGACGAAGAAATTGATGCCCTCAAGGCAAATCTTGATTATTTTAAACAGTATCCTATAGATGCATTTATTGTTCAGGACATTGGTATTGTACCTCTTTTGCAGAAAGAATTTCCAAATGCACAACTTCATCTTTCAACACAGGCCAGCTGCGTGAACAGTGAAGCTGTAAAAATGTATAAAAGCCTCGGTTTCAGCCGCATTGTACTGGGACGCGAAATCTCAATCAATCAGATTCGAAGAATCAAGGACTCGGTGCCTGATATGGAGCTCGAGACTTTTGTTCACGGAGCAATGTGCATTGCTTATGCAGGCCGCTGTCTTATGAGTGCGTATCTCACAGGACGCAGCGCGCAGAGTGGATTTTGTTCTCATACCTGCCGCTGGAATTTTAAGGTAGACGGGAAACCTGATTCTGAAAACTTGGAGGCTGCGCGCGCTCTCGCACAAAGCGGCCTGCTTACTCTGGAAGAGCAGCAGAGACCGGGCGAAAAGTTTCCGGTTTTCGAAGGGGATGATTTTACGGCAATTCTTTCTTCTAAAGATCTTCGTATGATTGAGCACCTTTCTGATTTGCGCGATGCCGGTGTTGATTCCCTTAAAATAGAAGGCCGCATGAAAAGCGTTTACTACGTTGCAATGGTAACACGCGCATATCGCAAGGCACTGGATGCTCTGGACGGCAAACTTAGTGAGGCTGAGGCTGCTCCATATATCGATGAACTTGACAATGTTGCTCACCGCGAGAGTACAACTGGTTTCTACTATAATAAATCGAATGCTGATGAGACTACTACGGGTGCCAGCGACAGTAAGTATCAGTTGGCGGCGGAGATTGGGGGCGAGATTACGGCTTCTGATTTTGAGGCTCTTTATGCAGAAGGACATTCTCGTTATGACCAGTCACAAAAAGAACTTGAAGCCATGCATCCACAGGCTCGTGAAGCCCGCCTGAAAGATCTGGAAGTCCATCCTGACCGTCGCATAGAAAGCTTTGAGAAAAAAGACGGCTGGTATATGTATGAATGTAAGGGAATGAATATGATTCGTGCCGGTGAAGAAATAGAATTTGTTTCACCGGATTTCTGTTCATTAAAAGTTCCTGCAGGCGAATGGGAAATCATAGATTCAGAAACAGGTTTGAAAATGAACTGGACCTGCGATGGACATCCAACAGCCATTTATCTTAAACATAAACTTCCTTCCGGAACACTTTTGCGTACTCTGGATCCTGATTATGAAGAGGGAAAGATTCGTGATACAGGACGTTAGATTTTATTCTCTTAAGAAAAAAATAACGACAATCTGTTTGTTGTTTATTTCGGTTTCTGCATTTTGCAATACTGTAAATTTTTTTACAACAGAAAAACAGGAAATGGCGTTAGCCGCAGGTTTTACAGCTTGTTTTAAGAATGATTTAAAGGTTGAGCCAATTTTTATAAACAGTTCCTATTATGCTGATTATAATGAACTTTATATGGATTGCGGGGTTGCCATTCAAAATCAAAAAATGGATTTTACATCCAATGTATTTTACATGCCTACCTTCTTTGACCTGTTCAGAGCTGGTTTAGGTTTCGGTTATCATGGTTATGTGTATTCCGGTGAATTTACTGAAAACGATGTTCTGTTTTCTGCCCGATTCAAATGGTGTAAATCAGATTTTTATAATGCAAGTTTTGCAGCAGGTTTTCTGGTAAAAACTTCAGAAATTAACGCAATGAGTCGTTATAAAAAAGATTTGTTTGAAAGATCCTATTTTCTTGAATTGATGTTCAAATGGACTTTTTCTTCAAAATTTAATCTGTATTGCTCCGTTTCTTCAATAGATTATTTCGATTATCCGCTTTTGGGAACACCATTCTTCAAAGGTGGGGTTAATTACAAAATTAATGATAATATCGGGCTTGAAGCGGCTATGACCCTTAAATGTGTTGATATGATAACAAGCGCGGTGTATTTAAGTGAATGTAATTTGAAAACTAACGTTAAGGTATATTTCTAATGAATAGATTTTTGGGAAAGATATTTATTGGCTTATTTTTATTTTCTGTTACTGCATGTTATGGAAGCTGGAACATTTTTTATGATGGCAACAATGTAGATTACAGAACACGCTCATTGCAGGACCTTAAAGATACTGAGGTTTCAGCTTTGAGTGGAAAATACAGGGTTTTGGTTCTTACTGATACACATTTTGGTTCAAATCGTAAGAATCCTCCGGTAGAAAAGCTGTATGATTGGCTTGATTCTGTAAAGGGAACAGACAAAGCTCCAGTTTTTGCCCTTAGCCTTGGAGATTCTACAGATACCGGTTCCCAGGCTGAATTTGATGAATATCTTAAATTCTGCAATAATCTTAAAAGCCGCTATGGAATAAAAATGATTTTCAACTCCTGTGGAAATCATGACATTTATCAGTCTCATTGGGATAACTGGAAAAATAACTGTTATCCTCATACATCCTTTTATAAGTTCAAGACGGCGGGCCTTTCCTGGTACTGTTTAGATACTGCTTCTGGAACTCTGGGAAGGCAGCAGTATGAAATCTTTAAGAGGGCAGTTGAGTCTGATTCTAATCCAAAAATTGTCTTTTCTCATTATCCATTAACTGAATATAACCTGGCCTTTGGTCTTGGTGAAACTACAGAGCGCAATCTTTTAATCAGTTCTTTATTGAAAAATAATGTATTGTGTTATTTTGGTGGTCATAATCATTATTATCATTGCCTTGATATGGGATTAAAAGATTATTGCTGTCCTTCGTTCTGTTATAATGAAAAGTGGGTAGTTCTTTGTGTTGATGAAGAAAAGGGAACTACAAGCGTAGAGTTAATAAAAAACTGACACGATTCGCCATTCCGGTCGCAAACCTCCTGTTTGCTCCCTCCATGGCGCCTACGTTCGTTTTCAGCAGCCTCCTGCTGCTGAATATTCAAAATTGCTCCGCACTACTCGCAATTTTGAATAACACTCACTCCGTTTCGAATCGTTTCGACATCTTGCAATTTAGTGTTAAATAAAAAAAGGTTGTCATCTAGACAACCTTAAGTTTGAGACTGACACGATTCGAACGTGCGACCTCAGCCTCCGCAGGGCTGCGCTC
>CAMNBC010000181.1 GCA_946532115.1 uncultured Treponema sp.
CGTCTGCTCCAAGAGGAACAAAACCATGCTGCTGACCAGAAACACCAATTGCTTCAATAGTCTTTTTGTTTTCAGCAGAAAGTTTTCCAAAACAAACATCCAGTCCCTTGTCAAACCATTCAGTAGTCTGCTCACGGGTTCCGTCTGCTTCAGAAATCAAATCCATAGGACAGCTTGCTTTTTCAATAATCTCTTTCTTTTCGTAATCGTAGATTACAACCTTCATACTCTGTGTACCAAGGTCAATACCTGCAACAGTTTTCATTTTGTATACTCCTTTCATTCTATTATATCAATTTAATTCTAGTGTTTCTACGGCAACCGGTTGCTTTTATTATTCATGCATTGTATATGACTTGTCTGCATCTATAAGCTCGAGCATTGCATCTGCAACCCGCGGATCAAATTGAATGCCCCGACATTTTACTATCTCTGCCCGCACGACCTCTTGTGGTAAATAATTACGGTAGCTGCGATTAGAAGTCATGGCATCATAAGCATCTGCTACGCCAATTATGCGGGCAATCCATGGAATATCCTCGCCGGCAAGCCCATCAGGATAACCTTTTCCATCGAAACGTTCATGATGACTTCGCGCACCAATTGAAATTTCTGGCATAGAAGAAATTGTCTTTAGAATGTCACTTCCAATTACCGGATGAGTTTTTATAATTTCATATTCTTCATCTGTAAGTTTTCCGGGTTTATTGATGATTGCATTTGGTACGCCAATCTTTCCAATATCATGAAGTAAAGCAACGTAATAAATATTCTCCTGAGTTTTTTCATTCTCTCCCAGCACTCGAGCCAGCATTCGTGAATACTTTGCAACACGATTTGAATGACCCTTTGTATATTTATCTTTTGCATCTATTGTCTGAGAAAGTGCCATGGTTACTTCTATCGAAAGTTTTTCTATTTCCTTCTGACGCTTTCTATAAGCCGCAAATCGTAAATAAACAAAAAATGAAATTATTCCAATAACTATGAGTGTAATTAAAATCTTAAACCAGGCCTTTTGCCAAAGGAAAGCTTTTTTTACTATGATTATAGAAGCTTCTGAATTGCTTTGAATTCCATCTGCATTGCGTGCAATCACACGGAAGATATATTCTCCAGGTCTGAGGTTTGTAAAAGAAGCGGTTCTTTCTGTAGTCCAATCAGAAAACTTTTTATCAAAGCCTTCCAGCTTAGTTCTGAATTGAACCTGCTCTGAAGACACAAAGCTGATTCCTGTGTATTTAATTATCAAACGCCTTACATCCGGAGCTACCTCAATTTTAAGGCCCTGGCGGCGGTTATCAGAAGGGATTTCCATTTTTTCGCTATCCAGTGTGAGCATTTGAATTTTTATTGTTGGCGCATAATTATTTGCCGAATTCCGAACCGGATCCATAACCGTAAAGCCGTCTATCAAAGTAAACCATAAACGGCCTTTATTATCTTTCATTGAAAGAGATGTAGAGGTTACACCTCCAGAAGTAATTCCATCCAGCTTGCCGTAAAAGGTTGTATGAAGCGAAGTCCACATTCCTCTTTTAGCCTGGTCCAATTCATTAAGTTTTATATTAAAAATTCCCTGATTAGTCGTACACCAGACTTTATTTGAATTATCCAAAAGAACCTGGAAAATTCCGTCTGTACTTAAACCTAAGGATGAGTCTACATTAAAAATCTTTCCGCTATCCTTTGTGAGAATGCTTAAACCTGAACCCGTACAAATCCAGATTTCGCCTTCACGCTCAGAAGAAATTTTAAAAATTATATTACCAACAAGTCCCGAATCTCTTGTAATTTTTTTTGTGATTTCTTTAGTTTCAGGATTCAGAACATAAACTCCACCACCATCTGTGCCAAACCACACCGAACCATCTGTATCTTCAAAAAGACACATAATAAAATCATTGTCCAGAAGGTCATTTTTACAGATATTAGTGATTTCCCCGCTTTTTTGATTTATTATGGAAAGTCCCATTGTAGTACCAACATAAAGCTCACCGCTTTTTGTTTGCATTGCAACACGAACTTTGTCTCCTGCAAGTCCATTTTTCTTATTCCAGAACTCAAGGCTTCCATCAAGATTATATTTTATCTGCCCGTATTTTTCGTAACAGCTAATAAGAAGTACTCCGTCTTCTGTAACCCCTACATGGCGTACGCGAATATTTTTACAGAGCTCTGTAATTTTATTTTCTATAAAAATACCTTCATCTTCTTTATAACAGCGTACACCATCATCACAACCAAGCCAGATTACATTTCGGAATGAATCTTCTGCTATTGCATTTACTGTTGATGCTAAATTTGTTGTATGAAATTTTCCATAACTAAGCTTTTGAATTCCGCCACGGTCCAGCGCAAACCACATATTGTGCTCACGGTCTTCCATTATCTTAGTAACACTGTCATCTGTCATAAAGTCGCTGTTTTCGGAATATGAAAAATGACCATCATGCAAAACTGTTATTCCGTTATCCAGACCAAACCATATGTTTTTGGAAGAATCTTTAAAAATACAAGTGACTGCCGTACCTTTTTGATCTCCATGTCCAACATCATAAAGATATTCTTTTCCATCAACTTTTTTTACAACATGATGTGGTGCAAGGCCAAACCAGAAGGTATCATCTTCTTCCTGCATCAAGCTTGTTATGACAGGATTTTCTATAGATTTTATGGGATTAGTTTTTTCAAAATAACCACCGCGATAGGTGTAAAGTCCATTTTCAGTACGGGTTACTATCCATACACGACCTGTGTTATCGCAATATATCTGATTTACAATAAAACGATTATCATCTGGAATTTCATTAAAAAAGACAGGATTTTCAATTTTATGATGAAGAATGCAGGAAACTCCAGATGCAGTTCCTACCCATATATAACCATTTTTATCTTCACAAAAGGCTCTGATTGAATTATTTACCAGACCATCTTTTACGGTAAATTTTTCAACAGTACCATTACGTTTAAGGCAGATTACACCTTCATCATTTGTACCAATCCAAAGATCCTGATTGGTATCCTGATAAATAACCCGCGCGCTTAAAAAATCCAGTTTTTCATTATAGAGGCGGTTCATGGAAATAAATTCCACACCATCAAAACGCACAAGACCACTATATGTACCAAAATACATATAGCCGTCTCTATCTTGAATTAAGTCTGTTATTGTATTAGCCGGTAATCCAGATTCTGCATTCCAGTTACGGTTTATATACTCCTTAAAAAAAGAATCATCCGGCGAATGAATCTGTGCATAAAGTAAACTGCCTGCAAGTAAGGCGCAGGCAGCGAAAAAAGTAATCTTCTTTTTCGTAGTCTTTACCATAACATATAATTTTACTACGAAAGTCGATATTTGACGAATTTTTTGTTTCCTTGAAATTTCCCTGATTTATCCGTGAATTATTCCTCTGTTATCCAGAATAAATCATTTAATGTAACCCCAAGCACTTTACAGATTGCAATACACAAATTGATTGTAGGGTTATAGTCCCCCTTTTCTATTGCATTGATTGTCTGCCGGCTTACACCCACGGCCTTTGCTAAATCATCCTGTGACATATCCTTAAGGGCACGGGCAGATTTTAGTTTAAGATTTTTCATATTTACCTGCCTTGATTATTCGTCTTCCTCTTCTCTTTCTGCCTTTTTCGATATCAGGTATTTTATGAAAATACTCAATCCAATTACTCCAACAAAAACGCCTGCAGAAAGATTAATCAGTTTGAACCATGCATCATCTGCCGTAAAGCCTCTTAATATAGAAAGAAGCGCTAATAAAATTACAATCACCAGCCATCTTTTTGTAAAAGGCTTATTTGGTGAAAAATAAGCATCCTTAAAAATTGCTACTTCAACAAAAATCAAAAGAGCAAACAAGGTCTCAAGCCAGCTGAGCATTCCTGGTGCCACAATAACCAGAGGTTTTTCTGTAAAAAGCTCAACAAAGAATACAGCAATCTGACAAAGAACAAAAGTTATAAAACCAACCTTAAAGGCAAGGCCACGGGCTGCAACCTGACGTTCATCATATTCACAAGTTTTGTGCTTGATTCTAAAAATTATACAAACAATTGCTACAATGGCAATTCCAACTGCAAATCCAATAGCGAATGATAATGACATAAATTTTCTCCTTGCGGGATTTTCCGCCAGCAGGTGGATGTGCACTTTCCATCTGTCTTTATGTCAAATATATACGACATTTTGTTATATGTCAAGT
>CAMNBC010000182.1 GCA_946532115.1 uncultured Treponema sp.
CTAAAGAATTTCTCACAGAGGCCACGGAGGACACAGAGGAAAATTCTAAAAAAAACTCTGTGCTCTCTGTGTACTCTGTGAGAGACTAATTTGGAAATTAATGCTATTATAAAATTTTTATGACAAAAAATCTTACAGAGGGTTCAATCCTTAAAAATATCGTTCTATTTTCTCTCCCATACCTCCTTTCATATTTTCTACAGACTCTTTATGGTATGGCAGATCTTTTCCTGGCCGGACAGTTTAATGGTGCGGCTGTAATTTCTGCGGTATCTATCGGAAGTCAGGTTATGCATATGCTCACGGTGATTATCGTGGGACTTGCAATGGGCGGCACGGTTCTGATTGGTCAGGCTGTTGGTGCAAAAGATGGCAAACGTGCAGCTAAAGTTACAGGCAATACAGTTAGCTTGTTTTTGCTTTTTTCTGCTGTGATAACTGTCGTGCTGCTTATCGCCTGCCGCGGTATTGTAACACTTGTTTCAACTCCGCCGGAAAGTGTTGAGCAGACAGTTGCATACCTTCGCGTTTGTTTTTTGGGAATTCCTTTTATTGTAGCTTATAACGTGATTGCTTCGATTTACCGCGGAATGGGTGATTCAAAAAGTCCGATGATTTTTGTAATCATTGCCTGTACACTAAACATTTTGCTCGACTGGCTTTTTATGGGTGTGATGGGACTTCAGGCCGAAGGTGCCGCAGTAGCCACGGTGATTGCTCAGGCAGTCAGCGTAATCATAAGTCTCGCTGCTGTTGTGAGAACCCGCAGCATGAAGCTGGGTAAGCAGGATTTTAAGATTGAGCGTTCTGTTATGAGCAGCATCTTGAAAATCGGGGTGCCCGTTGCGTGTCAGGACGGATTTATTCAGATTTCGTTTATTGTGATTACAATTATTGCGAACAAACGCGGTGTGAATGTAGCTGCGGCGGTTGGTATAGTTGAAAAAATTATCTGCTTTTTGTTTTTGATTCCTTCGAGTATGCTTTCTAGTATCAGCGCAATCGCGGCCCAGAATATAGGCGCCGGTTACAAAGACCGCGCGCGCCACACACTCTACGCGGGCACCGCCATAGCCGTGGGAATCGGCGCAATTTTTGCCATCGCATTCCAGTTTATTTCGGCTCCGGTGCTCAGCCTGTTTACCCGCGATGAACTGGTTGTGACACTAGGTACTCAATATCTTAAATCCTACGTCACCGACTGTGTTCTCGCCGCCATTCACTTCTGCTTCAGCGGCTATTTCACTGCAATGGGAAAATCAATCATTTCATTTATACATAATTCGTTCTCAATCATCTTGATAAGAATTCCGGGTGCATATCTTGCTTCAAAATTCTGGCCAGAGACTCTCTTCCCAATGGGCTGCGCCGCACCACTTGGAAGTCTTCTTTCGGCAATTATCTGTATCGGAGTCTTTTTGTATTTAAGACGAAAAGAGGTATGATACAAAGTTTGCAAAATTCCATCTCCTGCCTTACTATTTAAGTAAGGTAGGATTATGAAAAAACATTTGATTTGTCTTTTATCTGGTATTGTAAATTTGTCAATTGGAATTTTTGCCGCTGATTTTGATTCATCACTAAAACCATTTCCATTTGCCGCACGCCCAGCACAGGGAACTGCTGCAGACTGTTCTTATATGAACATGCCTATTACCGAGGCTCAGAGGATTTCTACAGGAAGCGACGGGCATCTGTATGCGGCAGGTAAAAGGCTCCGGATTTTTGGAACTAATATTTCAGCTTTTCCGCCGGTTGAAGATGCCGAATATTGGGCAAAAACAATTGCTGCTCAGGGGTATAACTGCATTCGTTTTCATCATACTGATTCTGATTGGGCAGACTGCTTTTTTACGCATGATAAAAAAAACTGGCAGAATGTTTATTTTGATGAAAAAGCTTTTGAAAGATTCGACAAGTTTTTTTATGAATTAAAAAAGGCTGGAGTTTACACAAATATAAATCTACTTACAGGCCGTACCATAAGACCAGATGAAAATAATAAACTTCCAAAGGATTTGAATAAACTTGCTGACTGGAAAGATCAGCATTGCTATGGTTTCTGGAATGAACTTGCTCGTGAAGATCAGCGCAAATATGCAGAAAAGATTCTTAATCACAAAAATCCATATACAGGCCTAACCTATGCTCAGGACCCGGCAGTTGCTTTTGTTGAAATAAACAATGAAAACTCAATGACCAAGGCCTATCTTGATGGAGCAATTTCCCGCTTTCCTTCTTCGCTTACAAAAGAGCTTGATGAAAAATGGACCGTTTTTCTAAATCAGCATGGATGGAATTATAATAAACTGGATAAGGCATTCAATCAGAAAGAAGCCACGGGGGAAAATCTGATTTCCGGGAAACCGAATCTTGAACAGCATGAAGGTGCAAAGGCTGACCTTAAACAGGATGGAAATAATTCGAGTATAAAAGTTACACAGAATGGAACAGAGGGCTGGCATATTCAGTATGATTTTTATGGTTTTACTACAGAAGCAGAGCAGCTGTATACCATTTCGTTTAAGGCAAGGGCATCAAAAGAAAGTTCTGCAAATGTTGCTGTAATGATGAATCATGATCCATGGTCAAATCTGGGGTTTTATCAAAATGTAAAGCTTAATAAAAACTGGCAGGAATTCACCTTCAGCGTTTCTTCGTTGCAGACTGATTCAAAACCACGGCTTACTTTTGGAGATATGGGAAAATCTGCCGGAACAACCTTTGAATTTTCAGAAGTTAAATTCTGTAAAGGTGGAAGTGCAATTGCCGTTGAAAAAGTTGATGACCTTATAAAATTTCCATCTGTAGAAACTTACCGTGCACTCCCCTTGGAACTAAAGCTTCTGGTTACTCAGTTTATTGTTGAGCTTGATGCCGATTACTGGACAAGCATGAATAATTATCTGAAAAAAGATTTGAAGATAAAAGCTCTGACTTTTGGAACTGCGCTTCCTTGTGCACCAGCTACAGTTATGAACAGTTTTGATGTTGTTGATTCTCATTCTTACTGGCATCATCCAAGCTTTCCTGAAAGCAGCTGGAATTCAAAAGACTATTATGTAAAAAATCAAAGTCTTACAACTGCAGGCGATGGTGGAACTCTTTCTACGCTGGCAAAGCTTCGCATTTACGGAAAACCATTTTCAGTAACAGAGTATGACCATCCTTATCCAAATCAGTTTACTTCGGAATCACTTCCTATGCTGGCAGTTTTTGCAAGCCTGCAGGATTGGGATTGTGTTTACACTTTCTGCTACGAGCTTTCTCAACGAAATCCGGATAAAATCAAAATAACAGGATATTTTGATCAGGCAAATAATCCTTCTAAAATTGCTGCAGTTCCTGTTGCAGCCCGCATTTTCCGGGAGTTCAGAATTATGCCGTTTGAAAAAAGTGTTCATTACATTGTTACTCCGCAGAGCGAATTAAAGGCCATTGCACAAAAGGGAGGTGCCTGGAATGTTGTACCTCCAGAGTATTTTGATTCAGGGCTTGCAAAGAAGGCTTTTCAAAATCAGACGGGTTGTATAATTGCTGATGATGAACAGAGTATCTCAAAGGCAGCTTCAGAAGTTACAAAAAAAGAAGCCAGTACCAACAGAGTGTTTAATTGGAATGCACACAGCGGTTACTTTATTTACAGTGATGATGATGTTTTTGTGAGTGTAACTATGCCGGGTGTAAAACCGGAAGAAGCAGATGTTGAAGAATTCAGATTTATTCCTCAGGAGGATTTTGCAACAGTTGCTGCAGTAAAACTTTCAGATTCCAGATGGTTTATTTATTCAGGCAGCTGGTGTGGTAATGAAGGCGAAAAACTTTATGAGTATGGCAGCAAACCAAAAAGTTTTTCAAAGTATGCAAAGACCCGTTCTTCTATAAAATTGACGACTGAATATTGTGGCAGCGGAAACATTGCAGTTGCTCTTGGCTCAAACGGCTTAATCAGATTTGCAGATCAAAGTAAAGGCTGGAAGCTTTATCCGTTAAATCAGGATGGAACACAAAGTAAACGACAAATCAAAGCTTCAAAAGAAGGTTTTGTTTTGAGTGAGACTGATAATACCTTGTGGTATGAGTTGAAAAAGTAAAATGTTATAGATATTACTCTTAAAATTCTCTATAATTTCAAACGAAAAGTTTTATTTCATTTTTTGGAGGAAAAATAAATGAAAAAGCTTATTGCTATTGCTATGATGGCTGCACTTATCTGCACATCAA
>CAMNBC010000183.1 GCA_946532115.1 uncultured Treponema sp.
CAGCCTTCTGATTATGATGCATTTCCCAGGTTGCAACATCATAATCTTTATATTCTGCCATAATTTTTGCAGCTTCTTCTACAATTTTGTAGAACATATTTACACCGATTGAAAAATTACCGGCAGTCATAACAGTTCCACCAACTTTAGCCGCAAGTTCATTGATTTCAGCATGTTTATCATTCCAGCCTGTGGTTCCAACAACAAGAGGAAGTCCGAGCGGAAGCAGAGCTCGTACGTTAGCAAGAACAGCAGTAGGATGAGTAAACTCAATTATTCCCTCTGCACCGCTTGATTTTACGGCACGAACGATTGAATCAGTATCTCCCGCTGCAACTTTTACCTGTGCATCCTCAGCCATAACATCTACAGTTGTGACTACCTCATGACCGGCACGCTTTGCAGCCTGTTCAATCATGTGCCCCATCTTTCCGTAACCTACAAGAGCGATTTTCATAATATTCCTCCAACTTTATACATTGCGGCTCGCATAGTCTCGCCGCTTGAGCCATTTTCTCGATAATCCTAAAGCGACCCGCTGTCGCAGCTCGCTTTTTAACGGATTTTCGATTCTAGGCTTCATATTTTTTCATAGAATTATGATAGTTTTCCCACCATTCAACTTCCTGTTTTTCTGATTCAGCTTCCTGTTTTTTAAAAGTTTTTGCAAGCTCTGCAATTTCATTCTGACACGCTTTTGTTGCCTCTACAATGCAAGGCTCAAACTGTTTATCTATTGATTCATTAAAAATATCAATTGCTTCAATAATTGTAAATGGCTCTTTATACAATCGTTTACTGATTAATGCATCCATTACATCAGCAGCGGCCATAATTCTACCACAAAGAGGAATTTCAGTTCCCTTTAAGCCACGTGGATATCCTGTTCCATCCCAATTTTCATGATGACAGAATGCCATATCAATCGCAATCTGATTAAATCTTCCATCACCAATTTTCGGTAACTGCTCCAGCAGTCTCTTTCCTTCAGCAGGATGAATCTTCATTACCTTATAATCTTCTTCTGTAAACTTACCTATTTTATTCAGGACACCTTCCGGAACATGTATTTTTCCAATATCATGAAGGAAGGCCGCTGTCTCATAAAGGTGAATTGTTTCATCCGTCAAAATATCTTCATAATAACCAAGATCTCTAAGTTTAGTTGCAATAATTCGCACATAATGCTTTGTATGCTGAACATGACGACCGGTAAACAGATCATGACTACCAAGACAACTTGCAACAAACCCAATAATCATATCCTGCGTATTCTGAAGATTAACATTCTGAGCATTCAACAGTTCAACAGTCTTATTAGATCGATTTGACATTGTAATAGTTATAAGCATCATAAAAAGAAATTCAATACCATATCCAACCAGAGTTGAAATAAACCAGGTATCAGGTGTATGAACCTGAATATCTGTTGCCATAACTGTAAGAATAGTTCGTGACCTTACAAAAAGGGCAATAACCATGAGAATAAAACTAGTAATTATAGAAGTTACCGTTATTTTTCTGTTAAAATAAAGACAACTTAAAAAAGGAATTGCTGCATAAGTAATATTAACCTGAATGATATTCTTTACAGCCAAAAGTTCGACAAAAAGAGCTGTGGTAATTATACCAAAATACATTCCAAGCTTTTGTGTTTTTGGAGATTTATTAAACCAATGAACAATAAAATAGCAAAGAATACTGTATGAAAAAATTATAGCAGAATAATAATGCGGCACACGCCAGATGCCACAAAGCGTAAGAATATAAAATGCAACCGGTACCCCAGCACAATGTAAAAGGAGAATTTCCACAACTCGATTTACAGATCGAATGTTTTCGTTAAAAAATAATTCCGTAGTATCAGCCATTATAAAAAATACAGAATAAATATTATATCTGTTATCCTTATATTATTTTCGATTTTCCAACTCCCCTATTATCTCTCCACCTCTCTCCGATACTTTTTTTTCAAATTAATTAACTAAAATATGCATTATGAAGAATCTGAACAGTTCTGTCAGCTTCGTCATCATTTACAATCATACTGATATTTACTTTACTTGCCCCCTGAGAAATCATCTGAACGTTGATTCCTTCATCAGCAAGAGCATCAAAGCCACTGGCAAGAATTGCACTTGAGTGTGCAGCATCACAAATGATTGTAACGATTGCTTTGTCCTTGCGAACAGAAACCTGACTAGCCTGCTCAAGGTCTGCAATAAGACCAGTGAGATCAGTCTTAGTATTTACAGTCAGAGAAACAGAAACTTCAGACGTAGCAATTACATCAATACTGATATTCCATTTTAGGAAATTATTAAAGATATGGGCAAGGAAACCTGCAGCACCGAGCATGCGCGAAGAAACAATATCAATCAAAGTAATATGTTTTACAGTTGTAATTGCACAAACAGGAGGTACTTTTCCAGAATGTTTTTCTACTATTATACTTCCCGGGCTTGTTATGTTATAAGAGTTCTTTACGCGAACCGGAGTTCCTGTCTTACGAACCGGCAGCATAGAACGAGGATGAAGCACCTGAGCACCAAACATTGCAAGCTCCTGAGCCTCTTCATAAGTAACTTCAGGAACAGGCTTAGCCTCTTTTACAACGCGAGGGTCAGTTGTGAGAATACCATCTACATCCTTCCAGGTCTGAACTTCTTCAGCACGCATTGCAGCACCAATCATAGTTGCAGTAAGGTCTGAACCACCACGACCGAGAGTTGTAATATTACCCTTAAGGTCTTTTGCAATAAATCCGGTTACAATAGGAATATGATTATCTGTGCCGTTCTTGTAATCGTTGAGATGAGACGGGATATTTTCCCAAACTTCATCGAGAAGCTCAGCAGACATATAGTTAGAATCAGAAACAATTCCAATATCCCAGGCATCATAAAACTTAGCAGGAATACCCTGAGACTCAAGATAAGCCGCCATCATACGCACAGACATACGTTCACCAAAGCTAACAAGATAGTCGCGGGAACGTTTAGAGATTTCTTTAAGCATTGAAATTCCGGTAAGCAGCTGTTTGAGCTCTGTCAAAAGAGCCTGAATAGTTTCAATATTAATTCCAAGCTCAGCGGCTGTATCCTCATGGAGCTTTGCAACTCCCGCAACATCAACCTCTCCGAGCACAGCTTTGTCTGCTGCTTCAAGAAGATGGTCAGTTGTGTCTCCCATTGCTGAAAGAACTACTGCCGGGCGCTTATCCTGATAAGCCTTAATAATGGAAGCAACATGCTTGATTCTTTCTGCATTGGCTACAGAAGAACCACCGAATTTCATTACTATCATAGAATATTCCTTACTAATTCCGAACCTGTCGAAATCTATTTTTTCGCGATAGATTGATTATAGTGATTTACGGCACCGGTGGGAAGAACTTTTTTTTGGGAAGAAGGGGCGCCTGCCCCGTAACGCCCGCGCATAAAAAAGGTCTTCCCCCTATGGAAAGACCTTTTCAATTAATTCTAAAGCTGATATTTCCTAGAAGAGCTTAAACTCCAATCCAAGTCCGCCGTAGAGAGTTCTGCGGGCAAACTCATAAGTTGGATATGAAGCATCTCCTATCTGATAGCCGTTTACTTCAATTGGAACATCTTTCTTATTAAAATCACAGATAAATCGGCCGGAAAGAACAATTCCAAGATGTTCTGTAAAATAGAATTTTACATCAGCTCCGCCAATAACACCTACTGTAAAATCCTGCTTCTTAGCATTTCTGATATCACCCAATGAAGCTAAAGGAATTTCGAAATTTGGACCAGCACCAAAACCTATTGTAAGTCTCCACAAATCAAGGTTGAGCCAAACCATTGGAGAAAGATCAAGAAGATGCATATTATACTTAACAGTATCTGCGCCCTCTTTTACAAATGTAATTGAACTATTTACATAATTTGCTTCTGCCTGAATTCCAAGCCCACCAAACAATGCAAAATTTGCATAAGCACCAAATCCAAAATCAAAGGTTTTGTCTTCTTTAGCAGCCTGATAATTTTCAGCAAAAGAACCACTATCAAGGTTTCTACCAAGAATTCCACGTGCTCCTACTTCAAAATCAAGTGCAAAAGTTGCACTAAGCAGTAAAACAGCTGTAACAGCCATAGCAATAATTTTCTTCATACAAATAAATCTCCTATATGAATAGTATTATCTAGTTAGACAAAACAGTAACGTTTTTTTGCTACTATTTCTAGTGTTTTT
>CAMNBC010000184.1 GCA_946532115.1 uncultured Treponema sp.
ACATTAAGCGAAATCTTAAAACCGTTGGTTTTTATAAAATATTCACCGCGTAAATCCAGATTAAATTGAATTTTAGAAAGATTTCCTGTTGGAATAAGAAAATCCGTATTAAGAGTAAGAAATACACTGTCTGAAAAAATTGTCTGAGAAAAAACGTCCGCAAGATAATTATTTCGGCGGAAGTCCGGCAGCTGAACCCTTGTTGTATCATAATCAAGACTAAAGTTATAACCGCCTTTCAAACCAATACGTGAGAAAAATAAATAGAGAAAAGGAATGCCGTTTTGAACTTCATTTCCTATCAAAAGAGATTCAAAACTTACATCCAGAGCCGTACCAGTTTTATTCATAAACTCAACTTTAATTGTACTTGGAACACTTAAAACCCATCCGTTATACATCTCTAACGGAGTAAGACGCGGTATTTCTATGAGGGCAGTAAAACCAACGTTGAGCTGGCTGATATCCAGCATACTATCCTGATACAATTGTTCAAGCTGAATTGTTGTAAGTTCACTTTTTCCCTGTTCAATCTCTTCTTTAGTTTTATTACGATATTTATTCAGAAGATCAATTTCGTATAAATCCCACAAAGAATAAACACGCCATCCGAGAGTCAGACCACGGCGTTCATATTGAGAGATTCCATACTGATGACTGTTTGAATATTTTACTGAAGCTGAAACCTCAAAAAGTCCGTAAGCATCCTGAAGCGGTGTCCAGCCAGGCTTTTGAGAATGGGTTTCTATCTTATTTTCATCGTAATAATCAGTTGAAGAAAAGTAAATAGTTGCTATTGAAAATTCCATATCGCGGAGAATTGTACCAACAGGAATTGTCCAGGCAGTTTTAGCCACTGCTTTAAAATCGTAATCGCCCCCCTGATTAAACTTAAAAAGTGCACCTGCGGAAATATCAACTGGTGTAGAGGAATTTTCAAGATAAGCACCAAAATTATATTTTTTTACTTTTCCAAAAATCTGATTAAAACGTTCCTGAGTTTCTTTTGGAACTGTGTTCCATTCCTTTTCAAACGATAAAACAAGAAAGTCTATTCCACCAGAAACATTGATTTCCGTATTACGCAGAGGATCCGAATCTGCAGTAAGATTTAGACCAAGCGACGGCCAGTATACAGCTCCATCTTCGAGGGTAATGTCGCGGATGGCAAGCAGTGGTGTATAGGAAATATGCGTCATATATTTCAGCAGATTGTATCTTCTAAGTGGAAGTTCTCCGAGTCGTTTTTCTTCCGGTGAAAAAAGTGGCCGGGTGTTTGATTTTGTAACTTCCGAACGTTCGTTAGTAATAAAATCAACCTCTTCAATTTTACCTTCGTAAAAATCCACGGCTTCAAGAGGCAGATAACGCAGTTCATTATGCGAAAACTTTTTTGCGCAATAATATAAACGCTCTTCATTAATTACCGGATAATAAACACCCCCAGAAATATCACACTTCTGAATATAAATATTACGCAGAGTCAGCTCTTCGTTTGAATCATCAAACGTAATATAACCGGAACGTGCGAGAGCTCCCTCTTCATCAGGATAATAACTGAATGTAAAAATATTTGATTTAAAAAACTGTAAACTGACTGGTGAAAGTTTATTGCCATGCATATCGTACAATGTCCAGCAATAAGTCTTGTTTGTACCACCAATTTGTTCAATTACAAAAGTTTTGTCGATTCCATCTGAAAGCAGATATCCTACATTCCCTTCTCCAGCTGCACAAACAGATGAAATGCACTGTGTTTTTTCAAATGCTGTCTGATATATTATTTCTGCTTTTTTGTTTTCAACTTCAAATGAATATACTGCAAGTACAGGATTTTTTTCCGTAACCGAAATTCCGGCAAGCTGAAGTTCTTTTGAGTTAGAAGTCAGAAAGCTTGCATCTCTAAGTGGAAATTTCTGATCTAAAAATTTTCTTTCGCGTAAATCAAAAACACAGGTTACATCTTCCATAAATTCCGGACGACTTGTTTCACGTGTAAAAGAGGCACTTACATAACGGCCGTCCGGTGAAAGAGAAAGTCTTGTTATGTTATCAGCAATGAACAATAACTGCCGGATTTTGAAAAAGCTGTTGAAATCGTAAATGTCTACCTCGTGCCGGATGCTGTCATACCACACGAGACCGTAGTTAGTATACAGAATATTTTCAAAAGCACCCTGTCGGTCATTTTCTGAGACCTCGTGGCTGAAGGCTTCGAGGTCATGCATATGGGGCTGATCGGGTGGCAGAGGAATTGACTCCTTGAATTCTTTCCATACATTTGAAAGACTTTCGCCGTACACTGTATAGAAAATACCGTTTAAGAAATATGGATGAAGTTTGCCGCATTCATTCCAGAACTCGGCGTATTTTGAAAGGCCGCGGCTGCTCATGAGGTAGGCGGCGAAGCCTGTACCCGCGGCATAACACAAATCGTTGCCAGGGTGGATATCGCGCACTGCAGATGCCTGAAGCCAGGTTGGAAACCTGTTCTCGAGTTTTGCCTGGATGAGGAGCTGCTGGAAGTATTTGTCCTGGGCGGTGCTTGTGGCGAGGTCGGCATAGGCCTGTGAAAAAGAAAACGGAAGGTTTATAAATGCCGCCGGCTGATAGGGATCTCCGAGAACATATTTATAGATAAATTCATTAAAAGGACTTCGTATGGAACCTGAGACTGCAAGAAAAATCTGTTTATATAACAGAGAAAGCAGAATATCTCCATTTCCACGGCCCGCCTGACGTTCAACCTGTACTCCAGTTGGCACTGCATCAAAAATTACAATTCTATTATAAGGACGGTTTGTATATTGAACATCAAGAACAGATGAATCCGGAGAAATAATGATTGGCATGACAAAGTCTTTTTGAAGACCGGTTTCTGCCTTTGCCTTTTCATATAAAGAATCTGCATGCTGTGCAATATAATCTGCTGTTTCTGCAGATTCTTTTGGAAAAATAATTTCAAAATGATTTGTATTTACTACATATATTTTTCGCGGGCTGGAAAGAACTCCACCCGCATAAAGATTCTGAAGGCTCAAAAATAACAGGAGTAACAACCCGAGAAAGCTTGATTTGTAAAATCTAGTCTTGGTGCTCATCACTCCTGTATTTTACGTCTATTTGCAGAACTCCTCAAGTACAGATTTGTAAATAGCAAGACCTTCTTCAATTTCTTTGTCAGAAATATTAAGAGGTGGCAGGAAGCGGATTACATCGCTGCCGGCAGTTGTTGTACACAAACCTTTTTCAAGGCAGCGAACTTCAACATCAAAAGGCTTAACGCTTGAATCAATCTGAGTTCCCACCATCAAACCGCGCCCGCGAACATCCTTAACAATTGGAAGATTCCAGCTGGAAATAGCGCCACGAATATAATCTCCGGCATGATTTACACGATCGAGGAATTGCGGCTGGCTAACAGTCTCAGCAACAACAAGGCCAGCAGCACAAGCCAGAGGATTTCCCGCAAAAGTAGACTGATGATCACCAGCAACAAAAACATTTGCCGCCTTTCCCCTAAAGAGGCAGGCACCCATTGGAACTCCACCAGCAATACCTTTTGCAAGAGTAACAACCTCAGGCTCAAAACCAAGCCAGTCGCTTGCAAGGAAAGTACCAGTACGGCCAATACCAGTCTGCACTTCATCGGCCATAACGATTGCTCCTGCTGCGCGAGCCGCTTCAGCCGCAGCCTTAGCCCATTCTGGATCAATCAGATTTACACCGCCCTCACCCTGAATACATTCAATAAAAAGTGCGGCGGTCGTGTCGTCAAAAGCATCCTTAAGACCTTCAAAATCATTTGGCTTAATTGTTTTAAATCCCTCTGGATATGGAGCAAAACAATCCGGATGGAAGCGGTCCTGACCAGTAGCTGTCAAAGTTGCAAGTGTACGTCCATGGAAAGAAGATTCCAGAGTTACGATTGTCTTACGCTTGTCGCCGCCATTGAGCTGACCATATTTGCGGGCAAGCTTAATAGCAGCTTCGTTTGCT
Organism: uncultured Treponema sp.; assembly: GCA_946532115.1. Lineage (GTDB taxonomy): Bacteria > Spirochaetota > Spirochaetia > Treponematales > Treponemataceae > Treponema_D. Next base: position 4,000 of record CAMNBC010000184.1, read on the forward strand.
TCGGCACCAGAGTTTCCAAAATATCCGCGCTCAAAGCCGGTAATCTGCAAGAGCTCATCTGCAAACTGCAGACCAACATCAGAAAAATAATAATTTGAAATATGGATTTGACGGGCAGCCTGACGTGAAATAGCCTTCACAAGTGGTTTATAGTTGTGCCCCAGACAGTTAACACCAATACCGGCAATAAAGTCAATGTACTTTTTACCGTTAGAAT
>CAMNBC010000185.1 GCA_946532115.1 uncultured Treponema sp.
GCAAGATGCCAGCTTACCAGCGGAATTGCAGCAAACACAAAATCACTTCGAGAATTAGAATCAAATGAAATGTCCTTTGTCATATAATCAAGACTTTTTATCTGAGGCATTCTGTCAGTAACCGGAATTTTCTTTTCAATAATAGAATCATCCAATGCACCTGTAATTTCTTCTCCATCATTATAAAGGTACATAGTAATTGACGGATCTAGATCATTGTACATTTCCTGAATCATATTAGTAAGCGGAATACCTGTTCCTACAATTCCAATTGGTTTTCCGTTATTACGAATTACCGCATTTACCCAAAGATTAGTCTGCTTAAGAGACGGATTATAGTTGATATTGAAGTTGTAAACATCTGTGTCATACATCGTCATGTTATACCAGTATTCATTCGGATCATTTGGATTTACAACATAACTTGCCTTCATATCGCTCCAGAACATTTTATCTTTATCAGAAATCCAGAAAATTGATTTAGATTTAAATGATTGTCTGAAAGTTTCAAGGTCCTTAAAAGCAGCCGCTTTTAATTCTTCATCATCTGGATTCAAAAGATAATCTTTTACAGCTGGCATTTTGACAAGCTGAAGTACAAGAGTAAGCTGCTCATTCATCGATGCTTCAAAAGTAGCTCTTTTTACACGAGCAGTCATTTCCATATCCGCATAACTTTGATCCTTTGCATGATTTCGGGCAACGTTTTTTATAAGTGTAAACAGCCCGATTGCAGCAATTATTTCAATTACACAAACAATTACTATCGTTTTCTTGAATTTAGAATTCATAACCTCTGCTTCTCCTATACTCTTTTTTTTGCCACTTATAACAATAATTTTATGAGGATATATTGAATTCCGCAATTTCTTTTTGAAAATATAACAAAAATTATATTATAATGGGCTAAGAGGAAAATATGTCAGATTTCAATTTTTTTTCAGTGGCAGCTATTTTTTCTGACCACATGGTTTTGCAGAGAAATAAATATGTAGCGGTGTTTGGTAGCGCAGATGACGGAGCGCTTGTGAGAGCTCAGCTTTTTGATGCAAATGGGGCGGAGATTTGTGAGAACTCAACCATTGCAGAAAATGGCAGATGGATTTTAAGACTTGAACCGCAGGAAGCTCAGACTGGCTGTAAACTTGTAATTACATGTACAGAGCCGGATACAGCAGACTGCACCGGCATAACAAAAACATTTAGTGATGTTGCCTTTGGCGAAGTGTGGCTTGCAGGTGGTCAGAGCAATATGGAATTTGAACTCCAGAATTGTACGGAAGGACCTTCGGAATTACAGGATGTGGCAGCCGGCAAGAATGTTCGCTTTTATTATACAAACAAGATTGGATGGAAAGATGAACACTTTTATGAGGCAGAACGTAATACCTGCTGGCAGACATGGGATAGTACTTCAAAAGGTTCGTGGTCTGCTGTCGGTTATTTTTTTGCAAAAAAACTCGCCGCTGATCTGGATTGTGTTGTTGGTGTTATTGGCTGTAACTGGGGAGGAACCTCGGCCAGTGCTTGGATGCGCAAAGAATATCTTGAAGAAGACCGGGATCTGAACTCTTATCTTACAGAATATGAAGAAGCAACCCGTGGAAAATCTATCGAACAGCAGTGTAAAGAATTTGATGATTACGAAATAGAAAATAATAAGTGGCAGGAAAAGTTTGCAAAGCTTTGGGAAAAACAACCGGGTGTTACCTGGGATGAAGCTGAAAAGGTTTTGGGTAAGAATCCATGGCCGGGTCCAAAGTCTTGTAAAAATCCATATCGTCCATGTGGGCTTTATGACTGTATGATCAGCCGTATTGTTCCTTACACTCTTGAAGGTGTACTCTGGTATCAGGGAGAAAGCGATGACCATAAACCTGGTTCGTACTACAAATTGTTCCGCGCGATGGTAGATAACTGGAGAAGTGACTGGGGCGATAACTTACTACCGTTCGTTTGCGTACAGTTGCCGGTTCACCGTTACGAGGCGGATCCTGATTTTAAGCACTGGTGTCTGGTGCGCGAGGCACAAGCTAAGGCTGCAACAACTATAAATAATGTATGGATTACAAGTGCCTTTGATCTTGGACAATACAGCGATATTCATCCTCGTGCTAAAAAAGTTCTGGCTGAGCGAATGGAAAATCTTGCGCGCGCAAAAGTTTATAAACTTATTCCATCAGTTGATGCATGTGCTCCGGAACTGGAAAGTTATCTTCCTGTTTTTGATAAGACTAATGGGGGCAGCATAATTTTGAGTTTTGCAAATGCACCACTCGGCTTTGAAGTTCGTTCAGATGAAGTGCGATTTGAAGAATACAAAAAAATGGAAGAGCGCCAGGGTAATACTGTGAGTGACGATTTCACAGGCTTTGAAGTTTGCAGCAGTGACGGAGTATGGTACCCGGCTGAGTTTGCTATTGGCGGAACTGATGGAAAGCAGAATACTATTGTAGTTTGCAGTAAAAAAGTACGTCGCCCTGTTGCTGCTCGCTACGGCTGGTATAATTATGGCCCAGTCACAATCTATGGCAAAAACGGCTTACCGCTATGCCCTTTCAGAACAAATGCAAACGAAGCCGCTGGTGAAAAAACAGACCATGCAAAAATCCAGCAGATAATGACAGTATGAGAAAAGCATTCTTTTTCCTTCTCATAATTTCATTTCCACTGTTTGCCCAGCCGGTACCGGGATCTTACTACGACTTTCTCGATGCTACAAAAGACTTGCCGGCTGGGCATGACAAAACTTCTCTGATTATTTACCGACCGGACAATGTCGGAGTTCTCAACGATATCCGCTGCTTTCTCCGAATTCAAAATGAAAACGACAAGAACATTACCTACGACACCAGCAGCATTACTACGACTTATGAATGGATGAGTACGCCGGACATAATCCGCAATTACAAACACACTTATTTCCTCAGTGGCGGCATGGCCATGCACCTTAAGCTAAAAAAAGGTCGATATAAAATCTCGCTTTACACTCCTGTTAAAAATCAGAACAACTTTGTATACCCGGAATCTGGAGAAGAAGCAAGAAACGCCCTGCAGTCAGGAATAGTAGAATATTCAAAGCCTCAGGCTTTTCAGTGGGAATCAAATGTTTTCGAATACAATACAGAAAACCCGACAAAGGTAATCTTTGTTACCCCTACCCGCAACGACAACGGCTTTTACAACGGCGGTTGGATCATTGACTATAAAAATGGAAGAAGACCTTAAGTTTTCGGTTTGTAAAGGACTGATGGAGTCTCGCCTTTTACGAAAGTAATTTCTTCAGATGATTTCCGTCGTTCATTAATTCAATAACTGGCAAAGAAAGTTTTCCTGGAGTTCTGTCAAAACGCAGGATTGTAATTCCTGTATGAGGAATATGCAGACTGGCACACAAGAGTGGAAAAGGAATATTCAAAACTCTGGAAAGGAATGCTGTAGACGAGCCTCCATGACTGAACAGAACAACTGTATGCTGACTGTCATCTTTGCGGATGTTTCTGTAATAAAGGCCTTCTCTTTCATAGCCCAAAGTTTTTAACCACGGATCACTGGCTTTCTGTACAGCATTAATATCTACAGTAGCGGTATTATCAACAAAAAGCGGAAAATTCTGCCAGTCAGGATCCTGTAGATTTACTCCTTCATTTACCATTCTGTCAGTTCCTACCCAGGGACTCATATCCTGATTATATAAATCATCTTCACGACCATATCGAATTTCTTTCATAAAATCCAGAATCTGAACATTTTTAATTCCAGAGACTTCGGCAAAAGGTGCCGCAGTTTGACGAGCACGGCCCATCGGTGAAGAAAATATTTCTTCAATTCCTTCCTCTAAAAGTCTTTGGGCAGTAATCTCAGCCTGCTTATGTCCAAGTTCAGTAAGGCAATCCTTTTCATAATTCGGATCCCCATGTCGTACAAGTATTAATCTCATTTTTGATGCTCCATTTTTTATTCTTTTATCCTATAACAGATAAAGGTTTGATTTCAAGAGAATAATTTTGTACTTTATTTGTGATGATCCTACTAAGTAGGAAGGATTTTTCTGAATCCATCTGATATTCCAACTAAATTATCAAATATGCCGCTTTAGTAGGAAGCAAATTTTTATCTTTTGTGAAAACTTCCAACTATAAGGGGGTTTTGTTTCATTTAGTTGGAAAAATTATAAAGCAAA
>CAMNBC010000186.1 GCA_946532115.1 uncultured Treponema sp.
GATTTTTCTGCGAGGTTGATGGTGACGATAAAATCAAAATGGATGAGAGCGAGCTAAAATATGCCGAGTGGGTTAGCCGCGAGGATGTGGAACTGCAGCCCAATGATTACAGCCTGACTAATGAGATGATGAAAATGTTTAAGTCGGGAGTGATCATATAAAGAATGGATTGCTTGCGCTCGCAATGACGTTCAGGAATCACAGGGCGCGAAGTTGCGTAGAACTGCGGTCTCATTATTCTGGGCTCTCATCTTTTTAAAATCTCTTGGTGACATTTTGTAGAATTTCTTGAAGGTTTCTGCCATGTAGCTGGCTCCGGTAAAGCCTGTGATTTCTGCAATCTCGCTCATGCTCATATCACCGGCAAGAAGCAGGTCTGTAACTTTACGGCAGCGGTAGTGCATCAAATATTCTATAGGGGACTTTTCTGTAAGCTTGTTAAAAATCTGATTACAAAGGCTCTGGCTTACGGCTCCGGCATTGGCAATATCTTTAAGAGAGATTTGTTCATTGTAGTGCTGGTCTATGTAAGACATCATAGATTTAAGTTTTGAGTTGTGAGAATCGCTGTCTTCTATGTGGCCCACGTGCAGGCGGTAAGCATCGGTAAAACGGTGCATTATGACTTCCCAGATTTCGAAAAAATCCTTTGTTATCATAAACTCATTGCCGGTTTCTTCTTCTTTAATAAGAGTTTTCATTAGTTTTTGAATTGCAGGCCCGTCAAAATCTTCTGCCTTAAAATGAATAAAAGGAACGCTGCGGTCTGAGATAATTGGCTTAATGGCCTTACTTTCAACTGCAAAAGTGGAAGAGATAATGCTTGGATGCATTACGGCAATGTAATAAAGGGTACTGCGATTTTGGCCTGAAATGGAGTAGTGGATTCTGTCTGAGTTTACAAAAATTGTATCGCCTTTTTTCAGGGTAATGTTTATTCCATCAATTGAATAAGCCATTGAGCCTGAATAAACAGAAACAATTTCAATATCATCATGATAGTGGGGAACCCGCTCCCAGGTACAACCAGGGTAAACGTAGCCATCGTGAATATAGGCAGGAAAACCTTCTATATTATAATTTACAACTTCTGAACCATCGCTTCGTTTTAAAATGATTCCTTTTACAGGTTTCTGTGTTGTTTCCGTCATTTCGTCTCTTCTAAAATAATAACAAAATTACATAATACATGAAATATAGTTATTAAAATAAGTAAAAATAATAATTTTCTTACACTGATATACTAAGTATAATCCAGGTATCTTGTAAAAGCAAGGGAATCTGGAGCGGATACGGACACCCCGCTCCGGGTTCCTTTGTTGAAGTAGCGTCATTGCGAGCACGAGTGAAGCGACGAAGCAATCTAGATTATGGATTGCTTCGCTTGCAATGACGGGATCACGGAGGTTTTTATGGAAGGTGCAATCATCATGAAGGGCGTGACAAAGGAGTTTAAGGTACTCAATCGTCACGAAGGGCTTAAAGGCAGTCTTAAAGATTTATTTTCCCGCGACTATAAAACTATAACAGCGGTCGATAATATTTCCATCAACATTAAAGCTGGCGAAATTGTAGGGTACCTTGGACCGAATGGAGCCGGCAAATCTACAACCATCAAAATGATGACCGGCGTGCTTGAACCGACCCGTGGCGAGATTTTTGTAAACGGAACTGTGCCTTATAAAAACCGCAGCCGCAATGCGGAAAATATCGGTGTTGTTTTCGGCCAGCGAAGCCAGCTCTGGTGGTCTTTGCCGCTGATTGAATCTTTCAAACTGCTTAAGGATATTTATATGATTGGTGATGCAGACTATAAGCAGATGCTGGAGCTTTACAGCAGCCTTGCAGATATTGAAAATCTTCTGCATAAGCCGGTGCGCCAGATGTCTCTTGGCCAGCGTACTCTTAGTGATATACTTGCAGCTTTCTTACATAACCCGAAAATTGTTTTTTTGGATGAACCGACAATCGGACTGGACGTTGCAATGAAGGCAAAAATCCGCGAGCTTATCAAAGGATTGAATAAGGAAAAGAATACAACTGTAATTCTTACAACTCATGATATGGGTGATGTAGATGCGCTTTGCCAGAGAATTGTTATCATCGACCATGGCAGCATGATTTACGATAACGACATTGAACACCTAAAGCATTACTTCGGTTCTTACAGAACGCTCCGCCTTAATCTTGCAGACAGCGGCTGGAAGGAAATTCTTATTGATGAGTCAAAAACAGATGTGATGTCGGTAATTGCAGAATATCAGAAGAAGGACTTTATTAAGGATATCAGCGTAGAGGATATTTCGACTGAAGAAGTAATTAAAAAGATTTATGCGCAGGCTGCATCGCGTAGCGCGTAGCGGAGGTCACAATGAACATAAAAAAATACGTAGCATTAACCCGCCTGGGCATGATGGAAAAACTCCATTACAGGCTGGGAACTTTTGTAACATTATTTGGAAATCTGATTTATCTGGTTCTGATTTATTTTTTATGGAAGGCAATCTATGTCAGCTCGGGCTCAGATGTCGTAAACGGCATGACCTTGAATGACACTCTGGTTTACCTTGTGCTTGCGACAGCTCTTTTTAATTTTCTGGAGGTCTTTCTTGTCTGGGATATGAGCCGGGAAATCCAGTCTGGGGCAATTGTTTTGAAATTACTCAAGCCAATGAGCTTCCGTGGTTACAGTTTCTGGTCTTATATCGGAGAGAACATAATGTCCTTCTTTCTGACTTTTTTGCCAACCTTTATAATCATCAATATACTAACGAAAGGTAGTATAGCGCTCAGCTTTAATCTAGCTTTCTTTGTAATTTCTGTGATTATGGCTCTAGTCATCAACTTCAGTATAGATATGATTGTTGCAACAATCTGTTTGTATACGGAATCAACCTGGGGGCTGAATATGGTTAAGGAATGTATTGTTCTTCTGCTTTCTGGTGCGTCGATTCCGCTGGCCTTTTTCCCGGAGACGTTGCGTAAACTTGTACATTATCTTCCTTTCCGTTGTATTTATGATACGCCACTGAATGTTCTGCTTCAAAAGCCTGGCTACACTCTGGGAGAAGGGCTGGTCTTTTCTCTGGTCCTTCAGTTTTGCTGGTGTCTGGCACTTACTGCTGCAGGTTGTGCTTTCTGGAACTTTTCACTTAAGAAAATTACTATAAACGGAGGTTAGGTATGAAGAAAAAAATAATTACCGTGGTAGGTGCCGGTACTGGTACAGTTTCCGGCTCTGCTGTAAAGGCTGTAACAAAAAGACGCGGTTTAAAGTTTTATCTTGATATTTATAGAAAGATTTTGATTCAGGATTTAAAAAGCAAAATGAGCTATCGTGCAGATTTTGTAATTTCAAATATAGGAATGATAGTTTCAAATCTGGTTGGCTTTGTAACTTTTGCGATTCTCTTTAAAAACTTTCCCTCAATAAACGGCTGGACAATGTACGAAATGCTTTTTCTCTATGGTTTTTCACTTATAGCATTAACACCGGTTCAGTGCTTTTTTGATAACAACTGGAACCTGCGCTATGCGGTAAAAACTGGCGATTTTATTAAGTACTGTTTCCGCCCGATAAACATCTTCTTCTATTATATCTCTGAAGTTTTTGATGTAAAGGGGCTGGGGCAGCTGACTTTTGGAATTGGGACGCTCGTTTTTGCCTGGAGACATCTTGGAATTCCGGTAACCCCAATTATAATTGCACAGACTGTTTTGTTTCTTTTTGCAGCTTCGCTTTTTATGATTGCAATCATGAATTTTGCTGCTGCTACCTGTTTTTGGATTCAGAATTCGGGATATATCATGGTAATAATGTTTCGCTTTAAGGATTTTGCAAAATACCCGGCAAGCATCTTTAATTCAGTTTTCAGAATTGTATTCACTTTTGTAATTCCAATTGCGTTTATTGCCTATTATCCGTCGCTTGTAATATTACGTCCGAACGAAATACCGCTTTTGTCATGGCTTTCTCCATTGATTGGCCTTTTGTTTTTCTACCTCAGTTATAGATTTTGGCTCTTAGGAGCTCAAAAATATGATGGAACCGGCTCGTGATTTTATAGTTAATAATTTTCTAAAAACACTAGAAATAGTAGCAAAAAAACGTTACTGTTTTGTCTAACTAGATAAT
>CAMNBC010000187.1 GCA_946532115.1 uncultured Treponema sp.
ATTGTAGATTCAGATTTATACGGTGGTACAATCCGCCTCTTTGATAATGTTTCTTCAAAAAATGGAATTCAGTTTACCCGCGCAAATTGCTCCAGCGACGATGTAGAAAGTTTATTCACTCCTTCAACAAAAGCAATCTACATTGAAACTCCAACAAACCCGATGATGAACGTAACCGACATTGCGGCTATGGCAAAAATCGCGCATGCTCACAATCTTCTGTTAGTTGTAGATAACACTTTTATGTCTCCATATTTTCAAAATCCTCTGGAGCTTGGTGCAGATATTGTTGTTCACAGCGGAACAAAATTTCTTGCTGGTCACAATGATACACTGGCCGGTTTTATAATTACAAAAAATCCGGAAATTAATGAAAAACTTCGTTTCCTTATCAAAACAACAGGTTCAGGCTTAGCTCCGTTTGACAGCTGGCTGGTTCTTCGTGGAATAAAAACTCTTGGAATCCGAATGGAAAAAGCTCAGGCAAATGCAGACAAAATTGCCCGCTGGCTAAAGACACAGAGGTCTGTAACAAAAGTAATTTACCCGGGGCTTGAAGAACATCCGGGGCACAAAATCATGCAGAGACAGTCTCGTGGTTTTGGATCGATGGTAACCTTCCGTCTGACCAGTACAGAAAAAGCTCTGAGCGTTCTGGAAAAAGTTCGTCTAATAAAATATGCCGAAAGTCTTGGTGGAGTGGAAACCCTGATTACATATCCAACGACTCAGACACATGCAGATGTTCCGGAAGAGCTTCGCCTTAAAAACGGAATCACGCCGGAAACTCTGCGACTTTCTGTAGGTATAGAAAATATAGATGATTTAATTTCAGATTTACAGCAGGCTTTATAGTTTATTATAAATGTAAACTCAGAAATAATAATAGGTTTACAATAATAATTAATTGTATTATACTGCGTATATGGATTTAAAAACACTTGCAGAAGAAATTGTAAAAGGCCGTCGTTTGCAGCGCGGCGAAGATTTTTTATTTTTTAAGGACTGCGATCTTGTTCAGCTTTGTCAGGGTGCAGATTATATAAGAAAAGAGCTTTGTGGAGACCGTGTTGATTTATGTTCAATTATTAATGGTCGCAGTGGCAGATGCAGCGAAAACTGTAAATTCTGCGCACAGAGTTCCTTTAATCATACAAATTGCGAAGTCTATGATTTTCTTGATGAAGAAAAAATAATTCAGGCAGCAAAAGAAAATCAGAAAGAAGGTATACATCGTTTTGCTATCGTAACAGCAGGAAAGGCCTTGAGTGGAGAAGAATTTCAGAAGGCCTTATCGGCTTACAAAAAAATGCATGAAAGTGTAGATATTGACTTGTGTGCTTCAATGGGCTTTTTAACAAAGGAACAGCTTTTGCAGTTGAAAGCCGCGGGGGTAAGAAATTATCATCATAATATAGAAACTTCCCGCAGAAATTTTCCAAACATCTGTACAACTCACACTTACGAGATGAAACTGAATACTCTTAAGCTTGTTAAGGAAGTCGGATTACGAGCCTGTTCTGGCGGAATTATTGGTATGGGAGAAACTTTTGAAGACAGAATTGATATGGCTCTTTCTTTGAGTGAAATAGCTGTTGATTCAATCCCAATAAATGTTCTTAGTCCAATTAAAGGAAGTCCTCTGGAAAACCTTCCTGCCTTAGAAGAAGATGAAGTGTTACGTACTGTGGCTGTTTTCCGTTATTTTAATCCAACTGCTATGATCAGACTGGCAGCTGGACGTTGTCATCTTTCGAATGGTGGAGAAAGAGCTTTTAATGCCGGCGCAAATGCTACAATCACCGGGAATATGCTTACTACCACCGGGACTTCAATAAAAAGTGATAAAGAGCTTTTAAAAAAACTTGGCAGAACTTTTTAAGTATTGAATTTATATAGTTATTATCTTATCACAAAGTTTGAGTGCTTCCTTATCGTGGCTCACGAGGATTACGATTTTTCCTTGATTTGCCAGACTGCGGAAGATGTGGATTATTTCTTCTGTGCGTTCGGAGTCTACGGAATCAGTCGGTTCGTCAGCAAGAATAATCTGTGGATTGTTTATGAGGGCTCGGGCTATGAGAACCCGGTGATTTTCGCCACCGGAAAGATTTTGCGGGTATTGATCTGCAAGATGGGCGATATCAAAATCTTCAAGCAGGCTGCGAGCCCGCTCTGTGATTACTTCTGGCTTAGAGTCATTCCGAAATTGATTCGAAAGCTTATTTGAGAGATGCAGAAACAAGTTCAGCATGACAAGTTTCTTTTTTTCGGATTTTGAAAGATATGCCGGAAGTCTCACATTATCAAGAACTGTGAGGTTTTCCAGAAAACTCTGCTCTTGGGAAACAAAGCCTATGTTTTTATTTCTGAAGGCAGACAGTTCTTTTTCTGAAAGGGAAGTGATTTCTGTAGGGGAGTTATCGTATTCATTTGTATCAATCTTAATGGAACCGCTGTCTGGTTTTTGCAGACCTGCAATTAAAGAAAGCAGAGTGCTTTTTCCCGCTCCTGATTTTCCCGCAATGCCAAGAAAAGTGCCGTTTAGGGCAGTGAGAGAAAAATCTTTCAGGACTGTAATTTTTCCTCTTGGGGTTTGAAAACTTTTTGTAAGATGCTTTATATCTATCATTTGAAAATCACTTCCTTTTTCGAAATTTTAATTGCGCTGTAAAGGGCAGAAATTAATGCTGCTAAAACTATTATTGCAAAGCTGATTAAGGCAAAGCCTGTAATTACAAGCGGATTTGACAGTGAAAATGGTAATCCGATTTTTTCTGAAATCAAAAGGTTGAATGGTAGGACTATAAGGGCCGAAATAAAGATTCCGATTATTGCTCCAAAAAATCCTATGCTGCCTGCTTCAAATAAAAGAAGCTTTTTAAGAGTGCCACTGTCGGCTCCAAGAACTCTCAAAATGGAATATTCCTTGAAGCGTTCATTTGCAATTAGGGAGAAAACAATTCCCAGTGTAAAAATTGTAACTAAAAGAATAAATAAACTTAATGCCTGAGGAAAAATCACAAAGGCTGAAATTCGTTCTGCAAGATTTGAAATGAAAGATGAACCTGTAATTACCTGAACGTCTGGCAGAGCTGTTTTTATGCGAAGGGCAGTACTGTCTGGTTTTGCATCTGGCTGCAACTTTACAAAAATAGAAGAGATTTTTGTGTTTGTGTCTCCATCAGAAATAAAACCAAAGCCCTTGCTTTTTGCATCCTCAAAAATATTCTGCAGGGTATTGAGGTCGGTGTAGATTGCGTTATCCATACCCGTGCTGCTTTTAGAAAGGCGGGAGGTTATTTTGTGCTGCTGACCGAAAAACCTTACTTCTTTATTTGGAGTTGAGATATTGCTTCCTGCGAAAATATATTCGCTTCCTTTCTGAGGTCGGACTTTTGTTCTGGCCCAGTTTTGAATTAAAAAGTCTGTATCTGGCTCAAAGCCGATAATCTGAATCGGGAAATCGCAGCAGCTTTCACTCAGGCTTGTCAGATAAAACTGACCGCTTGCTTCTTTTACTCCTTGGACAGTGCGGACAATTTCTTCGGCACTTTTATCCATGTAAAAATAATTTGGTTCTCCATTCAGAAGAATATTTTCCATCTGACCTTCATAACCTTTTGGAACAATCATAAGGTCTGCGCCAAGACGATTTTTGAATCCCTTGATGCCGCCTTTTAGGCTTGATGTTATAATCAGACTTCCAAAAAGTACGGCTGCTGAAAGTGAAGTCAGTGTGATGAGGGCTGCCGTTCGGAAAGGCTTGCGCCTGATATTTTCAAGCGCAAGTCTTTTTGTTGTTATCGCTTTTTCCATAAGATGATAGTCTGTGCTAACGAGATAACGAAAATCACAATTCCAAAAACTAATACTACAGGTGCTGTTACCTTGTGGCAGTGCATGCTGGCCATGCCGCAAACCTTGGCAAAGGTGTAAGGTGCAATGCCAACAATGAGCCCAAGCAAGGCAGTGAGTGATGATAAAATGATGTTTATGTTTTTCATGTGTTTTCTCCTTTGTATTAGATTCCGAAACAAGTTCGGAATGACACTTTATATTTAAGCTCGGAATGACACTTGATATTCCATGTCATGCTGAACTTGTTTCAGCATCTAGGCT
>CAMNBC010000188.1 GCA_946532115.1 uncultured Treponema sp.
TCATCACATAATCCCATTCTATTTTTTTTTGCATTTTTGGGGTTCAGCATTTATAATAGATGTGACAGGAGTTCTAATGAAACTGAAGAAAATCCTTGCGGCTTTTATGTTTGCTGGTATTGCGGGTGCCGTTTATTCTGTGGATTCAAATCAAATTGCACAGGCAAAAGCTGCCTTAAAAGTTCAACTTTCTTCTATAAATAAAAGCCTGATTCAGGAGTTTGAAGGTATTCTTCCAGGGGCAAACTCTTTGTCTGGGATTCAGCCGGATGCTTTTATCGGAAAAGTTTTTCCATCTCCTTTACCGCATCTTGCAATTGGTGTTAATGCGAGTGTTACGCCTGTAAAAGCGGTTTTTGTGTCAGACAATATTAAATCGGTGTCTGGTGCTGTAACTTCGGCTCTTAAGAGTACTGGTGCTATTTCTGAATCTGAGAGTTTTTCTTTTGATTTTCAGTTTCCGGATACGCTTCCATATCCCGCCGCAAGCGTGAGCGCACGGGTTGGTGGCTTTGTTCTTCCTTTTGATATTGGGTTGTGGGGAGTAACTACCGGATCGGTTTTCCACAATAAGTCAATTGGCAACAGTCCTGTTCTGGATTTTGAATATACGGCTCTTGGTGCAGATGTTCGTTACGCTATTCTGGAAGGTAACGGAATATTTCCTAAGGTTTCCATTGGTGCGGGATATCAGTTTGTGCGCCAGAATATCGGCATTTCTTTTTCTAAAGGTTTTACCATTCAGTCTGGTTTTCAGGATGAAGATGGTACTCCAATTTCCGGAGATGCAAAAATTGATTCTGGATTTAATCTTAAAATAGATACTCATACTTTTTTTGGTCAGATTCAGGTTTCAAAAACATTTTTAATTGTTACACCATATCTTGGGCTTAAGGCTTTATTTACTACAGCTTCTTGTGGTTATGACTGGAGCTATGAATCTTATCTGGAGAACACAAAAATTAATGCGCTTTCTGATAAGGCTTCTAAAAATTATATTCGTACTTACAGCGAAGTTGGAATACAGACTCAGATATTTGGAGGAGTCAGTCTTAATCTGGCCTTCTTCCAGACCTGTTTAAATGCTGCATATAATTTTAGTTCTCAGATGTTTACAGGCTCCCTTGGTGTGAATTTTAAATTGTAGAAGGAGCGTGGAGGTAAAAGAGTTGAGCAAACAGGAACGAACAGCACAGCGGAATGAAAGATTAAGAGTTCTCATTGTTGAAGGTCCAGGTGTTAAATTAACTGAGCTCAGAAAAATAATTTCCGAAGCTTATGATGTTATGACTGTATCTTCAGAAGAAGAAGCTCTGGCTCTTATTACAGATTCATCACAACATATATCTGCCGGAATTTTTTATATTGATATAGCAGAAAATCTTTTAACGGGTATAAGACAAAATCCAAAGATTCAAAAGTTTCCGGTTCTTATTGCAACTGATGTTGATAATTCTGAACTGGAAGACAGGCTGCTCGATATTGATGCAATTGATTTTTTGAAGTCTCCATATAACAAAGGTCGTGTAATAAACAGACTTAAAATTGCAGTAAAACTTGCAGAAGCAAACCGTACTATTAACGAACTTGAACGCGATGAACTTACAACACTTTTGACTCGCCAGGCTTTTTTGCGAAAGGCGGAAGAACTCCGTAGTAACAATCCTGATAAAAGTTACTTTGTAATTGCTTTTGATTTTGAGAATTTTAAGTTTTCAAATACTCTTTATGGTGAAGCAAAATGTAATGAATTTCTGGCATTTACCGGTAAACAGTTAAACAGGGCGGTTTCAAATTCTCTTGCGGGCCGCTTTAGTGGTGATCAGTATGTACTGTTCATGGAATACGAAGGCGAAGTTCATATGGATCGTCTCTTTAGAATTCGTGATTCCATTCTTAAATCTGCACCAATTCCGCATCAGGTTGTAAAGACTGGTATTTATGCACCGATTGATCCTGAGCTTTCTATTGTTGTTTGCTGCGACCGCGCATTTTTTGCAATCAGAAAAATTAAAGGGACTTACAGTCAGGATGTTTCGTTTTATGAAAGCAGTATGCAGAGCGAGCTTTTAAACGAACAGCGTATTACTGAAACTATGGAACGGGGGCTGGAAGAAGAACAGTTCCAGGTGTTCTATCAGCCTAAGCACGAAGCTGTCACAGAAAAAATTGTTGGTGCTGAAGCTCTTGTACGCTGGAATCATCCGGAATACGGCTTTATGTCTCCGGGGCAGTTTATTCCACTTTTTGAACGCAACGGATTTATTACACGCCTGGATGCTTTTATTCTTGAGCGCGTTTGTAAGGATATTACTCACTGGCAGCAGGAAGGTTTGCCGATTGTACCGATTTCTGTAAATGTTTCACGTCGCGATTTTCTTGAGCCGGGATGCATGGAAAAGCATTACAAAATTATTGAGGACTATAAAATAGATCATTCTCTGCTTCATATGGAAGTAACTGAATCTTTGTATTCAGAAAATATGGATCTTATTATCTCTCAGGTTAAGGAAACTCAAAATCGTGGCCATATGATAGAAATGGATGATTTTGGGGCGGGCTATTCTTCTCTTGGTTCGCTTGCAACTTTCCCGATTGATATCTTAAAGCTTGATATTAGTTTTGTACGTAACCTGAAATTAAATGTAATCATAATTGAAAATATTATTAAGATGGCGCACCGACTCGGTTTGCTGACAGTGGCAGAAGGTGTTGAAGAGGTTGAGCAGTTAAAGACTCTGCAGTATCTTGGCTGCGATTATATTCAGGGGTTCTATTATTCACAGCCGCTTCCAATCAAAAAATTTGAATCTTATCTTAAAAAAACAACTGTCATGAATTGCGGCAAAATTGCTCTTCCGGAACAGGGGAATAATACTTTTCAGTTCAGCGATTCTATGTTGATGGCTGCAAATGAAGTTGCAGAAGGTTTACCTGGCGGTTTTATTACTTATCACGTAGAAGGTTATAGAGAAATTATTTCGTTTAATCGTGAACTGATGAATATATACGGCTGCGAAACTGCAGAAGAATTCCGTCAGAAAACCGGTAACTCTATTACCGGTATTGTTTACCCGGACGATGTTGAAATACTTACGAAGAGTATTAATAGTCAGATTACAGATGATAATGATATTTACAATGTTGAGTTTAGAATTAAAGATAATAAGGGCGTTGTAAAATATGTGAATGCTATTGGCCGCCATGTAAATACAAAAAAATATGGAAATGTCTGTTTCTGTTTTATAAATGATATTACAGAAACTGAGCGAAGAAAAGCAATTGTTGAAAATGAACGCTTAAAGCAGCTTGAAATGAAAAGAATGACTGATTTTTCTGTGAGTGCGAACAGAGCAAAAAATATTTTTATGTACAATGTTGCACGAGACATCATTCCTTCATTACAGACAATAATTCGCTATACAAATTCCATTAAGGAATGTGCAGATAAAAAAACTGAGGTTTTGCAGAATGTTAAAAAAGCTAAGCAGTCGGAAGAAACCCTGCTTGCGTATGTAAATGATATTCTCGAAATTGCACGTCTGGAAAGTGGAGAAATAAAACTTGATGAGGCGGCTTCAGATCTTACAGATGCAACAAGACGTATATACGGTCTGGTGGCAGACTCTATTGAAAAAAAGAAAATCGAAGTTGAATATCATGAAGAAATTTACAGCCCGTATATTTATCAGGATATACGGCACACAGTGGATTGTATCTTAAATATTCTGCAGAATGCAGTTAAATATACTCCGGTTGGTGGCAAAATCAAATACTGGTTGAAACAGTCTCCGGGCAAGAATAAGGATGAATGTATTGTAGAATTCTTTTGTGAAGACAATGGAATTGGTATGTCGGAAGAATTTATTCCTCATGCCTGCAAGAGCTTTACCCGTGAAGCAAATGAAGTTAATGCTAAAATTGCCAGTTCGGGCTTAGGTCTTGCACTTGTTGAAAACCTTGTGACTCTTATGCATGGAAGTGTTGAAATTCAGAGTACAAAAGGTAAGGGAACTCTTGTTCATACTTCTCAGCCACACCGCCTCGCTAAGAAAGAAGATGTCTTAAAGGAGGCGATTTTGATGGAAGCTAAGAA
>CAMNBC010000189.1 GCA_946532115.1 uncultured Treponema sp.
AAGTTCATGACAAAAAAATTGCTTTATCGATAATAAATCGATTTATAGAAAATCTAAAGACTATTGAAATTCCTGAAATTGGGGATACCTCAGTTACAGCAAGTATTGGTGCTACAATAATTGCATCCGGAGAACCTGCTGATTTTGGAGATAACTATAAGATTATTGATAGTGCAGTTTACGAAAGTAAGAAGATAGCAGGTTCATATGTAACATTTAAATAAGTATCTTCTTTTTATAATTTTATATTGAATATTGACATAAAAGGTCATTTTTATTACTATTAATAATAACACGACAAAGAGGTCGTAGATAATATTTCATCTAAAGGATGAAGTCTTGTCTACGACCTTTTTTGTTTTTTGAATAATCTCCAAGACGACAAAGAAGCCGCATGTTCAGAATAATTCTGTGCATGCGGCTTTTTTGTTAAATAAGACAAATGGGATGGTATTGAAATGAAAGAGAATAAGACTTTATCTGCAACAAAAACACTTTATGAACCATGCTTTGAACATGACAACTGTGGAATTGGTGCGGTAGTTAATATTGATGGAACAAAATCTCATAAAATTGTTGATAATGCTTTAAGCATTGTCGAAAAACTTGAACACCGTGCCGGTAAAGATGCCAGTGGTGAAACCGGAGATGGTGTTGGTATTCTTGTACAGATTAGTCATAGTTTTTTTAATAAAACTGCAGGTGATATTTTAGGAAGTCTTGAAGAACGCGATTATGGTATAGGACAATTTTTCTTTCCTTGTTCAACAGAAAATTCTGCAACTGATTCAGAAAAGAAAAGATTTGAAGAAAAATGTAATGAGGAGAAATTAAAATTTCTTGGCTGGCGAAAAGTTCCTGTAAATGCTGAAGTTCTTGGAAAAAAAGCACGAGACTGTATGCCACAAATCTGGCAGGCCTTTATTGAACGACCTTCGGATGTTGAAAAAGGAATTGATTTTGATAGAAAACTTTATATTCTAAGAAGGAATTTCGAAAAAACTGATGATTCATCTACATATATTTGTTCTTTAAGCAGCAGAACAATTGTCTACAAAGGAATGTTCCTTGTACATGAACTTAGAACTTTTTACGATGATTTACAGTCATCTGAATATGAATCTGCTCTGGCAATTGTACATTCCCGTTTTTCTACAAATACACAGCCTAGCTGGAAGCGGGCGCATCCGAATCGTTTTATTGCACACAATGGTGAAATAAATACAATACGTGGAAATGTTGACCGTATGCTCGCAAGAGAAGAAACAGTTAGTTCCAACAAACTTAGTAAGTCTGAACTTACAAAAGTTCTTCCGGCTGTAGATGCAAGTGGTTCAGATTCTGCAATGCTTGATAATACACTTGAATTTTTAATGATGAATGGCGTGCCGCTTCCTCTTGCCGTTATGATGTGTATTCCTGAGCCCTGGAAGCATGATGAAAATATGCTCCAAAATAAAAAAGATTTTTATCATTATTGGGCAACTATGATGGAAAGCTGGGATGGTCCTGCCGCAATACTCTTTAGTGATGGAGATTTGCTTGGAGCAACCCTTGACCGTAATGGGCTTCGTCCAAGCCGTTATTATATAACAAAAGATGGTATGCTGATTTTGTCAAGTGAGGTTGGAGTTCTTGATATTCCTGAAGAAAACATCAAAATCAAATCAAGGCTTCAGCCTGGACGTATTCTTCTTGTCGATACAGTACAGAAAAAAATTATCAGTGATGAAGAATGTAAGGAAACATATTCAAAACTTTATCCTTATGGTGAATGGATAGATATGAATCTTGTTCATCTTTCAGATTTGAAAATTCCAAATAAAAAGGTTCCTGTACATACTCTTGAAGAAAGAAATATATTATATCGTGCATTCGGATGGAACTATGAAGATGTAAATGAAATGGTTCTCCCAATGGCAAAAAATGGTGTAGAACCAACAGCAAGTATGGGCATTGATACCCCGCTGGCTGTTATGAGCGAAAAACATCCAAGCCTGTTCAGCTACTTTAAGCAGTTGTTTGCACAGGTAACAAACCCGCCAATTGACAGCCTGCGGGAAAAGATTGTAACTGATACTACGGTGTATGTTGGAACAGATGGAAATTTGTTGCAGCCGACTGCACAGAATTGCCGTGTACTGGAAATTAATAATCCAATTTTAACAGGAACAGATCTTATTAAAATTGCTGCGTTAAACCAGCAGGGATTGAAAGCTAAAACATTGTCTATTCTGTTTAAATTGTCACACGGATTGGAAATGACTAAAGATGTCTCGAATCCGTGTGGCAAACTGGAAGCCGCACTGGATAAGCTTTTTGCACAAATAGATGCTGCGTATTCAGAAGGTTATAACATCATCATTCTTAGTGATCGTGGTGTAGACAAAACTCATGCCGCAATTCCGGCAATTCTTGCAGTATCTGCGGTTGAACAGTATCTTATCAGGACAAAAAAACGTACGGCGATTTCCATAATTCTTGAAAGTGCAGAAGTTCGTGATGTCCATCAGGCAGCAATGTGTCTTGGTTATGGTGCGCGGGCAATTAATCCCTATCTTGCACATGAAGCAATTGCTGAGCTTATTGATCAGAAAATACTTGATAAGGATTACCATACTGCAATAGATGATTACAACAAGGCTGTTATAAATGGAATTGTAAAGATTGCCGCAAAAATGGGAATTAGTACAATTCAATCTTACCAGTCAGCACAAATTTTTGAAGCTGTTGGAATCGCTTCAGATGTAATTGAAAAATATTTTACGAATACTGTAAGCCGTGTAGGTGGAATTGGTCTTAAAGAAATTGAAGAAGATGTAAGATACCATCACGCTCAGGGCTTTGATCCTGCAGACCTTACCGTAAATCAGCATCTTGATTCAGTTGGAAAACATAAATTCCGTCGCGGTCCCCAGGCAGAAAGTCACCTCTATAATCCTGAAACTATTGTTGCCCTGCAGCAGTCTACCCGAAATGGAGACTATGCAAGATTTAAGGAATATACGGCCTTAGTTGATTCTAATGAACACCCGCATACCTTGAGGGCAATGCTTGATTTTGATTTTGAAAAAGCAGGCCAGGGAATTTCTATTGATGAAGTAGAAGCTGTTGACTCAATAGTTCAGCGTTTTAAAACCGGCGCTATGTCCTATGGCTCTATAAGCGAAGAAGCACATAAATGCATGGCCGCTGCGATGAATCACCTGCATGGAAAGTCGAATTCGGGTGAGGGTGGTGAAAAGCCTGAAAGACTTGGAACTGAATATAATTCTGCAATTAAACAGGTTGCAAGCGGACGTTTTGGTGTTACTGAAGAATATCTTTTGAGTGCCCGTGAAATTCAGATTAAGATGGCACAGGGTGCTAAACCTGGTGAAGGCGGTCACTTGCCGGGTAAAAAGGTATATCCATGGATTGCAAAAACAAGATATGCAACTCCGGGGGTAGCTTTGATTTCGCCACCGCCTCATCATGATATTTATTCCATCGAAGATCTTGCTCAGCTTATCTATGATTTGAAAAATGCAAACCGCGACGCCAGAATAAGCGTTAAGCTTGTTAGTGAAGCCGGAGTTGGAACAATTGCGGCCGGTGTTGCCAAGGCCGGTGCTCAGGTCATTTTAATTTCCGGTCATGATGGCGGAACAGGTGCTGCGCCAATCTCTTCAATTCACCATGCGGGTCTTCCATGGGAGCTTGGTTTAGCTGAAACTCACCAGACCTTGATTCAAAACGGACTCAGAGGCCGCGTTGTAATTGAAACTGATGGAAAACTGATGAGTGGCCGTGATGTTGTAATTGCGGCCTTGCTTGGAGCTGAAGAGTTTGGATTTGCTACTGCGCCTTTAATTTCCATGGGCTGTTCCATGATGAGAGTCTGCCAGCTGGATACTTGTCCTTTTGGGGTTGCTACTCAAAATGAAAAGCTTCGTGCAAAATTCCCGGGAAAACCTGAATATGTTGAAAACTTCATGAAGTTCATTGCTCAGGAAATGCGTGAGATTATGGCAAAACTTGGTGTACGTTCTGTTGAAGAACTTTGCGGTCGAACAGATTTGCTTAAACTAAAAGATAAGCAGGGCTTTAA